>NZ_BAZS01000007.1 GCF_001310895.1 Virgibacillus halodenitrificans JCM 12304 | reverse complement strand
CCTTGCTTCCCGCGCTCGACTTGCATGTATTAGGCACGCCGCCAGCGTTCGTCCTGAGCCAAGATCAAACTCTCCAAAGAAAACTAGCTTTTGATTTTATCAAAAGCGTAGTTGCGCTTGTGCAACGAAGAAACGAGTTCTTCTTGCCATAAAAGTTTGAATAAGATCGACACCAATCAATCTTATCTCATGTCTTAGCTGCAGAAGCAATAACTTCTGGCTTTTTAAAAATTAACGAAAAACGTCATGTTTTTCTTGACATACTGGTTGTTTTGTTCAGTTTTCAAAGAGCAAATTAGAGTGTCACTTCAAAAAAGCGACTTTAATATCATACCACCCAGAGAATAATGTGTCAACAACTTTTTTCATAGTTTATAAGTTTCACATTGTTCTCCCAAATTGGCGACCCAATTAATATACCATATATTAATATACGAGGTCAATATGTTTTTTTCGAATGATAATGAATGGGATGTGCTGAAAAATTTGTATTCTGTTTGAACAGCGAGATTAATATTACAGCCCATGCCTTTGCTTGTCAACTATAAAAAATAGCTACACTTATTTATATACCCACTCTATACTATTATAAAACATAAAGTTGTTGCCAAATTATAATTTGGCAACAAATTGGTAGAGAAGTTAAAGCATTTCATTTATCGTTACTTTTGAGGACTAGATGGTGTTGAAATATCTGTCAGCGTTTGTTCAGCTTGTTGATTATATTGATCTTCTACTGCAAGGTCCCCTAAAGAAACCATTCCAACAATTTCTCCATTTTCTACAACCGGTAAGCGTCTAATTTGTTGCTGAGCCATCATATGGGCAGCCTGTTGCACATTCATTTCAGGTGTACCTTGAACAACTTTCTGTGCTGTCATTACTTCTGAAACTGGTGTCTGGGACGCCTCTCCTTGTGCTGTCGAACGAAGCGTAATATCGCGGTCCGTAATAATGCCAGTCATTTGCCCATTTTGATTAACAACAGGAACTGCCCCAATGTTATTCTCACTCATTATCGCAGCTGCTTCCTGTATCGACTGTGTTTCCTTCACTGTAAATACATTGGATGTCATAATGTTTCTTAATTGTTGATTCATGCAATAACCTCCCTTTCACTACATAGGGTGGTTGTTCTTGACAATTATATTATAGGTAGTTTTTACAAATATAAAAGTTCCTCATTTTATTTAATTAAAAAACTTCCTCCATCCACTAGTTCCGCTTCAGAATAATTTTGAACTTCCTTCATTAATTGAAATAAAGCTTTGTCCTTTTGCTTTGCTTCAATCATGCAATCTATTTGTTGAACACTCCCTTTAATTACCTTAAGAAAACCCATAAACATTTCGCTGTTAATAAAATCAGCATGAGATCTGTAATTAGATTCCGATTTCGGACTTGAGATGTGCATTTTAATAGGTAAGCTTGAATGTTCCCACGTTTTAAGAATACGTGGCCAATGCTCCTCCCAACGTTCACCCTTTTTATGATTGGCAAAATGATGATGAATATCAAAAACAAATGGGACTCCTAATTTTTCACAAAGAAACAGTGTATCACTAAGATCGAAAGTCTTATCGTCGTTTTCTAAAATAAGCATCTTTTGTAAATCAGCAGAGAGAAATCCCCAATTATGAATAAACTGTTCTAACGCTTTTTCCTTATTGCCATACGCACCTCCTACATGCATGACACACCGATGCTCTGGATGTATCCCCATACCACTGAGTAAACGTTCATGCATTCTTAGTGTTCTTACAGCCTGATTAAAGACATCTTTTTTCGGTGAGTTGATTAACACAAAGTGATCTGCATGGAAGTCCACTCTCATCCTAGGATGACTTTCTAAAAACGCACGTATGTTATGGAGACTTTCTTCTAAGTGCTTTACATAATTCCACCTTGGTATTTCTGGATGATTTACAAGAGGAATTAACTTAGATGACATACGATAAAAATGGATACCATGTGCAACATTATGTCTTAATAACCGTAGAAGATTAGCTAAATTCGTTGCTGCAATTTGAACTATTTTTCTTAAGGCAGCATTCTTATCTTCTATTTGTGAATAGCGGGAAAAAGTCATTGTTTTTGATGTAGAGCTATTTTTTACGTGCGTACTTATTGCTGAATAGCCTAAACGAACTAAAGTCATTGCGGCACCACCTCCATACTAACTATTGATCTTAAACAATCACGCTATGTCACATTCTTTTGAAATAGATGTTTGTTAACTTCAATACTTAAATTTTCCAAACCCAATTATTTAATTTTCCCTGCACCTGAATGCCGTAAATAAACATCTACTTTCGGATTAAGTTTAATCGTTTTCAAATATAGCCCTTCGTTCTTTAACTGCTTCCACAACTTGTAATCTTCCCGGTACAACTCATACTCTAAGTTTAGAAAGTCAACCCCATCCTCTTTGCCCAATTCATAAAAATCAATGATTTCCTTTTTTATTAGAGAAGAAATTTTTTTACTTATTTCATTATTATTTAAAGAGGCTCGATTCTTTTGGTTTGTTACATAAGAATCAAACTTCACGTTATAATCTACTTGAGGCTTTCCTTTTTTCCTATGATATTGTTTGTTAATTCGAATATTTTCTATTACAACAAGCAATTTACTATCTTGATACGGAATTGTGACTGAAGTCCGCTTGGTATCTGGGGTTGCCCACCGTATTGACCTAATTTCATCCAATTCATAATACTTATTAACTCCTTGCTGCCCCATAAAGAAAGCACCATCAAAAGAAAGCTTCGGATCATCTTCCTGATTTTGTTCCCATTGCTTCTTATTTACATAGAGAGAAGGTAAAAAGGTTGTAAAAGCTGGTTCTGTTATTTCTCTTGCGTACTGATGAAGCTTTATAGGTCGAATAATAGAATCCTGTTCTTCAATATTTTCCGGGTTATGCAAAATGGTTTCAGTAGGAGGCTGGTTAAAAAAACCTGGTGTTGACATTATCTCGGTCATATTTCCTTTCACACCAAATATCCAAGGTGTTGGACGGAATTCATGATAGCGAAGAATTCCGTCCAAAATATCATCAAATCCTTCTTTAATCGCTGATTCATCAAGTATAATACTACTTACATGAGACCAGATAATTCTCTCTTGAGCAGTATTATACAAATCAAACAAGGCATCATTAAAAGTTTCCCCAGACGATTCAGAGACAAGAATTTGACTTGTAGCACCTTGCGCACCCTCTACATTCGATAAACTGTTTAGCCCGACCATCTGGACATGAGTAACATATCTTCCTTCTTTGTATTCAATGCCTATTGCAGTAGCATAGTTCATCTTTTGAATTTCTTTAATGTCACTACATCCCATAAGCAACAATAAGCAAATACAAACTATAATTAGCTTCTGCATATTCCATACCTCATTTCTTATTATGAAGAGTATTTGGCTTTCTTTTTCTTAACAATGTAAAGAAGATTGAAGAATTAATTTTTTTCCAGTTAATCTCAGTAATTGGCTGTACATAAGATATACCGAATGACTCCAGTCTACACAAATAGACTAAAATACTTATTAATCCAAGAATAAAACCATAAACCCCTAAAATAGCTGATGTTAGAATTAGATAAACGCGCAGTATACTCACACTAGCTACGAGCGATTGGTTTACTAATGTATAGGTGGAAACAACAGAAACAGCAATTACTACAATTAAAGTTGGGGAAGCTAAGCCGGCTCTAATAACCGCATCACCAATAATTAAACCTCCAACCACTGTAATCGTTTGCCCAATAGGCTTAGGCATTTGAATACCTGCTTCTCGTAAAATTTCAAACAGTACCAGGATGAAAATAAATTCTAAAGCAAACGGTAACGGCATTCCTTGCCTGGATTCCACTATTGTGGCCAATAAATTAAGAGGAAGTTGATCTATGTTAACTGAAGTGATGCTTACCCAAAATCCCGGCAAAAAGATTGCCGCAAATAGCCCCATAACTCTAAATATCTTTTGAAATATAATTATTTGAAAGGAATAGTGAATATCTTCTGGTGAATTTAATAATTCGAGCAAATTAACTGGCCCAATTAACACTAAGGGTGAGCCGTCCACGATAAGTATAAACTTTCCTTTTAATAAAGACTCGACAACAAAATCCGGACGGGCTATATAGTCAAATAAAGGAAATAGGGAAAATGTACGGTCAGACAACCATTGCTCCAACTGCCCACTACTTATAATACTGTCTACTTGTATTTTTTTGAGACGGTGATCTATTTCTTTAATAACTTTAGAGTTAGCCCTATTCTTCAAATAAAGCAAAGATACCTTCGTCTTACTTATACTCCCTAATTCAAATGCCTGATTATACAGTTCTTTTGATTTTAATCGTTTTCGAATTAATGAAACATTTACATTAACTTCTTCAGTAAAGCCATCTCGCGGGCCTTTAATCGATATTTCTGAGGTGGATTCCTCTGGCTCTCTTTTAGGTATCTTTGAAATATTAACTGTATAAAAGAATGTATCTCCATCTTTATATAAAATTAATAAACCAGAGAACAAGCTCTCAATCATTTCATCCAATGAAGTCAGAGAGGAAATAGGCGGTAAGTTTTTACTGGCTTTCTCCAATTTATTGTCTAAAATAGCTTGCTCAACAGCTTCCGAAAACTCATTAAGCTGCGTAGAATCAATCATACCTTCTGCATAGTACATCGAAACCTTTCCTTCAACCGTTTGAACATCAGCATAATTAACAAAAAACCGCTGAAGATCTGCTGATTTTAAGCGGCCTTTGGTCAGGGCTTGATTAAGCTTAGTTAAACTGGTTATTTTTTGGTTGCTCATGAGCTAGTTCCTCCTCTTTTAAAGTAGCTTGCTATTAGAAGAAAAACAGTGATAAAGATTGCGAAGATGAACGAATAGAAATAAAAATATCTCTCCATAATTGTCTGTAAATACACATCAGCATTTGGATGCATCATAATAATTAAAATGAAGATAGAATAAGCTCCAATTAGAATCCGCCTAAATTTTAGAGAAGGATTCTCCCAGATACTCCACAATAGATAAATGCTTAACGCCATGCGAATGATCGAACCAGCCAGTAATTGAAAAACAGCTAGAAAATCAACATGTGAAATGGTCTCACCAATACTAACCAATCGCCATTGTTCAAAAGCAGGAAAACGCATTTCCGATGCAATTTCCGGACCAAAAGCTGCGATTGCGCCAGTGGTTGGTCCTATAACAAGAATGATTAGAGTAGTTATTATCACAAAAAAATCCAATGAAGAATATTCCTTTTTCATCTGGTTTTGAATGAGAAATAAAAACAAAATGTCCGCATTCGCTCCAACAACCATAATAGCGCCTTTAAAAATCGGTTCCATCCCATTTGTAAAAATAGGGAATAATAAGGAATAGTCCTTTTCCGCCATTGTTGATAAAGCTACAAACAACCCGAGTATGATAACCAGTGGAGATAGTATTAGAGCCAAGTAAACAAGCGTTTTAAGATTTTTATAAGCAATACACACAGATAATAGAAGGAAGGCCAAGCCTGTAAAAAGAATTGGGGTTCTTGGTAAAAAATATATTTGTATAGTGTTTACCAAATCATTAAATGTTATTAAGCTAGTGATTACTATGTAAAAAGAAAATAAAGATAAGAGTGTATAAGTGATAACCCTCCCCATTTTCTTTTGTGACCATACGAGCAAAGAGTTTCTGTTCATTTTTTTCAATATAAACTTTAAAATAATTCCCCAGACTAACAGAAAAAAGTATGCAATTAATGAGGCGATCCAAGCATCTCTATTTGAAACACTAATTAAATGCGGCAATAAGATGACATGATTAGAAATTCCAACATACAATATAATTAAAAAGAATAATTGAAACCGAGAGAATTTCATATAGAGCCTCCAATAAGACTAAAATTCTCTACATAGTATTTTCTAATACCAAATGTTTATTCAAAAAGTTTCAAAATCAAAATAAAAAAGCTACCAACGATTGGCAGCTTTTTTATTTACTTAAATTATTCATGCTCTACTTCTTTTTCTCTTTCCATATACCAAGAATAAAATAGTGTAGAAAAATTTACCGGAACATCAGTAAGGGTGTTATGATAAACTGGTTTAGCTCTATTTACAGTAGTGACAGTAGCGAGACCTAAAAACTGTTGAATTAAATTACTAGAAACCCCAACTTCGATAATTTTATCTCTCCGTGACAAAAATGTGGTAGTTGTAAATCCACCTTTTCTGAACTGAATAAATCGCCCTTTGACTAAATATCCTGTGTGATAATAATCCAATATCCTCCCAAATACAATAAGCGTCAATAATAGAATGGAAAGAATTAACCAGGTCATTTCCATCTGAAAGAAAACAGGATGAAAGTAAAATAACGCACCAGTTGCCATTACCCAAAACCAGCTCGGTTTTAACAATCGAATACCTAGCGATTTTTTAGGCAGAGAGTACAAATGCGAAGCTACTTCGTATGTTGGCAACAGTTCTGTAATCAGATCATACGCTCTATTTAATGGTAGGAAGGGATATAATGTATTCACTTCGAGTTCTTCCCCACCACTGAAACTTCCTGAACTTGTAAGTTTCACTTCAGCAAGACCAAGCAACCGCTTCATAAATGATTGTGTTACTTCCACAGCCTGCACTCTACTTTTTAGAATGGAAAATTCTGTGGTTTCCATAACTCCTTTTTTTATGTAGATCCTCTCACCATCAGAAGAAATTTCATATTTACCGTATTTTAAAAACGTCCAGGCCATGCCGATTAATAGGGATAGACAGCCAAATACAAGCACAAGAACTACAATCATCCACCAAGCATCCAAAAGATATGACAAATATCCTTCTGCTCTCTTTTCCAAATCAAGTACTTGATTTATTTTAGAATAGATAGAGCCTAATATAGGAATTAAGACCAAAAAACTTAACGAAGTAAAGGATGCTTTTACAATATCCTTTCTTACAGGCTGAAAATGAACTGTTTTCCTGCTGTCCAGATCACTCCTTCCATTAGAATCTAATTCTTCGAATGAAATGGTGCTTCCTGTCCCCTCACCTTTTTCAGCAATATACTCTTCAAGCTGGTCAGCAGCTGTCCGCTTTATTACAGAAAATTTAACACTTGAATCCTCAGCGGTACCTGTCTCGAAGTGTATGGAAGTTACGTTAAACAGACGGTGAAACAGGGAAGTGTGACGATTTACATTTTGAATTTTGGAAAAGGGGATAGTCTGCTTTGTTTTTTTAAATATACCGTGAAATAGATTAAAAGAAGTTTCATTTACCGTGTATTTATTGGTATACCATTTTATAAAAATAGTAATGAATGTAATTCCAATAAAAATCCAAAAAACTATCCTTGCATAATATATAAAGGTAGAATCAGAGCTAAAATTTAAAATATATAGATAAAAAATAGCAAAAAATGAATTTTTCGCAGTCTTCCACATATCGAATACAATCGTTAATGGGTGATAACGATTCAACTCTTTCATTCCTCTGCCTCCTTCACTTTTGCAAAGATGGCAATTTGGTTTCTTACTTCGATGGCTGTTTTCTCAGGAATACCTGGAATAGTGTGAGAAGTCCCCATTGTCATGATTTCGATAGAAAATAACCCATACTTTCTCAGTAGTGGGCCTTGTTTTGTAGAGACAGCCTGAATTTTCGCCATGGGGATAAGTTGATGTTGTTCAAGAATAGCACCTGATTTTAATTGCAAAAATGCTTCATTCAAATCATAACGCCAATTTTTATGTAAATAATAAGGTCTAATAATTACTGACCAAACAGAATAAACGAAAGTAAGCAATAAGAATACTATAAGAATCCAGCCAATCCATGCTGGCCAAGCAAAATAATAGTCTAAATAAAGCAGAACAGCTAGCAGGAGTAATCCTATCCCCTCTTCAATTGCAGCACTCATCCTCCATACCTTCACAATTGAATTTTCCAGCTTTCTTGTTGGTAGTGGAGGGCCTTTTGTTTCTGTGTTCATAATTTCACCTCTATGTTGTGATCATGTTTTAATACGAATTATACCTCCAAAAAGTTTCAAAGAGAAGAACAATTAAAATAAACACCACTTTTAAATAAAAGCGGTGTTTATTCTGAGTTTTAACGTACGCCTCGCATGTATTTTTGAATTAATGGGGCAAATGCGTACAAGATAATACCAAGCAAGATAGAAAATCCACCGATTACACCGAAATAAATAATTTCGGTGGCTGGGTCATAAAATTTCACAATTTGAGCATTGATTGCTTGTGCAGATGCATTTGATAAGAACCACAAACTCATTGTTTGAGCAGAAAAAGCAGCTGGTGCGAGTTTTGTTGTGGCTGATAAACCAACCGGTGATAAACAAAGCTCACCTAATACAACAATAAGAAAGCTTAATACTAACCAAATTGGACTTACCAAAGAATCTGTTCCATGCATAAATGACGGAATAATCATGATGAGGAAAGACAAGCCTGCAAAAAATAATCCAAAAGAGAATTTTTTGGTTGTTGATGGCTGACGATCTCCTAATTTAACCCATAGCCCTGCAAACATTGGTGCCAGAGCAATAATAAATAGTGGATTTAAGGATTGGAACCAAGATGATTGTATTTCAATCCCTAGAAATTCAAGTTGTGTCCGCTTATCAGCATACTCTGCCAAAATAATGGACCCCTGTTCCTGAATAGCCCAAAACATCATGGCTGCTATAAATAAGGGTATATAAGCTATTAAGCGTGATTTTTCGTCTGCATTAGTTTTCGGACTGCGGTACATAACAATAAAGTAAGTAGCAGGAATCAGGATCCCAAGTATACTTATTAAATAGGTAAACCGGTTAATTGTTAAAATACCTGTTGGAATTGTGATTACAGCTAATAGTGCAATAATAGCTGCCCCTATACCAAAACGACTATATACTTTTTTCTTTTCGTCTGCTTCTAAGGGATTAGGCACATACGTACCGGCAAGCCCTAAATTTTTCTTCTTAGTAATTATGAATACAATTAAACCCAAGAACATACCTACAGCTGCGGTACCAAAACCTAAGTGGTAGTTATATTCCTGACCAAGTGTCCCCACTACAAACGGAGCAATAAATGCCCCCATGTTGATTCCCATATAAAAAATACTAAATCCTGAATCACGACGGTTATCCTCTGGAGCATACATGTCACCAACCATATTGGATACATTCGGTTTTAGTAAACCTGTACCAACAATAATAAGCAACATGGAAATAAAGAAAGCTGTTAAACCAGCAGGAAGTGCAAGAACAATATGGCCGGCCATAATTAATGCGCCACCATAAAAGACTGTTCGTTGGGTTCCGAGCAAACGGTCAGCAATCCACCCCCCTATAATACCTGACATATATACAAGTGAACCATAGATCGCCATGATGGATCTTGCTGTTTCATCTTCTATTCCTAAACCACCATAAGCTACCTCATTGTACATATAGAATAGTAATAAGGCACGCATTCCATAGTAAGAAAACCGTTCCCAAAACTCAGTAAAGAACAAGGTAAACAAACCTTTAGGTTGTCCAAAAAAACCTTGTTGAGGAACACTTCTGACAATTTCCTTTTTATCATGCGTATTCATGTTGTTGTCATCCTCTCCGTTAATAACGCAATTGTCTGAAAATATTTTTGCTAACAGAACTATTTTAGACAAATTGAATACCTACGTCAATAAATTAAGTATTCAAAAGGATGAAAATTTAAATTAGTCATTGAAAATGAGAGAAAGTTAATACAATGAATATGTAAAGTTTGGTCCATCGTATACGCGTGTATGATACTCGCCTGATTCTCCTAATGGGCAAACACTCTGCAGTTGCGTGATATCTTTGATAAACAGTTCATCAATTGATCTGCCTACCCATGCTTTAGGTAATTGGTTATTCACTTTTATAATTTCTGCCTTAAAACCTAGTCTAACAAAATCCTTGAGGAGTTCTTTGGCTTGATTTTCATCTCTCCATAGGGGATAAAACGCCTCCAAACCAGCCTTTTCAGCAATACCTTCTCCCCATATGCGGTGGCCCTCAAGGTAAATGTCACCGTAAGCTATTCCATCCAAACCGTATTTATCTTTGACCTCACTTAATTTAAGAACAAATTTTTCTTCATATGTTGAAAAATCAGTCTCAATGGTATGCAATGGAAGCGCTAGAGCATCTGCCTGCTTCCGAATTTGTTCTATATGTTCATTGTGCGCAAAAGTTTTCATTTCCTCTGTCCAAACGGTTGTCAATAGGCATTCGACTTTTACATTCTTTTTTTGTAAATAATATAGTGCCAAACAACTATCCTTTCCACCACTGAAAGATAAAGCAACTTTGTGTTCCATATATATCCTCCTTCAATAAAATACGATGTTATCTCAACAATAACATCGTATCTATTAACAAGCTATTGATTATTAACTTTATTTCTTTAGCATTTTAGAAATAGTAGAAGCATCTACTTTATTCTTTCCATTTACTAATGTGTTAACAATCATATCTTCTGTTTGCTTACTCACCTTTTTATTTGCTAATTTACCTAATTGCCTGACCAATTTACGAATACTTTTCTCATCCTGCAGATCAGAATTGCTTAGTGATTTGGCAAGATTTTGTATATCATTTCCCTTAACACCAGTTTTTTTCTCTACTTGCTTGATAATATCGTCCATCAAACGCACCTCCCTACTGTTTACACCTTATAATATGAAGGGAATGACACAGCGGGTAGGCTTACGCAAGTGTTTTCAATAATTTGGTTTTCTATCCAGCAATTTATTTACCTATTTTTGTAATGAATTTACTTATCATCGGACTTACTTGACCGTATAGACTATGCATTTGTTGCGCAGTACCAGTAATTTTACTCAAATCCAATCCTCCTTCGCTTGTGCGAAAGGCATCGAGTAAATTTTGCTTAGGTTGCGTTTTAGGTACTTGCCGAGGACGTTGAAACATAAAAGGATTCTCTCTTGGCATTGGCCCTCTTGGTTTTCTTGGGAACATATATAATTCACCCCCCTTTTCATCTTGTATATAGTTTATTCTTTACCCATAAAAACGAGAGGGTGTATGACCATTTGAATGAAAGTGACCTTGAAACCCTTTCTTCATCCTTTGCATAATTTATAATATAGAACAAAATGAAGGCGCCTTTGAATAAGGAAGACAGGCTAACACAAACCGATCCTCTGGCAGCATCTATCTGTTCTGGATCTGGAGTTGCATTCAAAGGTCAACAGATACTACCTGAGCTTCATAATCGCTACCAGGAAGTTCTATCCGCCTAAACTGGTCGTTGGAATCCCTTTATAAGGATATGAAAAAGGTAAAATTTATCTTATAAAAAGTAGAGGTGTTTTTATGGGAGTAGTTAAGACAGATAAATGGTTGCTTGATACTCATGAAAAACCAGTTATCCTTTGCGAAAAATTAACTAATTTGTTTACTAACGCAAGTGCTGAAGACATTTACCATCACCTTTCAGCCTACGGAATGTATACACCACCACTCCCCGATGGTGAGGAACTTATAAAAAAATTACAGAAAAAAGGAGTATGGCAAACAATTCAACATGAATATAAAAAATTACAAAGTGAATGGAATGGCCCTGAGGTTCCCATATTTATTTTTCCATCCGATCCGAAGAACCGACGATTAAAAGATGATCATAACGGAAAAGCAGGTTTGACCTTTAAAGATAAGTTATTTCTATTTGTATCAGAGAATAATACAGAGAAGGAACTTCAAGCATTATTAACCCATGAATATAATCATGTTTGCCGGTTATCCAAAGTAGATAGGAAGGAAAATGATTTTACGCTTTTAGATACCATTATTCTTGAAGGTTTAGCTGAAAATGCTGTTCGTGAACGTTTAGGAGAAGAAAATATAGCTAATTGGACTACCTATTACTCTGAATTGCGGCTTCAAAAACTGTGGGAAAATCTGATATTTCCAAAGAAAAATATGAAAAGAACGCATTCAAGTTATTATTCTACTTTATATGGCGGGGCATTCCATCCAAAGATGGCGGGGTATTGCGTTGGATATCAATTAGTGAAAAAATATGCAGACAATAAGAAAACTACTACCAAGGAAATGCTCGATCTCCCTTCAGAAGCTTTCATTCCCTCTTAAGCGTAATAACGCAATTATCTTGCAAGTAAGGAAGCAAGATAAACTCGTCCCATCATAAGGCAAAGATTTGCCTAACCCGGTTTTAATTTCAAGTTTCTTAGGCAATAAGATAGCTGTCGAGGTCCTCGACAGCTATAACATAGAAGTACACTAAATAAGTTATTTCCTCACCAAAGGAAGAAAGGTAGTAAGGCCAGTGTACCGATTGCACCCAAAGCGAGTCCGTACCCAAATCCTGGACGATATCCAAAACCATATCCCCAGCCGGCCCATAAAATCCAAGCCCAAAACCACCTAGATCTCTTCTACCGCCGAGTGGTTCCAGGTAAACTCGTCGCCGGTCTACATGTCTAATTACTCCACGATGAACCTCACCTCGATGGGTTCTTATTTCCACCGCTTTGCCTTTATAACGTTGACAAAGATTATGATAATGTTGAACAGACATATTTTCACCTCCAACATGCTTAGGACATTATATGTAACTAAAAAAGAATCGTATGGGACAGATGCGTTAGGGTGATTGCGGAATTTGTTAAGAAAATCATTTACTATATTTTTTTGTGAAATTGGGATAATGTCCATAACATCGTGAAGTTCTTTACATAAGATACAATGTAAGCAGATATGGAGGTGGTTTACGAATGAGTGGTTCATATGGTGGCTACGGCGGAGGATTCGCCTTAATTGTTGTGCTGTTTATTCTGTTAATAATTGTAGGCGCATCTTATGTAGGATACGGATACTAAAAAATAAAAGGAGGAAGTTATATGTTTGGTAATTATGGATGTGGCTGTGGCGGATACGGCTATGGAGCACCTGTAGGAGGATACGGCGGCTATGGAGCCGGAGGCGGTTTCGCCTTAATTGTAGTATTGTTTATCCTTCTGATTATTGTAGGTGCTGCTTGGTTCTAATATTCAAACCAATAAAAAAGGTGTTCTCCCTTCATGGAGAACACCTTTTTTTTATTTGAATGCTGAAACTTTCCTTTTTTTATTCAACTTCATTTAGTCGGCTCTCAATTTCTTTCATGATCTTGCCGGCTTCTTCCCAGTTACCTTCTGATAACTCCGTTTGATAGTTCTCAAAGAGCTCAGAGAATTCGAGGAGCTTTTCATCCGCGTCTGTTATTGGTGAGGATTGGTCCTCGGTGTCACCTGGGTCTGTTGTATCTTCGGATCCTTGTTCGCTTTCCGGATTAATCAGGGCAAGCATTTTATCCAACGAAGCGTCAAAGGTTTCTTCCATTACAATATGATCCTCATAGGCGATAACAACTCTTTTCACTTCTGGAAGTGATGTTTCATTAGAGGACTCTATATAAATTGGTTCTACATACATAACGGTATCTTCAATAGGAATAGCTAATAGGTTTCCTCTAATTACTTTAGAACCACCCTGAGACCACAGGTTAAGCTGCTGTGAAATGGTGCTATCCTGGTTAATTCGATTTTCAATTTGTTGCGGACCATATATGTTTTTTTGCTTAGGGAAACGATAAACAAAAATTTCACCATAATTCTCTCCGTCATTTCTTACCCCCATCCAAGAGATCATATTCTGACGTTTTTTCGGGGTGTAGGGCATCATAAGAATAAATTCCTCTTCATCGTATTCCGGAAGCTTCATCGTAATGTAATATGGCTCCATTTCTATGTCTTCATTGAAATATTTTTCTGTTGGAAACTGCCAAAAGTCTTCCCTGTTATAGAAAACTTCTAAGTTAGTCATATGATATGTTCCATACTTTGCTGCTTGAATAGAGAATAGTTTTTCAGGATAACGGAAATGTTTTTTTACATCTTCCGGAATTTCTTTAGTAAACAGCTCTGGGAACATATTTTCATATGTCTGTAATAATGGGTCATCTGGATTTACAATATAATAATTGACTTCACCGCTATATGCATCAATCGTTACTTTTACAGAATTACGAATGTAATTTTTGTTCTTCTCGTAGTTTTCTGCGTACGGGTAATTATCAGTTGTTAAATAAGCATCAATCATCCACGCCAGAGTACCATCCTCACGAACGAAAATATACGGATCTTCGTCATATTCAAAGAAAGGAGCAATTCTATTAACTCTGTCCATGATATTTCTGGTTTCCAACAATTGGCTATCGCTTGTTATTTGATCTGAGACAAGCATACGCATAGATCCTTCGCTCAAAGTAAACAACAGTCGGTTTACACCAGACAATTGAATGCCTAAATCCGCTTCGTATCGATTAGCAACATTCTCATCCCCGGAAGGATAGTCAAATTCATCAACTTTTGAATTAACAATCACATTTTCATATTTTTCTTCCCCAAAATAAATTTGTGGTCGACTTATATCAAGTACACCTTCAGGAGGGAGATTTTTCATCATATATTTCGGCTGGCCTTGTTGGGTAACTTGATTAACATGGCTCATTGCCATGCCATAACCATGCGTGTATCTCAGCTTTCGGTTCACCCAGGTCTTCGCCTGTGAAGGAAGATCTCCAGTGCTTAATTCTCTTGCACCAATAAATACTTGTTCATATTCTCCATCGATTTCATATCTGTCAATATCAATATTATTAAATTGATAATACGTACGGAAAGTTTGTAATTGATTGTACACATCCAAAATGGGTCTTGAATCATTTATTCGGACGTTTTCTATCGTTTTTTGATTTCTTTCAATCATCTTTTCATCAAGAGAATCATTACCAGGATGTTCCTTTTCCTTAATTTGATCGAGATCATATGCAGCTCTTGTATATTCAAGATTATGCTTTAAATAAGGCTTTTCTTTAGAAAACTCATTAGGAGAAACAATAAAGTTTTGTACAACCACAGATGCTAATTGTCCTCCTATTACTAAAATCACATACACAATGACAGGAAGCAGCATGGATGAAAGCTTCTTTCTATTAAGAGCTATAATCATCCAAATACTTCCAATTACAGCTACAGCCGCTAATGCATATGATACTGGAATATTTATAATTTTATCTGTATAGCTTATGCCATGAACAACGCTTTCTTGGAAAATATTCACTTGATTTGTCAGCAGCGACTCATATGGTGTAAGTAAGTGCATTCCAGCCAATAGTAAACCAATGAAGCCAAGCGTTGTAGCTAAATGGATCTGAGCTGACCGACTCATACGGTATAAATTAAAAACGGAATATGCGCCAATTTCCAGTAATAAAAAGAAAATAGCAATGCCAAGCAAGATATTAATGACAAACTTTACAAAAGGAAGTATAAACATATAAAAAGATATGTCTAAGTTAAAAAAAGGATCTGTCTCTCCAAAAGAGGCATAGTTTAATAGTTTTAATGCTGGTTCCCAGCCAACACCCTGAACAATCGAACTGCCGAATGCTCCTATTAAAACTGCTATACCAGCTATAATCAGTCTGCTCATTTTTTTGTTTGTTAGAACAGGGGCCAGTTGATGTGCATCAAAATGCCCTGTGTATGTATTTCTAATCCAAGATAAAGTAAAATAGGTTAAAATAAAGTATAGAATGAAACCTACTGCACCGAGTATTACTTTACTGCTTAGAATCGTTGTATAGATACTTTCAAACCCCAAAGAATCCATCCATATATAATCTGTAAACCAACGGTAGGAGAACAAACCGATTAGAGCAATTACAAATAAAGCACCGAGTATTTTGCCCAATCGAGTACCTACCTTTCCCATTCGATTCGTTCTCAGTTTCTCTTTAAAATTCAATGATAAACCCCCTAGTATTTAAAACTATTAACTCTTATACGTAAAAGAGACGTAAAAGTTTCAGTTATTCATATAGACAAGTACACATGCTGAGGAATTCCAGATCACTTGACTATTCATTAATAGGATAACATAATTGATACATTATTAGCTTAACTATATTGATATAAAACTTTTCTACAAGGAGGGGAATAAATGCCTCAAAAAAGTTATGCTTTAGCATATATTTTATGGTTCTTCTTTGGACAAATCGGTGTACATCGCTTTTACACAGGAAGAATAGGCTCCGGCATTGTACAATTGTTAATCGGGTTGATTGGCTGGGCTACAACATGGCTATTGATTGGCTGGCTGCCACTTGCTTTTCTTTGGCTCTGGTTATTTGTAGACATATTTTTAATCCCCGGCATGTGTCGAAATCCGCGCTAAATACGCTTGTTAGTGCTGCTATGAAAAAGATGTTTACTTGGCCATCAAACAGAGAATAGGAATAGGGACTCTATTGATGGGAGTGGATCATCATAACACTTACACTAGGTTTAATCTTTGTAATAGCAGCTTTCATATCTGCTTACTCAGCTATCAAGCTATCTACATATGCAGATAAAATAAGCAGGGAAACAAAGCTTGGCGGAATGATGGCAGGCACCATACTATTGGCAGTAGCAACCTCCCTGCCAGAGTTAACTGTATCTATTTCAGCCAGTATAATTGGCAATGTTAATATTGCTGTTGGTAATGGGTTTGGTAGTATCCTTTTTAATTTCTTCGCACTATTTGGCTTGGATTTAATTTTCCGAAAAAAACAGTTGTTTTTACATGGAGCCAAACACCATGTTTCAACAGGTTACCTTGCACTTCTTCTTTCTATTATTACGATGTTCGGGCTATTTACCAATGATTCTTTTTCAATATTCCATATCGGTTTGGCAAGTTTGTTAATTGTTGCTGCATATGTAATTGGCCTAATTTTTATTTCAGTCATACAAAAAAAGGAAGAGAATAATGAAATAGCTGATCAAACAACCACTTCCGTAAAAGGAATCAGCAAAACATTGATCAAATTTTTCCTATTCTCCATTGTTATTTTAGTGTCTGGAAGCGCATTGTCTCTTTCAGGTGATCGATTGGCTGCTGAAACTGGGCTTAGCGCAACATTTATTGGCAGTATTTTAGTTGCTATGGCTTCTTCCATTCCTGATACATTAAGTGTTTATACTGCTTTAAAATTAGCTAACATTAACATGGCTGTAGGAACAATTCTGGGAAGCAATTTGTTTAACATTTTAGTAATCGCTATTTCAGATCCCTTTTACCAAAACGGAACATTGTGGAAGCAGGCAAATGACCAGCTCATTATCCTTTCCGTTATTGGCTTTTTCTTAACCATTATCACGATGCTTGTAACAAAGCGAAATGTCACAAGGAATCCATTTACGTATATGATCCCTTCTTTAACTGTAGTCATAAGTTATGTAGGGGTTGTTGTATATATTATATTAAGCTGACTACTTTCTATATTCTAAAATAAAATGCATCGGTTTCATGTCCGATGCATTTTATTTATTTTAGGGTTAAAGCATAGCTCAACCTTCATATATATTTTTCTTTTTACAATATGTTTTTCTCTACCTGTCCATTCTTTACAACAACTTTTATAGTATCATTATTTGCTAAGGAATAAATATCCTCTAATGGATTTTTTCCAACAATAATAATATCTGCCAATTTTCCTTCTTCAATCGTTCCCAATTCATTTTGCCATCCTAAGCATTCTGAAGCTGTTTTTGTTGATGCAACAATTGCTTCCATTGGCGTCATGCCAGCTTCAGTCATTAGTCCAAGTTCCCTTAAATTCGTACCGTGTTTCATAACACCAGCATCAGTTCCCATTGCAATCTTCACTCCGGCTTTATAAGCTTTTGCAATACTCGCTTTGTGTTGTTCAATTACTTCTTTAGACTTCTGAACAGCAGTAGCCGGCATACCTGTTTCTTCTGCAGTTTCCAAAACAGCTACAGGGGCAAGCAATGTCGGAACCAAATAAGTACCGTTTTCTTTCATCAATTCAATAGCTTCGTCATCTAGAAAAATTCCATGTTCTATCGAATGAATTCCTGCTTTCACCGCATTTTTAATTCCTTCAGCACCTTGAGCATGGGCCATTACCTTAACCCCTTTGCGGAATTGGCCTTCTTCAACAATCGCTTTTAATTCCTCTAACGAGAATTGAGTAAACTCAGGATGATCTGTCGCACTTAGTACTCCACCAGTAGCATGTACCTTAATAACTTCCGCTCCCGCACGCAGCATTTCCCGTGCTTTTTTCCTTACTTCTTCTACCCCATCACATTTACCATTCGGCATACCAGGGTAATCTGATGGTAGAATATCCATTGTATTACCGGATACAGTATATCCATCTCCATGCCCTCCAGTAATTGTTAGTGCATTAATACTTAGCTGGAGACGTGGGCCTGAAATAAGTCCATCTTCTACAGCTTTCTTCACACCTAGATCCGTTCCTAGTGCATCCCGTACAGAAGTTATTCCTGCATGAAGAGTTGTTTTTAAATATTTTGCTGCTTGATAATACATGAACGAAAAAGGAGTAGCCAATCGATCAGCAATTGGTGAGAATTCCATCATCATATGTACATGTGTATCGATTAAGCCAGGTAGAATCGCACCTCCTTGAGCATCAATAATTTGTTCCTCTCCAGTTAAAGAGTAATTTGCTTCTTGACCAACATAGATAATTTTATTTTCATCTATGACAACTACCAAACCATCTACTGGGGTTCCACCATTTCCATCGATAAGTAATCCATTTTTAATAATTTTCTTCATTCAAGACTCCTCCTCTTATAATGTTTGTACTAATACACCTGCAATTACTACGGAGGCTACCGTAACCGTTGCAAACCCTCCAATTAGCATAGGGGCCAAAAGTTCATTAAATATGATTTTTTCTTCTTTTTCGTTTCTTGCAACACTTCTACTTACTTCTTCACAAAGTATATAATCTCCCGGAAAGCCGAATAATGCAGTTAAAGCTACTGGCATACCTTTATACGGATGCCACTTAACAATTTTTGCCGTTATGAATCCACCTAAACAAATACCAAAAGTCCCCAGCACTAAAATGGTTAGAATGCTAGGTAAATTACTAATTACTTGTTGCGGAGTAACGTCTGCCATAGTTCCAATAACGACAAAAATAATTCCTAACATTGTGATTGTAAATGAATTTGCTTTCTCTAATGAACGATTTTCAAAAAAACCAAGCTTTAACCCAATAATTCCTATTACTAAACACCACAAACTATAGTGTATTGGTGTAACTTCTCCTAGAGAAACTCCAATTGCTGCACCAACAAAAACAAAGAATAATTTTAATGTAGTACTTTTTTTCCATGCAGACTCTTTTACAGCTGATTTTTCTGTATCTGCACTAGTTCCATCTGTTGCAACAAATACTCCATCATCTAACTGATTTTGTATCTTTATTGCATATCTTCGCATGAAATTAAGAGCGATAGGCATACCAAGCACACCTTGAAAAGCAACGATTAGTGCTGGAATTACTACAAGGGCAGACTGGCCAATTTCCGCCAACTTCTCTGAAGTAATAATCAAAGCAATAATCCCTCCACTAAGTGGGCCCATTCCTGCTACAGCTGTTGGATAATTAAATAATAGCGTTATCGTTGGTAATACTATAATAGCAGCTCCCACGATTCCACCTAATGCAATAAACACCGCCTTCAGTGGACTTTTCAACATAGAAAATGGAATTAATGTTCCCATATGAACAATAGCCGGCCCGATTAAAATAGCCCCTAAAGCAGCAAAGGTTGATTTTTCCAGGATATCTGCTGGAAAAATACCCGTCCATGTCATAAGCAAAAAACCTAACATTGCAGTTAATAACATCGGGATCCTTGCTCTGGAAATAATGGATATCCATTCTCCAAGTGCGATTAATGAAAATACAAGTACAGTAGCTATAAGTGGATTACTAAGCATAAAGATCCCTCCTCTAAAAATAATATTTTAAAATATAACACCGTTTCTTTAGATTATCCATATGTTATCAGACTATTTTTTCTAGATAGAAAAGTCTTATTTACAAAATACTTCCAATTATAAAAACGTGAAATTGATAATGATTGCTTACAGATAAATAATGTATTCGATTACATTTCTATTGATAGATGAATGAAAAAATATAAAATTTGTACAAAAAAAAATTATATTTTTTTATAAGCTCGCTTGTTAATTGAATAATTTTAAAGAGTAACTTCAAATAATTAACAAAAGCCATAATGGAATTACCTTCCATCATGACTTAAGATATGCTCGTTATTGACGTTTTTTTGTTTTTTTATTATGTTGTCTTTCCATTTCAGTTAATGGCTCATTGGCAAATTCATGATCCATTTTTTTGGTAAGTCTCTTAGCAATTGGCTGGTCACTACTATATGGTGTACTTGTCAATTTCTTTTTGTTTTTACTCATTTCTACACCTCCTCATCTTAGTATGTAAAAATGATAAAAACGTATTCTAACGAAGTTCTAATTAGAATCAATTAAGTTGATAATATAATTTTTCATATCGACAAAACGTCTATGGAGAGGTTTTTCATTTGTACCAGCAATAATTAAAGGCACAAGTGACTCTTGTCTGTGAAGAGAACCATGTGCTGCCCCATTAAGATGAAATGGAGTAGATTGTGCTTTAAACTCATACCCTGGTTTTGCATTAACAACAATAAAGCGGCCTTCATGGGAATGCAAGGCTCCGGATAGTCTCGCCAAAGCATCCGGATAATCACCATAAGATATAAATTGGTTTTTTGTTAGAGTGAGATCAAGTATATCCAACTGACCATTAATACTCCAATTTTGATTATAAATATCCGTATAAATTCCTCCATTCCGGTAGGTAATCATACCTGATTTTATACCTGAAACTACATGAACATCCTCGCCATCTTTCCAAGCAATGACATCAATACGTGATTCTCTTTGAAGCAGTTCAATTAACTTACGAATGGAAATTTTTTTATCTAAAATATAAATATAAGCCATACGCTGGTTTACACAAAATGCAATTTGATCATTATTTTTTGGTCTTCGTTGTATTTGAGCAACCTTGAACTGTTTAAATATTTTTCGTAAATTAATGAGCCCTTTGCGATAACTCGTTCCTGTGGCAGCATGCCCATTATCTCCAATTATCATCCAGATATTCTTTTCTAACGCCTTTTCCCAGCTTGGATACATATTTAATATCTTCTGAATTTCTTTATCGATTTTTTTAATAAGCTTTTTATCTGTAGGTCCTTTTAAATGAATACGTGCATCCATATCTTGAAAAATACAAAAGGTGAAACTTGGCAACTTGTTTTTACGGATCAGGTAACGTAGTTCTTTTGCTGTATACTTACAATTTCCTGCAGCAATTTGTGTTGGGAATCCCTTCTTCCTTATTTTGGAAAAAGTACCCAATGAAAATATGGAAGGAACCTGAGCTGTCCACTCTCCATTTTCAAATTTAGTAAACGTCCGAAGTATTTTCGGTGCTTTTAATTTTTGAGTTTTATTTCCTCGATATACAAATGAATTTATGGAAGCAGAATGCAGTTGCTTCTTTGCTAATTCCTCATAAATAGTTGTAACTTGTGAGCTTAAATGTTCATGATTTAGTTGGTAAAGCATGTTATGAATGGAACGACGCCATCCAATTCGAAACGTTTCCCTCAAGCCTGTCCCATAATTAATAAACTGCAAGTTTCGGGTGTCAAACCAATGTAAGCCTGGAATTTGGTGCTTATCAGGATAAGTCGCTGTTAAAAGTGAACTGTCAATCGTTACAGACATAGTAGGGAAAGAGTTGACCATATTTGAAAAATACATTCCATTTTCCATTAAAAATTTTAAGGCTGGCGTTTGATCTGTTTGTACAGCTATCTCAAGAGGTTGAGGCATCAAGGAATCGATATTCAATAGAATTACGGGTTTATTTGACGATTTATCTTTTTTCACAATTCTCCCACCATCTTCCAAATTCATTGCTGGAACCACTATCCTATTAATTAAATTGTACAAGTTAAATGGTTCTATACATTATTTGAAGATGAAGAGGGAATAAGAATACAAGTGCAAACGTTGCAAGTAAGAAAGCCGTCCTAGCCTCATCCTTCTTAAACAGTTGCAGCTATACCAACAATAAGCATTCTGTTCGCCGGATCTTGGCAGGACTATTAAGTATAACAACATAAATAGCAGAAACAAAAATAACCGTTTGTTATAAAAAAAGCTCTGCAGGTCAACTGACACTGCAAAGCTTTTTTACTTTCTTTGTAAATATTCAATGGCTGTTTTTACGTTATGAAATGTAGAGAGGTTAGTAAAGCTTCCTTGGATACTTGTTGTTTTAGCTGCCAATTCAGGCCGCATACCTGCTACCACCAACTCTTTTCCCATTAAGGAAACAAGCTGTTGTAATTTCAAAAATTTAGAAGCTATGTACGTATCTACTTCATGCAGGCCGGACAAGTCTACTATAAGATAATCCTCTTCTGCTGTTTCCAGATAGGATGAAACTTTATTAAACATAATCTCATACCGATTATCATTAAAGTCTCCTATAATTGGTAAGATAGAAGCATTATTAGTGATTGGAACAATTGGAGTAGATACAAGTTCCATTTCCTTTAATGTATTGTCTAATAATCTTGATTGTTCTTTTTCAATTGTTACATCTTTTTGCACACCAACAAAATAAAGTTCCTGTTCCTCTTCTAACCACATGGTATCAATTGACAACTCGTTCCAAAAACCTGTACCATCTTTTTTATAATTATAGAGCTGTATAGTGATGGATTGTTCATTTTTAATTGCATCCCGAACTTTTTGCACACTTTCTGTATCCGTATCAACACCTTGTAAAAACCGACAATTATTTCCTACTATTTCTTCTTTCGAATATCCAGTCATGTTTAAAAAACCTTCATTGACAAAGATAATCGGATTATCTTTCTGAGCTGGGTCTGTAATAACAAGACCAACCTTGGTAAAATTTAATGCCTTTTCAAACAAATGAAGACTTTTTTTGTGCACCTCCACTTTCTCCCCCTTTGACGTACATTCTATATGTCTTCCTATACTAGCATATACTTCATTCTTTACACAATGGAAGTAAGCTTTAAATCTCTTGGCTTGCAGTTAGCCGTTACAATTAAAAAGCCGGAATACTATGCATATCCCGGCTACCAAAAAAGCATATGTTAATCTTTATTTCTTCCGCTACGTTTATTCTTCTTGTTATCCAAATTCAAAAACTCTGTATCCTCAGCGATCTCTACATCGTATTCTCGTTGTTTATTAAACTTATTTCGATTATTCTGTTTGTTTTTATCTTTATTGCGGTTTTTATTAGCTTCAGACATGATTAATATCCCTCCTGTTATCTATGACTCAAAATTATTATCCCCTCGATCAAAATAACTATGTAAGGAAGACATGCCTAAGCATTTTACGCTATTCTTATATTGTTGGTACATCCGCCTATATCACATCTGACAGTGAATACATATATTGCTATTATCCTGAGAAAAAGGAGGTTTTCATTATGGGTGCAAATGCAGGATATGGCTACGGTGGAGGCTTTGCCTTAATCGTTGTCTTGTTTATTTTGTTAATTATTATTGGTGCTTCTTATGTAGGCTACGGCTACTAAAAGTGCCGGTAAAAAAGTGAAGTGAAGATAAATATCTTCACTTCTCCTTAAAAATAACGTGTTAAATTTACCCCATTCTCTGATGTACAAGAGAAATTAACTGCCCACTTGATAAACATGGTAGTTTGTTTTTCTTTTGAGAACATTTTTTTGCTGATCAATACCCTGTTTTGTCCCCCTATTTTTATGAGCATGTTGGTATGCTTTTGATTCTTGCCAGCTCCTAAAGGACGATTCTGAATCCCATTGAGTCATAATCGTATAAGTATCTCCTTCCAACGGTCTCATAACTCTAATAGAAATAAATCCATCCACCGCTTCAATCATTTTGGGTCTATTAAGAAACCGTTGCTCAAACTTCTCTCTCGCCTCATAAAACACCGGTACATTATTCAATACAATAACCCCACTATTCTCCAATACGCCTGATTGATCAATAATTTCATATACGGCATCATTTATTGAGATATGATTGTCTCTTTCTCCAATAACTACTTTTTCATCTCTTTCTACAGAATTTATAATTATTTCCAATTTTCATTTTCCCCTTTTCATGCTTATTATTTTATAAAACTAATTGTTTTTTTCTTAATTGGGAGATCCATAGTTAACAATAATTACGTGATATTATAGCTCTACTCACTTTCTTTTTTATTTTACTTCTTTACTAAAAAATTCAATTTCCGCGTGAATATTTTTATCAATTTCAAGAATCCCATATGAAAAATAAGGCAAAGCACGCTTAGATGTAGGAGATCCTGGGTTCATTAATAGAGTATTTTTAAAATAACGGATTAAAGGAATATGCGAATGGCCAAAAATTATAGCATCCGGGCTTTCTTCTGTAAAAGCTTGTAATGCTCTTTGCTCGGTCGTCTTTTTTTCCCCGTGTCCATGCACAATCCCTATTTGGAATCCATTTACTTCTATTAATTGTTTTTCAGGAAACTTTGAAGTTATGTCATATGAATCAACATTACCATAAACACCTTTAATTTCCGCATACTGACGAAGCAAATGATATACCTCCATGGACTTCCAGTCGCCAGTATGAATAATCAGATCGGCCGATTTGCAAGCATTTATTAAATTTAGTGGTAACTGTACTGGTTCCCCGGCGATATGTGTATCTCCTGTAACGATAATTTTCATTCTATTCCGCCTTTCAATATTGAACCATAAAATTGAAAAGAGAGCTATTCTGTATGACTTTTCATCTTCAGTTAACACTAAACAAGAATAATTTTCAATAACAAAGACATTACAACATTAGCAGTAAGGGGGAATATAATCATTGTTTTCTTTTAGAGGGGATGCTCATAAAATTTATTTGCAATTAAAGAACAAAAACAGTAAAACACATAAAGACATTTCAGAAACCGCAGAAATTAAAGCTTATTATGAAAGTCTTAATCGGGAGACGCTACAGCTTATTTACTATAGAATGATAAAAGAACAGAATGGCACAGGAATAATACCTATTTATGTATCCGCTATTCCTTGGCTTTTATTTCTCTTTTCTGGAAAAGTGGAGGAAATATTATTTGGAAACGGAAACCTTTTATGGGTCAGTTTTGCTTCTGTATATATGATTTTATTGACTCTAAGTGTACTATTTCATTTTAAAGAGAAGGCGTGGGCTGCCTTCCACCTTGAAATAATAAAAGACATATTAGAAAGCTAACTTGTTACTTTTCATTCGCTTTCCAAAAAGTGATTATTAAGATAATCTGAAAGTAATATCTTATAAGGGGAAGATGAAATGAGCAAACAAGAGAGTAGTATAATTTCCAGCGTACCTATTGATTATCAGTATCCGGATTTGCCAACAGGATGTGAAGCAACGGCACTCTCCATGTTGTTACGTTGGGCTGATGTCAAGATAGATAAATTCTTGGTCGTAGATACATTAAAAAAAGGTGAAAAAGTTCATATGGTTGATGGGGTATGGTATGGGGCCAACCCAAATGAAGAATTTGTAGGAGATCCCTATTCCGATGATTCCAGTTTTGGCGTTTTTGAGAAACCGATTCTAGAGGTAGTAGAAAAATTCCTCTCCGGTAAAGGAATTAATTTAACTGGAAAGCCATTTAATACCTTAATCAATTATTTGGAAGAAGGTCAACCAGTTATGGCTTGGACTACACTTAAACAGCAAAAAACCTTCCATAGCAAATCCTGGTATGATAGAAGTGGTCATAAAATAGATTGGTATCGATACGAACACGCCGTAACGATGGTCGGGTTTAACGAAGAGTATGTATTCGTTAACGACCCAGATACAGGTAAACAAGAAGCGTATAATCGAATTACCTTTGAAGAAAATTGGATATCTCTTGGCAGGCGAGCAATTAGTGTTGCTCCTTAAATAGATAGTCACTTTTCAAAAAATAACACTATTAAGTACCCTACTGCTACTATTTGTGAATCAAAAAAGCCAGGCTCTTTAATATGAACCTGGCTTTTTGAAATTAACATAACTTATTCTACTTTACGATAAGTACAGGACAGGTGACACGTTTAGCTACTTTATGACTAACGCTACCAAGGATCATTGTCTGTAATTTATTGAGACCTCTGCTTCCGATTACAACACAATCCACATCATGTTCCTGAGTAAACTTAATAATGGTAGGGCCTGGCTCTCCGTGAAGAATATGAACCTCGTATTCTACCCCTGACTGCCTAAGCAATTCTTCCACCTTATGAATCTTTTCTTTCCTTCTTTGTTCAATTTCGAACTTACCATTGCTATGCAATACATCCTCTTTGGAGGTTTGGCTGTCAACCACATAAATCACCTTAATGATACCTGAAAAATTGTTCGCTAACTCAACTGCATAATTTGCAGAGCGAATAGAATTTTCCGAGCCATCGGCAGCTAAAACTATCCGTTTGAACATATTCTTCACCTCGTTTTAAAATTATAAAATTAATGTCCTGATGCCTTTGATAATCCACCTATTTGCTTTTTCAAATGCATACTTTCTTCATTTAATCCTCGGTAAGAAACTTGGATACCATTCTGTTCAAACTTCATTTCAATTCTATCTAATGCACCAACTGCAGAATCATCCCAAAGATGCGCATTACTTAAATCTATTTCAACATCTTTAACTATATCCATATAATTAAACTTTTTTGGAAAATCGTTTACAGATGCAAAAAATAATTGGCCATTCACATGGTAGATTTTTTTCTGATCATTGTCCACTAATTCCTCTGTCACTTTTACGCGTGAAATTTTTGCTGCAAAGAAAATAGCACTTAATAACACACCTGCCAAGACACCAATGGATAGGTTATGAGTTGCAAGTACAATTACTACAGTTGTCACCATTACAAGTGCATCAGTACGTGGAAGTTTACTTAAATTTTTCACAGAAGCCCAGTCAAAAGTACTGATAGATACCATAATCATTACACCAGCCAACGCAGCCATTGGTATCTGTACTACAAGCCCTCCCATTACAATTATGAGAAACATAAGGAATCCACCTGCCACTAAAGCAGATAAACGTCCCCTTCCACCTGATTTCACGTTAATAACTGATTGACCAATCATCGCACAACCGGCCATTCCGCCAAAGAACCCAGCCACAATATTTGCAATACCTTGACCACGGCTTTCTCTGTTTTTGTCACTTTCCGTATCCGTCGCATCATCCACAATGTTAGCAGTCAACAAAGATTCTAATAGACCAACAATCGCTAATGACAAAGAATAAGGAAGGATAATCATTAAAGTCTCCCAAGTAAACGGAATAGAAGGAATCAGGAAAACAGGTAATTCCTGTGTAAGTGCACCCATATCTCCCACAGTTCCTACATTTAAATTCCCATAAATTGCGATAGCTGTAACAACTATAATAGCTACAAGTGTTGAGGGAATAGCTTTAGTTATTCGTGGAAAAATATAAATTATTGCCAATGTCAATGCAACTAATGCATACATAATCCAGCTTTCTCCTACAAAATGTTGTAGCTGAGCCGTAAATATTAATATTGCAAGTGAATTAACAAAGCCGACCATCACCGAACGTGGTACAAACTTCATAACTCTAGCAAGTTTAAAAACTCCAAATAATATTTGAAAGATTCCTGTTAAGATTGTTGCGGCAAATAAATATTGTAAGCCATGCTCGGCAACCAATGTAACCATTAATAATGCCATGGCACCTGTTGCTGCTGATATCATTCCTGGACGCCCACCTACAATTGCAATCACCACTGCAATACAGAAGGAAGCATACAATCCAACCATAGGATCAACACCTGCAATAATGGAAAATGCAATAGCTTCTGGTATAAGTGCCAATGCTACAACAATACCTGATAGGATATCTCCCCGTATATTGCCAAACCATTCTTGTTTTAATTGTTGCGTATTCAATACAGCACCTCTTTTTCCTATAATAGTTGTCTTTTGTGCATCACAAAAGCGTGTTCCGTGTACAACAAAATGAATCATACCATATAGCAAGAGGTTTACCAAATGGCTATAAAGCGCTGTCATTGTAAGAATACATCTATTTTCTTTTATTTTCTCCATATAACGACTAAATTTTATTAAACGCATAAAACCTTATACTCATTTATAATCATTTATAATGGAGTATATTTACTTATTATTTTTGTAAAAAGATAAGACTTTTATGATATGATATCTATAGGTTAATTGTTTGGAGGCGACCTAAATGACACCGGAAATCATGACTGTTTCACAGGTGGCTGAATATCTGCAACTCAGTGAAATGACGACATATAAGCTTGTTCAGGAAGGTAAGATTCCTGGATTTAAAATTGGAAGACATTGGAGAGTAAAAAAAGAGGACTTAAATGAATTTATCGAACGATTGAAAAACGGCGAACGTCTATAGGGAGATGTTCCCTTTTTACAGGATGGAATTGACGAGGAAGGCAGAAAGCACTGCCTTCTATTTTTATTAGGCAAAGCTTCGTTTATTATAGACTGAAGAATCTGTTTATAAGTGCGGTGGATTAGCTTGTATTACTGCCGATTATCTATCCGGTTCTAATATATATGTAAGGGCTATTGAATGATTCTGAAAATAGATAAACGAAGTAACTTTGTGGGATTGTAAATTGCCGTTTCAGAATATACACTTTGCTCTTGTGCTCGGAGATATGAAAGTATTCAACTTTTAGCAGGGTTATGGGTACGAATAAGTAGTCTAAATACCCTTAGATGATCACCTACCGCCATTGATTTTCGTTGCATGCGGACGCTTTCACACCTCCGGGTACAAGCGCGACATCTGTTCGTTACCTCACAGTGTCTTCTTTGCCGCCGGCATGGCTTCAGCCGCTTCCTCCGCTACGCTGCGTGCAGGGTCTTCAGCTCATGCTATTCCGGCAGGAGTCGCCGCATTCCACTCCAATCAATTGGTATATGCTTGATTAATTAAAGAGGCATGTAATAACAGAAAAAATTTTCTCCACTCTTATCGTTTTATAAATATACCTTAGCGAAGGAAAAATGCGAAGACTCCTGGGGGAGATGAGGCATCGGTGAGACCAAGGAATGCGTTATAGGGGCTGGAAGGCTAGAGTCGCGACGTCCTGTCGCAACGCCTTCATGACCAACATCGTGTTGGCCCGAGACTCATCAGCCGCCCCCGGAAAGCGCAGTATTTTTCCGTAGCGATGTTATTGAGCTATTCCACTCTTGTTCGCAGTTTCCTCCAACTATGAATGAACAAAATACCTTTGTACCCTAACATTTGCAAAAGTATTAAAAATCATAAGGTTAAGCTGTAGTAATAAAATATAAAGCCAATCATCTTTCATAAATAATGATTGCCTTCATAAGCTCCCACCGCTTTTTCATGTAGATTTGTTGTCCATGGATTCCTGATTCTTTATTTTCACTTCTTCCACATCGGTATTACTATAAATGTGGGTACGATGACCACCAGTAGTTTTAGCAATAAATTCTTTTGCTTGGTTGTAAGTTAACCCTGATTTCTGTGCTTGTTTCATAAGTGTATTAACGGTCAAATCAGACATATTTTCTTCTCTCACATTAATAACCTCCATTTATGGAGTATCTTATCCATCCAAATAAGATTCATTCATAACAAAGCTGTTTGTGGAAATGATAAATATGATGTAAAAATCTCATCGGGAAAATTCCCCAATGAGATATGTTACTTACATTGCTTCTTTAATTCCTTTTTTAACTAAAAACCAGTTAGCTGGATAACTAGTTAGGAAACCAAGTATCATAGCAATTTGCATCATAAACCAGTATGTGGCTTCAGTAGGTTTCGGTGGTTGAGCAAATAAGCCAAAATGAACAATTGCCATCCAACCAAACATACCGATTTCAAACATAATTAGTGACAATGTATCAGCTTTAATAGCATTTTTTAAATTTTGCATTACTCCTGCTTTTTTGTTCATTGGATAGATAGCATAAAATTGAAAAAGAATCCCGAATATATATGCTAAGGTAAACTGGACCACATAGTGTGCGAATAAGGTTGTGCCAAGCAATGTAAAACCTGTCAGCATAACGATCGGAACACCTGCAGCGTCGCCAAGCGTACAGCCTGATGAACAATGACTTGTTGACATGAACACCTTGGCACCTCTGCCTCTGTTATCTTCTCCATCATAATCCTTCGCCTTTAATCTACCCCACTTGAAATAACTCCATATAGCAAACGGCCCAAAAAACCAGCCATTAATTGGCCACACCACATTCATAATGGTCATCATTTGCGGATGTTTTACTACATCAATCATAATGATAATGGAGCTAATTATACCGATTCCTAAAGCAATCCACGAAATCGTTGTTAGCAAACGATCACCTCCATACTATGATTAAAATTAAGTACAATAAAAGATACCCGTAAATTATATGATTAAACGTTGGTCTTATAGGGTATTCTCTATATAGCTAATAATTAACTATGTCAAAACATAAGTAACTATCAACAAATATATATAAGGAGAATGCAGGATGCGCCTTTGGCATGAAGATTTAATTACATATTTGCCTCGTCAGCAATTACTTGGCCAGCATAGAGAATGCTGCGCTCTAAGAGGGAATGGGTGGGGAAAGAAACATAGTACAGTAAACTATGTGTTCAACTATTCACCATATCTGCTGTACAACTATCATATGAAGATTATCACTGAAATGAAAGGCCGTGGTTATCAAATTGACCGTTTATGGGAACATCCGGCATATCGAGGCAAAAGTTGCTCACCTTATGATGAAACAGAAATAAAAGAACAACATCAGACAGCAAACTCTCCTATATATCGTGAGCATAACCAAAAATATTTACAAGAATGTATTGAAAATCTAAAGGAAAAAGGAATTGAGTTGGATTTTAACTAATCTTTAACTTTAAAAACGCACCTCCCTTAGTAGCGGAGATGCGTTTTTACTTATTTATCATTATTTTTGCTTTTGGATTTAGGTTCAGCTATTCTCCCCAAGAAGAAACTATCAACTTCCACTAGCTTTCCACGCCATAATATTTCTCCTTTTGAAGGAGTTGGCTTACTGTCACCACAATAAATTTTAGTATTTTTCAGATGGATAAAATTTACTTCTTGTTGATTACCAGAATCAGCTGATTCTCCTGCTTGTGAAAGCTGCTGACTTACTTTCTGGGAGATATCGCTGCCATCCTCAAAGGATTGACTCATATTATCAAAATACTCCGTGGCAGAAATTAGAGTACCCGTTACAATAGCACCATGAACCAACAAAGAAATATCCAATTCAAAATCATGTTTATTTGCAGCTGCTACGAAAAATTCTAAAATATTATCCTTTGCATTTTCACTCATTGCTATCTCTCCCTGCTATATTTATAATATTAAGCTGAAGTGTCATCATTTTTAGTTAATGCTGTTTCTTCTTCCTCATCGTCTGATTCTTTTGTTTTATTGTCATCTTTTTTGCTTACTTGTTTATCGCTCTCTTCTTTTTGCTTGTCTTTCTTTGCTTTTTTATTTGTGCTAGATTTCTTATTAGTAGTTTTTTCATCCTTTTTATTTTCTTTTTTCTTTGTAGCTTCCTCTTTATCTTCTTCATTATCATTCTCTTCAGAGGAGTCCACATCCTCTTGTTCTTGCTCTTCTTCAGAAGATAAATCACTTTCTTCAGTTTCCTCATCTGAATTAGATTCCGATGTGTCTTCTGAATTAGCATCACTTATTTCCAATAGCTTGTTCATTTTTTCCTCTAAGTTATTCAAACGATTTGTCAGTTGCTGATTCTCCTGTTTTAAATCTTCGTACGATTCATCATTTTCTTCTGCTTGATGATCAGATTGATCCTGCAACTCTTCATTCCCTTGATCGTCTTCCTGATTTTTATTAGAGAACATATTTACAGTCGATGTTTTTACTCCCTTCAAAGCCTGGCTTGTTTTATCTTTGCTTGAATCTTTTACCTGCTTCCACTTCGTTTTTGTTTTCGATCCCAATTCGGAACTTTTCTCACCCACCACCTTGGTTAGTTTCTGACGGTTCTCTTCAGCAGATATATAGCCAACCGCGGCACCAAGTATACCACCGGCTGCAGCTCTTCCTACAGGGTTCGTTTTTCTACTTGTTTCCTCATTGTTCAGGTTTGAATCGTTCTGGTTGTTTTCTTCAGTCATTTTTTATCCCTCCGATTTTGATTCTGTTGTAATTCTATTGTTGGTATTCACTTGACTTTCCAGTGCATCAAGTCGATCTTTTAATAATTTATTTTCTTCTTCTAATGCTTGTGTATTCTCATTTGCCTTGGAGCTTAAATAAGGATCAGTTTCCCACCAGTCCATACCGATTTCTTTCGCTTTATCTACAGAAGCTACGATTAAACGTATTTTTATTGTCAGCAGTTCTACATCTGCAATGCCTACACGAATATCACCAGCTATAACCACACCTTTATCCAAAACCTTTTCAAGTACGTCTACAATCGTGCTCGATTGCATAGGATGTTCAACAGCCATGATTATTCCTCCCTTCTTTACCCTTCCATTAATAAACAAAATAGACTTTACATTTTTTGTAGTTTATAATAGATTTCCTAACGGGCCGAGATCTATATTTAAGTCTTCTGCTTCTAAACCAAATACTTCCTTCAGCTCTTCCATCTTGTCTTCCAAATTCATCAGAGCAACTCCGAGATCTTCAATTTGCTGATCAGAGAGTGTGCCACCTTCCACCCTTCTCATCGCATGTCTTTCTACTATCTGGCGGAGTAATTCAATAACTGTCATCACAAGCTGTGCTAAACCATCTTCTGGATTATCAGGATCCAAATTAATCCGTCCATTTGTTTGGCTGGCCGGTTGCATCAACTAACGCCCTCCTTTCGTCATCGAACTGGTCAGAAGTAACATCTTTTCGATTATTCTCATAAGATTGCACCAGAGTTTCTACGGATGAAATTAATACCCGCAAATCAAGATAGACGAGATCTACACCGGCAATGGAAATAATGAGATCCCCTTTAATTGCAACACCTTTATCAAGAATGACGTCTAAAATATCAATTAATCCTACTTCTTTGTTTTCAATTGTTTCTCGTACAGAAGGCATTTCTATCTCCTCACTTTTTCATCTGACCCAAACGGGAGAAATGATATGCCGGCCATGGACCAGTAGCTTCCATTTGCAAGCCTAGTTCCCCCATCTTCTGTTCTTGTATCTTTACTTCCTCCAAAAACCGATTTACTTCGTTTTGTTCCAATAAATACACACTGTTCCAACTCATGTTCTCTTTTCGACCTGTCGCTTTTTTATCCCAGTTTTTTTTCACGTCTGCTTGAACCGCATATGCTGTTAATTCGTCATGAATGTGTACACAAAGCTGTTCTCTTTCTTTCTCTAATTCTCTTTCCACTAGCTGGTCCAGTTTCTTTTTTTCAAAAAACTGTTTTCCAGGTGGCAAGCTGCTTATTTCTTTCCTTTTTGCTTCTATAGTTGAATTACTATCGCTTACTTTCTTTTTAAGTATTTCATCATTGGAAAAGACTTTCACGTTCCATTCTTCTTTTCCATATATTCTAGAAATAGATTCTGTAAGCTGATCCATTTGGGATGAAATAGATGTAATTAAACTATCTTCATTGTTGTATATCGTGCAAAAAGATAGTGGAATAACTGTATAGAGTTTATTTAGTAACATGAGCACCTCATGGTGATGAAATGCTTTTTTTTGCAGCCATTCCAAATCATTGTTCATTTTTTCTTCAATAAATGACTCTGTATATGCGTTGCTGTCAAGTTTACATAGTATTGCTGCGATTTCACCCATAGGTAAAGCGTGTATTACCTCTTCATCATCAAAACCTCTCTTCTCAGGTAAAACACTTTCTTCATATTCACTCGTGGGAACCAGACCATATAAATATACTTTTTTCACCATTACTATCACTCTTCCTTAGGTTTCGTTAAAGCTTCCCATTGTTCCAGCTCTTTCCTTTTAGCTATTTCGTATCGTTCCAGAAGCTCGGCTTCCTTATGCTTATACTCTTCCTCCGACATCTCCTGCAGTTCATATTTCATTTGTAGCTGTACCAGTTTCTTTTGAATGGTTGGAAGATCATATAACTCCTTATCCGCTTCTTCCTGTATTTTTTCGCCTACTTTTTTCACCATATTCAAAGGTCCGGTAACTAGTTTGTGAAGCATTAGGCTTCCTCCACCGTCAGACGTATATTTATAAAATTATAAGCAGGCCATGGACCTGTATAATTAAATTCAACCTGCTCCTTCCAACGCTCGTGCGCTTCATTCACCAATTCATCAAATTCTTCTTCTTTCTCTCGATCTACTAAAAAAGAAGCGTTTAAAAGCATTGTTTCACTAATAGGATCATTATCTTTAGCTGCTTCAGCTTTTTCCTCTAATTGCTCAAAAATATCTGTTTTGACTTCACTTTGTAGCTGATTAAATAATTCTTGAGCTTTTCCACCCAATTTTATGCGATCATAATAACCAGCCTCTTTTGACTTAGCTTGAACGGTTCTAGTCATTTCATCAATCTCTGGATGTTGATTTACCCGTTTTTCCAACCATTCTTTCTTTCCAATTACTTTTAGGCCCAGTTCTATTTTCCCTTTTATTTTAGGAAACAGTTCAGTAAACTGTGGGTGAAGGTTTTGCAAAAGAACTTCTACATCACCCTTCGAATTGAATACATTCCCAAAACTAATAGGAATTACCGTATCATTCTTATCCATAACTCTTGAAATAACTTGTTGATGCATCATTAGGTTTTCCTTGTTCGGGTGATATATTTTCATAGGTACTTCCGTTGCAACCATGGCTGCATTTTCGTAATGAATTGTAAAAATAGCTCTTTTCTCACCTTCAAATTCTACATGTCCAAAACCTTCCTCATTGGTTGCTTCCACCCCACAAAAAATATAAATGCCCGTTTCTTGCTGTTCCATTATTCTCTCTCCTCTTGTTAGCATCTTTTACTCATTCAATTCTTCCATAATTATATTTTCAGCCTCTTTTAGTGCTTCATCTGCATTCACACATTGACTTAGTGGATACGTTAAAATGTCTAAACACAATTGTTGAAAATCCTCATCTTTTGATTCGATAGGTATGTCTTGCTTTGAAGCAAGCTTTGCTAACATTAGCGAGGACCTTAGGCTTGGTCCTTTGCCATCATTATGACTACATTTCCCTCTTAGTTTTGCTACCAATTGACTGATAAACAGAGCATCTTCTTTATCGAGTTCGCTTTTCTCAGCCACGATCCGCGCTTCTTCTTCAGGATCTTCATACGAGATAGGTATCGTAATTAATCGATCCAATAATGCATCTTGTGTTTTATAAACACCAGCATATTCAGCTGGATTACTTGTAAAAATCACTGAAAAAGATGGATGAACACGAGCGAAGGGTTCTTTTGACTTCGTTCCATAAAGGGGAATAATTCCTTCTTCCAAGATGGAAAGAAATAAATTATTCGTTGTTGGTTGGGAACGGGTAAATTCATCATATACAAGTGTATATCCATTCAATACAGCTTCTAACAAGCGGCCATTCTCCCACGTTTCTGAAACACTTTCTTCTTTTTTATATACTGTGCGTACGTATTGATCTATTACTTTTTTACTTGTGTAACCAGTAAAGTCACCAATTAGATCCTTGTTATTCATTTCATGATTCCCATGAATTAACATCACAGGTCGCTTTCTTTTTCTAGCAAGAGCAAGTGCAATCGATGTCTTACCAGTACCAGCAGGACCAGTAAAATGAATAGGATAGCCGGCTTGTAAATAATCGAATGTTCGCTTCAGCAACATTTTGGTGTTATCACTTTCAACCAGCTGATTGGATCGCTTATTTTTACTTTCCTTGATAAAAGACATTCTATATCCTCCAGTCACTCCTTTAGTTTTGTATTTTACTACGGTAACGAATATCTAACCGTTTAAAAGAAGTAACTTCCTTATTCTTATTAACTGCTACCTCATAAATTCCCAACATTTCGTCTTTGGCATATTTTTTCATGTACTCCTTCTCTTCGATTACTTCCAGTGTGATGTTCCACCCTTCCTCTTCACCAGCTTCTACTGCAGTAATTTTATGAGGAGGAGCTACATGCTCTTCAAAAAATCATTTACATTTTCCATGACTTCTTTAATCTCCATTGTCTTCCTCCTGATTCGTTATTCTTAAAAGTTGAAGGGATCACCCTGTTAGGGAAGATCCCTTCATAGGAACTACATTAAATACTGAACTGTGCATTTCTCTCATTGCTTTGCTGTGGTAATCCTTCTTCTTCTACCTCGTCACGAAGCAAGCCAACAGCTTCCGCATAACGTAACCAAGTGTCCACACTCGCAATAACCACTCTTGCTTCTACAGTTAAAATCTCAATACCTACCACGGATACTCTTGCATATGCATCAATAACAATTCCTTTGTCCAGGATACGATCAATCACCTCTGCTAAACTTGAACTATCTGCAGTCTTTTGTACAGCCATGTTTCATTCTCCTCTCATCATGTGTTTATCCAATTTTTTTAATTGATGTAATAGATTTTACATCTGATGATTTTTTTACATTTGCAGGACCTTTAATAGTAGTTGCACTTTTTATACTTGATACGCCTTTTATTTGATGTGCACCTTTTACTTTACTTCCTTTTTGCTCATCATTAGAGGAGATTTTTTCTTGAAATTCCTCTCCTGCCTCTTTCGCTTTTTTTAATTTTTCCTTTAAAGTTAACAACGCATCCTGAGTTTTTTCCTTTGCACTCTCGGCACTACCTTGGACCTTTTCAGCATTTTCCTCTTTAACCTCAGCAAGGTTATTTGATGCTTGAGTCACTTTGTCCTGCACTTTATTCTCTATTTTTTCGACTGACTTTTCTTTTGCTTCTTCTTTTATTTTTTCTTTCCATTCATCTGGAGCTTTCTCCACTGCGGTTTTCGCTAATTTTCCGGCAGTTTTTTTTATAGGACTATTGCTCATCATCCACCTCCTTTATTACTTATCCAACGCCTTTAGCAACGTGTTTAATTTATCCTCAATTCGCTCAAGATTATCGTTTAACTCCTTATTCTCCTGCTTTAATTCCTGGTAACGATCGTCTCCATCCTCTGAGCTGCTTTCTTTATTTTGATTATTTGATGGGCTTGTCTCCTGACTTTCACCCAATAATTTTTGTTGATACTTACTTAAGGAGCTTGTGGCACTTTGCTTTAACATAATCATCGCTTGTTCGGTTACCATTTCCTGAGCTGTGCGACGTAACTCTCTTCCCGCACTTTGGAGGACTTCTGATTGCCCAATTCTTCCAGCAACCTTCTTACTGACTTCCGGACTGGCAAGCAATCCTACCCCTGCACCAACAACTCCTCCAATAACAGCAGGATATAACCCATTTTTATACTTTTCATCTGACTGGTTATTCTGACTTGTAACCTCATTTGATTGATTGTCTGATTCTGTTTCTAATGATTCATCAGCCATTAGATCACCTGCTTTCCGTATTATTAAAAATTCATTTGATAATATTAAATTTTATTAGTGAATAGCCTTTTACCGGACAGCACAAACCTCTGATAATTTTAAAAAGCAATTTCTTACCATTATTTTCACCTTATATAACAAGACTACAGTTTTCTGTAACAATAAAATCCTTTAAATAATAGAGGTTTCATAAAGATTTGGTTCCCTCTGCAAAAATATTACGTTCTGATTACCTTTTGATTACACACCTGTAATATCTGTTTTAAAATAAAAAACGCCACCATAGTGACGTCTTTTAAGTAAAATATTCAATTTTAGCTTCTGGAAAGTAAGTATGGATGTAGCTGCCTAATGTATCCTTGATATCTTCCTGTTCTTCATTCGTATACACGTACTTACCAATACCATAACGCCCCCATTTCCATTTACGTTTAGATTCATCGAGTTCCAATTTTGTCATAGGATAATTTTCTTGAATAACTCGCTTAGCAGGCTTCGTAAATCGATGTTGGATCAGTTCAAAGGTCAAATCTTTTTTTGCGTTTGAGGGCAGAGCTGCTTCCAGCTTCTCAAACATTTCCTTATACCCTTCCTGCCATCCTTCATGAAGATAAATGGGAGCAACAATAAATCCTAATGGATAGCCTGCTTCTGCAATTTTAACTGCAGCTTCAATTCGTTCATTTAGTCTCGAAGTACCTGGCTCAAAGTATTTAATAATATATTCATCGTTTACACTAAAACGAAACCTCGTTTTTCCATTATGTTTTGCGTCCAGCAGATGATCTACATGCGCAAACTTTGTAACAAATCGAAGCTGACCATATTCGGACTTACCAAAATACTCAATAGCTCGTTTTAGTGTGTGTGTTAAATGGTCAATACCTACAATATCTGATGTACAGGATGCCTCAAATCGAGTTGGTTCAGGCGCCCGTTCTTTCATATATTCTTCTGCTGCTTCAAAAATTTCTTCAACGTTCACATACGTTCGTATGTAAGGCTTGCTCCCCATGGTTGTTTGGAGATAGCAATAATGACAATGCCCCATACAACCTGTTGCGAAAGGAATAGCATATTCAGCGGAAGGCTTGGAAGTATCAAATTTTAATGTTTTACGTAGCCCTACTACCAACGTAGATTTTGCAGTACGATATTTTTGAAAATGATTATCCCCTGGTAAATTACGAATCTGATTATGAGAAGTGGTTTGACGAATTTCAATTCCCATACCTTCGAATTTTTCAATCAACTTCTTTCCTAACGGATATTCCAATGCTTTTGGCTCCACGTATACGAGTTGCGGGACAAACGGTTTAACCATAGAATTCCTCCCCAGAATCTACTGTACCAAATGCTTGTTGGTAAGCTGCTTCAGCTTCTTCCTCTGTTGAGAATACCGCATATTCTTCTGTTAAAGGAAAGTAATTTTCATGAATAAACAAAGCTAATGAATTAGCATCTTCCGGGTTTTGCACGACAGCTGCCTGCTGAATATGAGCAACGTCTTGAGCATGAGGATTACGAATAATAATATACACAATTTCACCTGGATTGAATGATTGATTGATTTCCAAGTTTTTCACCTGTCTTTCTTATAATCTACTCTCATTCTTCCTCAGTAATTAGAAATTATGTAAAAAGAAAAAACCGTTGCCTTTAAATTAAGCAACGGTAAATTAAAAATATTATGCAATGCTATTATCCATACATCGAATTAAACGTTTTTCTATATTATTTGCAAAATCCTTAAGTTTATCATCGTCAACCATTTCAATAAGTTTTGTTGGACGAGGCATGCCAATCTTCGTTTCTCCTGCATCTTCATAAACTACAATCTTACATGGAAGAAAATATCCAGCCATTTGATTACGTGATAGAATTTCTTTCGCCTCTTTTGGGTTACATACTTCTAAAACATGGTAAGACTGGTCATATTCAAAACCTTTATTTTGCAATGTTTCCTTAATATCGAAATTCCAAAGGACCCCAAATGATTCTTCCTTTAAACTTGTTTCAAGTGACTTAATAGCTTCTTCCACCGTTTGGTTTGTATTAATTGTATAATGAAACATTTATAAAACATCCCCTCAAAAATTGATTTCTACTTATAATATACCCCTAATCGTTTTTTTGATAAACATGTGATGTTTATCACAGATTTTTATTGTAAATCGAGTATACTTTAATTATAATATACCCACAGGGGTATTAAAAGGAGTGGTAATAATGACAGAGAAAATAATTATTATTGGTGGTGTTGCAGGAGGTTCAACTGCTGCAGCTCGTTTAAGAAGACTCAACGAAGAATCTAATATCATTATATTTGAAAAAGGAGAGTATATCTCCTTCGCCAACTGTGGTCTTCCTTACTATATTGGCGGTACAATTACAGACAGAGATAAGCTTCTGGTGCAAAATGTAAAAGATATGTCATTAAGATACAATTTGGATATTCGAATTTTTAGTGAGGTTATTAAAATTGACAGGCAAGCTAAAAAAGTTTTTGTAAAGAATGTGCAGTCAGGAGAAATTTATGAAGAAACGTATGATAAAATCATTCTTTCACCAGGAGCTCGTCCTGTTGTCCCACCAATCCCAGGTATAGACAAAGCAAAAACACTCTTCACGTTACGAAACATGGAAGATACGGATAGAATAAAGTCATTCATTGATAAGCACCTACCTCGTAAAGCAGTGGTTGTCGGCGGAGGATTTATAGGTCTTGAAATGGCTGAAAACCTTCATGATCAAGGCATAAAAGTAACAGTAGTAGAAATGTCTGAACAAGTCATGGCTCCACTTGACAAGGAAATGGCAGCAATTATTCACAATCACTTGCAAGAAAAGGGAATAGAACTTATTTTGGGTGACGGAGTCAAGTCTATTGAAAATAATGGTAAATCAATTCTTACTCAAAAAGGCAACAAAATGGAAACAGATTTAATACTGTTATCTATTGGAGTCAGACCTGAAAATGAACTAGCTCTACAAGCCGGCCTAAGTACTGGCAAACGAGGAGGCATACAAGTAAATCAAAAACTTCAAACGAATGACCCTTCCATTTTTGCTATTGGCGATGCTATTGAAGTGAATGACTTTACCAATAAACAACCAACAATGATTCCACTTGCATGGCCGGCAAATAGACAAGGTAGATTGGTTGCGGATATTATTAACGGTAAAGACGTCCAATATAATGGGACACTTGGTACTTCTATTGCAAAGGTATTTGATTATACAGTAGCTTCGACTGGAAATAATGAAAAGATACTTAATCGCCTTGGTAAACCATATGAGGTGATACACATTCACCCCGTTTCACACGCCGGTTACTACCCTGGTGCAGTTCCTATTGCACTAAAACTGATATTTGATAAAACGAGTGGGACTATTTATGGAGCTCAAGCAGTAGGAAAAGATAGTGTTGACAAGCGAATTGATGTAATTGCAACTGCAATAAAGGGTGGATTAACTGTTAAGGACTTGCCTGATTTAGAATTAGCTTATGCCCCTCCTTATTCTTCAGCAAAAGATCCTGTAAACATGGCAGGATATGTTGCAAGTAATATCATGGAGGGAGAAGTAGATACAATTCAGTGGCATGAAATTGATCGTATTTTAGCAGATGGTGGAACGTTAATAGATGTTCGTAGGCCTGAGGAATGGGAAAACGGGCATATTACAGGTGCCACCTCTATACCCTTGGACGAATTACGTGATCGACTAGATGATTTACCTAAAGAGGAAACTATTTACGTGAATTGTCAAGTAGGACTTCGCGGTTATATAGCAGCAAGAATCTTAGCAGAGAACGGATTTAAGGTGAAAAATCTGGATGGTGGATGGAAAACATACGAGACAGCATTACAGTAAAAAAATAGAACCGTCCGAACAACTTCCTTGTAAAAATGCAATAAAAAAGTCAGGTAACTCAACTTCCCGTAGAGGTATTACCTGACTTTTTTATCACTGTCAAAATCATGCTAAAAAAAAGCTCGTCTTATTCTATTTTTTTATGCCCTAGCATCCCATTCATCATTTAGCAAAGAAAAGATATACGCATCATGAGACTGATTATTTTGGTAAAGATAACGTCTTAGTAGACCTTCCTTTTGAAAACCAAGTTTTTCAAGCACAGCAATTGATGCTATATTTTGCGGATAGGTAACTGCTCCCATTCGAACTAATGCCAGCTCGGAAAATGCATAGTTCAATACTGATCTCGCAGCTTCAGTAATTATCCCTTGGTTCCAATAATTAGGATGTAATTCGTAACCTAGTTCAGCTTTTTTACTCCATAGACTCAAATTATTTAAGCCTAACGTTCCAGCAAATTCTTGCGTATCCCTTATAATGATTCCCCAACGGATACCACGTTTACTTTCATAGTTATGACGAAAAGAGTTTATCATGTTTATAGCGTCGCTTTCCTTTTCCAGAGGATCCATTCCATAATATCTAGTAACCTCATCCATTGATAATATATTGTAATAATGGACTATATGTTTCTTTTTGATTTCTACTAATTGAAGGCGTGGAGTTTCCAATTCGGGAAATGCCATTTAACTTCTCTCCCTCTTTAAAATATATAACATCTTACTTCTCTATATATTTCAAAATTCCTCTTTTTTTAAAACAACATATTAATAGATGCTAATTTTGCAAATTTATAAGTAAACATATACTTTTTTATAGGAACATATGATCGGTTGTGTTATAATTAGACATACAATAGACTAGCTTCCATGGATGGGTATGGTACACGTCACCTCTCAGGTATTCTGTATGAAGGGGGTGATGCGGGATGGATGTAGAATCAGTTTTAACTTTGATGATTTCTTTTGGGGCTTTGATTGTTTTGATTATGGCCCATAAAAATGACAAAAACTAACCCCTCTAGCTTTTTAGAGACTCCAGAGGGATTAGTTCAACGTTGTGCCACCCTTTTATTTAAGGTTAGCTATTGTACCGTTCCATGTTGCAGCATGGGGCGGTATACTTTCAATTTCTATTATATATCATATCATGAATTAAGACTTTTGACACTATTTTGGCATGACTTAGGTCAAAATGCTCGTTATTAATTAGCTGCAAAGTAACTTTAGAATAACTATTACGTTGTCTGATCATAGCTGTTTACTTCAAACAGATCAATCAGCTTCATATCGGGGTGTTTTTCTTGAAACCAATTCAAGGCAAATTCGTTACGGAATAATACCAAATGATTTTCTTCCCGATCACGCACCAGCAAGTTACCTTCATCAAACAGAGACTCATCTATTTGTTCTGCCTGTAACCATCTTGGAATCCGTTCACCAATAGATTCCAACATCACTTCCACGTTATATTCATTCTTCATACGATACTGAAATACTTCATATTGTAATTCACCGACTGCCCCAAGAATATAAGATTCTGTCCTGTGACGTTTAAACAATTGGATGGCGCCCTCCTGAACAAGCTGCTCAAGTCCTTTTTTAAATTGTTTTGCCTTCATTACATTTTTAGCAGTAACTTTCTTAAATAACTCGGGTGGAAATTGTGGAAGTTCATCATATTCAAATTTATCCTTACCTGTAACAAGTGTGTCACCAATACGATAAATATTAGGATCATAAATACCAATGATATCTCCAGCATACGCTTCTTCTACGGTCCCTCGAGAGGATGCTACAAATTGTTGCGATTGAGCGAGTTTAATTGTTTTTCCTGTTCTTGATAGCTTTACTTCCATTCCACGTTCAAATTTCCCAGAACATACACGCACAAACGCAATACGGTCTCTGTGTGCAGGATTCATATTCGCCTGTATTTTGAATATAAAACCAGAAAACTCAGGGTGATCTGGACTTACTACACCTTCAGTCGATTTTCTTGGACCTGGAGCTGGTGCCATAGATACAAACGTATTAAAAAATGTTTCAACACCAAATGGAGCTAATGCACTTCCAAAAAACACAGGCGTCTGTTCCCCAGCAAGAACATCGTCTAATGAAAAGTTATCTCCAGCCTCATCCAACAGTGCAAGCTCTTCCTTCGCATCCTGGAACATTGCATTTTCTGTAAGGTCTGAATGCGCGTGCAGTTCAGTATAAGGAATAATTGTTTCTTCTTCATCTCCGTTATACCGAACAAACTCTTCTTTTTGACGATTGAATATACCAAGAAATCGTTTACCCATACCTGCGGGCCAATTCATCGGACATGTCTGGATATCCAAAACTTCTTCAATTTCATCTAATAACTCAAATGGATCTTTTCCTTCTCTGTCCAGCTTATTAATAAAAGTGAAAATGGGAATACCGCGCATCCGGCATACTTTAAATAGTTTCAACGTTTGAGCCTCAATACCTTTAGTAGAATCAATAATCATAACTACGCTATCCACCGCAGTTAATGTACGATATGTGTCTTCACTAAAATCTTCATGGCCTGGTGTGTCAAGAATGTTAATTTGGTGACCTTGGTAAGGAAAGTTCATTACGCTCGATGTAACAGAGATACCTCGCTGTTTCTCAATTTCCATCCAGTCAGACGTAGCAAACTTACCAGATTTTTTTCCTTTTACAGTTCCAGCAGAACGGATTAAATTTCCATACAATAATAATTTTTCCGTCATGGTTGTTTTACCCGCATCCGGGTGAGAGATAATTGCAAATGTTCTTCGTTTCTTCATTTCATCTTGCAGTGTCATATAAATGTCCCTTTCATAAATAATATTGAGTTGTGAATATGCGTATTTAAATAGATTTTACATGAAAGGGATGCTCCTTTTCCGTTAAATTAGTATGTTAAAAATATAGCACTATGTGCGGTTTTTTTGCAACAAGGGGGATGTTATAACTACAGTTTATTCTTCTATTAGCCACCTACCGTGTTCTAGTTTACGCATTTAATCGTACTGAATATAATCTTTTCTAACATTTAAAACAGCGATTCGATTTTTATACGGTCTCTTACCTCTACATAAAAGATTGGGACAAATACACTTTTATATATTGAAAATCCGAACCGATTCAAATTAATGCTGAATCATAGTTCGGATTTCTTCTTGTAACAAGTTGGTGGAGTAAAAACGCACCGACTCCTCGGAAATGTTTATTCTGGTTGGTTATCTACTTTTCCAGTATCTTCATAGAACGGTTGAAAGTTATTATATTTCACCATTGTTACCATTCCATTGGAAGCATGATGAAGATCATGGCAATGAAATAGCCAATCACCAGGGTTATCTGCTAGAAAAGCAATTTCATACGTTTCACCTGGCTTTACATTTAAGGTATCTTTAATGATAGGAGCACCTTTTAATGGTTCTCCATTTTTACTCAGAACCTGAAAAAAATGTCCATGTAAATGCATGGGATGCGTTGAATTATCTCTGCTGTCATTTTTCATGGTTACCTTTACCTTGTCATTCTTATTTACCTTAAATGGCGGAACTTCTGGAAAGGTTTCCCCATTTATCGTCCAAGCCATTCCCATATCCCCTTCACTCATATCCATGGTTGCATTCAAATCCATTTCATATTCAATATCAAATTCATCATCTAGTGAAAAAGGAGCTGTTGCACCTTCTCCAAGTTTAGTAATATCCACTGTTTCTAAGGAATTCGTATGATTTAGCTTATTAGTAATGGATTCTTCTTCATAAACAACATCCATTCTCATCTTATGATTAGCCTCTGATTCGCCATGCCTATCAATGGTAAAGTTACCTTCTCCATCTGCTTTAAATTCAATATCATACCGCTCTCCTGGAGCAATCTCCAGTAATGTCCCTTCCTTCTTACGAGGTTCATTTACTTTTTGTCCATCCACATGGGTCACTCGATAATCTACAGGAATATGTAATTTATGTACCATATATCCAGCGTTAATAAATCGCAGTTTTACTCGATCCCCTTTACGCACAATCAGGGGCTTACTATTATCATATGTTTTTCCGTTTATCGTATAGATATCGTAAGAACTCATATCATGTTCCATCATGCTACCATGGGTATCACCCATATGCCCATCATTACTTTCTTCCTCTTTTTCTCCAGATTCCCACTCATCTACAACCAGTGTATAGTCACGGTCAACATTTGTTCCTTCTTTTGATTCCACAATAAGCGTGCCATATAATCCTTTGTCCATTTGTTCTACACCGTTTTGATGGGTATGGTACCAGTACGTTCCAGGGTGATTAGCTACAAATTCATACGTATAGGTTTCCCCTTGTGGAACAGCATCTTGAGTCACTCCGGGAATCCCGTCCTGTTTATTCGATAACGGAACTCCATGCCAATGTATGGTAACAGGCTCTTTTATCGTGTTTTTCAAGTGAACCTTAACAACTTCTCCTTCTTTCACTCTAATTTCTTCCCCAGGTACAGTCCCGTTATATGTAAGTGCCTGAATCGTTTTATCGGGGCTTAACTTCCACTCTTTTTCCTGAGCTGTTAGCGTAAATTCATTTATCTTCTTTCCCTTGGTATTTTCTTCTTTCGCATATACCTTTTCCGTTTTTTCGTTTTGTTCCGAGCTTTCTTTCATCGTCTCTTCCTGCGTACAACCTACTATCAAATATGTAAGAACTATGAACGTAATTAACAAACTTTTCTTCATGTGCTTTTCCTCCTTTGTTGTTTTAGCATACAAAAGAAATGTGAATTTTTTATCGAGAGGAGTACACAATGATAAAAAAGCACAAATAACTTCCACCCAGCAAAAAGAGGCTGGGACAAAATAAATTTTATACATTAAAAACCCGAACCAATTCACACTACTAATGAATTATGGTTCGAATTTATTTTTTGCAACAAATTAGCGGAGGAAAAACGCGCAGACTCCTCGGAAATGAAGTACACATTTCCTTCGTGCGATGTATCGCTGTCGCAGCTTTCCTTGTCCTGTGGGAGGAAAAGCCTAGCTAAGACCCCGGAGTGCATCGCACGAGGAGGCTTAGCAGCGCCCACGGAAAGCGAAGCGTTTTTCCGAAGCGGGGTTCCCACATTTTAAATAGTTCGTCTTTAGAATAGCGTTGTTTAGTTATGTCCCAACCTTCTGTCTATGCCTTTAATAGCTTGGCATTAATTGCAACAATCACAGTGCTTAAGCTCATTAATACAGCTCCTACAGCCGGGCTTAGTACAATTCCAACAGGAGCTAGAACACCTGCCGCCAGTGGTATGGAAAAAATATTATAGCCTGCAGCCCACCATAGATTTTGCACCATTTTTCTATACGTTTTCCTAGATAGGTTGATTATAGAAACGACATCTTTCGGATTGCTTTTCACGAGCACAACATCAGCCGTTTCCATTGCCACATCTGTTCCTGCGCCAATGGCAATTCCAAGATCCGCTGTGGCAAGTGCAGGTGCATCATTAACACCATCTCCTGTCATAGCGACTTTCCAGCCTTTATTTCTAATATCTTTTACTTGATTTGCTTTATCGTCAGGAAGTACTTCAGCATAAACCTCATCTATTTCAAGCTGCTTGGCAACCCAGTTGGCCACTTTTTGATTATCACCAGTAAGCATGATGGAATGAATTCCATCTTCTTTTAAAGCAGCAATTGCCTCTTTAGCTGTTTCTCTTACGATGTCAGCAAGTGCAATCATACCAACTAAGCGATCGTCCACAAGCACAAATACAACTGTCTTTCCTTCCTCAGACATTTTGTTGAATGCATCTGTATCATAATTAAGCCCATTGCTTTTTATATAGCCAGGGCTAACTACATTAATTTGTTTCCCATCTACTTTCCCTTCAATTCCTTTACCAGTGATGGAAGTAAAATCCGCTACTTTTTTTAAGGTAATTTCTTGATCCTTACTATGCGCAACAATTCCTGCTGCTATCGGGTGTTCTGAATGTGCTTCGAGACTAGCAGCCAGCATTAATATGTCTGCTTTACTTTCTCCTTCCACAGGAACAATTTCCGTTACACCGAACTCGCCCTTCGTCAGCGTACCCGTTTTGTCAAAAACGACTGCATTGAGATTTCTTGCGCCTTCAAAATTCGTCCGATTTCTAATTAACAGTCCTTGTTTAGCTGAAATAGATGTAGATACGGCAACTACAAGTGGCGCGGCAAGCCCAAGTGCGTGAGGACAGGTTATTACCATAACGGTAACCATTCGCTCTAATGCTACATCGAAGCTATAACCAAGTGCAAGCCAGATAAACAATGTAGCAAACCCTGCTAGTAAGGCAAGGTAAAATAGCCATTTAGCGGCTCTGTTTGTTAAATCCTGTGTTTTGGATTTGGAATCCTGTGCCTCTTTTACCATGGTGACTACTTGCGAAAGATAAGATTCCTCTCCTGTCTTCTCTACCTGTACTGTGATGGAACCTTCCTTATTAACAGAACCTCCAATCACTTCATCATTTTTATATTTTTCAACAGGTACAGATTCCCCAGTGAGCATGGACTCATCAACGGCCGTTTTTCCATCCAATATAGTGCCATCCACAGGTATCTTCTCTCCTGGTTTTACAAGTACCCTGTCTTTATTCTTCAGTTCAGCAACCGGTACATCTACCGCCTCGTCATTCTCGTCCAATTTATGTGCCTCATTTGGCATCAGTTTAACAAGCTCCTCCAATGCATTAGAAGCCCCCATTACCGAACGCATTTCAATCCAATGGCCGAGAAGCATAATGTCTATTAACGTGGCAAGTTCCCAGAAGAAATCCTTTCCTTCCCAACCAAATACCGTTAAAGAGCTATAACCATATGCGACGAGAATAGCAAGACCAATTAAAGTCATCATGCCAGGATTCTTTTTCTTTAATTCTCCAATAGCTCCAGTTATAAAAGGCCAGCCACCATAAAAGAACACAAAGGTAGCAAGAATAAATAATACGTATTTATCAAACGTAAAACGCCACTCTATCCCAATAAAGCCTTGGATCATTGGTGACAATATGAGAATCGGTATGGTAACTAGCAAAGAAATGTAAAAGCGTTTTTTAAAATCATTTACCATATCGCCATGATCATGTCCATGGTGCCCATGATGTCCATGCTCTGCATGTTCATTGTCTTCCATTTTATGTTCGTGATTTTCTTCGTGTTCATACTGGGCATGATGATGCGAATGCCCACCTTTTTGATCCGTTTTTTCATTATCATGCTCAGAAAAATGCCCTTCGTTGTTTTTCCCCATGAAACTTCCTCCTTTCAAGAATATAAATCAAGCTATTTGGATTGTACCCACTTATAGCCAACTCCCCACACTGTTTTAAAATAAGCATCAATAGGAAATCCTGACTGGCGTATTTTCTCCCGTACATTCCGCACGTGAGAATCGACCGTTCTCCCTTCTGTATGGCTGGCAAATCCCCATATAAGATCAAGCAATTGTTCTCTGGCAAAAACCTGATTTGGATGTCTCATCAAATGACCCAGCATAGAGAATTCTTTTGGCGTAAGCTTAATATGTTGATTTTCATATGTAAGCTCAAATTTTGACTCATCAGATTAGTCCAGCAACCTTTATTACAGCGGAATCTGAGATACTCCTCCGCAATAATGCCTCCATTCTTGCTAGAAGCTCTTGCTCATCAAATGGTTTGGTAATATAGTCATCTGCTCCCAACCTTAATCCCTTAACTATATCCTCCTTTTGATCCCGAGCAGTAAGCATAATAATTGGAACATCAGATATCTTTCTAATTTGCTCGCATAGTTCCCATCCATTTACCTGTGGCATCATTACATCAAGTAGAACAATATCAAACGTTTCCTTCTGAACATTTTCCATAGCAGTAGCTGCATCTTGAGCTTTTACACAGTGATACTGGTGTGGGTGCAAATACAATGCAAGCAGGTCCAGCATGCGTTTTTCGTCATCGACAAGAAGTACCTTATACATTTTCTCTTCCACCTTTTCTTAACCTAATACGAATTGTAGTTCCTTTTCCTATTACACTACTTGCCTCTATTGTACCGCCGTGTGATTCGATAATTTCTCTTGCTATGGAGAGCCCCAACCCTGTACCTCCACTATCCCGAGATCGGGATTTTTCCACTCGATACAATCGATCAAATATATATGGCAGATCTTCTGGAGGAATCCCTTCTCCCTCATCTTGAATAACGATCCAAATATCGTCCTCTTTTTGTTTTACCGATAAACTCACTCTGCCTCCCTCAGATGAATGCTTTCTTGCATTTTCTAAAATATTGAAGATAACCTGTTGTAATCGCGCCGGATCTACATCAATAACAAACTCTTTTTCACACAAATAAGAAAATTGGATAGCTGACTTTTCAAAAGCCGGTTGTACACGCTCCGCTATTGTACGAGTCAATTCACATAGAGAGATCGGCTCCCGCTTTATTGTGAAATTATTTTCATCCATTTCAGCCAGATCAAACAGGTTCTTTATGAGATAAGTTAAATGTTCAGCTTCTTCACGGATTATTTTCGTATATTCTTTCATCTCTTCTTTTGGTGTGTCATCCCGACTAATAATGTCTGCATATCCCTTTAAATAGGTGAGTGGCGTTCGTAACTCATGTGAAACACTTGCAAGGAACTCATTTCTAGCCATTTTCATTTGCTCCAAGTCATTCGATAATTTGGTTATTGAATTAGCCAATTCGCCTAGCTCATCTGTACGTTCCGTATGCAAGGCAACTCTATGATCTCCTTTACTCAGCTGCTCCGTAGCTTCCTTCATTCTAATTAACGGGATGGCAATAAATTTTGACAGAAACATGATTACAATAATAGTTAAAGATATCGTAATAATGCTCACCATCAGAAATTGGTCACTGAGCTGATCTATTATTTTTTTCACATTATCCGTATCAGCAAACATAAAGACATTTCCCTCATGTTTGCCGTCTATTACTATGGGACTGTCTGTCGCAATAAATGCTGTTTCTTCCCATCTTTTTTCCACTATTTTGCCCTTCTTTGGGATCTTTTCCTCTTTTACCCGATCGATAATGTGACGCATTTCCTTATTAATAGGATCGGAATTCACAAGCACTTCTCCTGCTTCATCGGTTATTACTACTGCAAAGTCAGATGCTGATTCCATAATAGCCACATGTTCAATAGTCGATGTTTGGAAGTTTCTTTCAAGCACTTCCCTATGTGTATTCCCACGACCCAAAAGATTTTCCATGACCTCCTCAATTCGATCATTGGCAAGGTTCGAATATAAAGTGAAAAATAAAAACGCTTCTATAATTAGAAAAAAAACAAAGAACAATATACCAATTTTAAACGATAGCTTATTAAACATGTAAATTCCTTTCTTCTATAACCAATAGGTGACAGTATCAAAAAAACCTATAATAATTATTACAATACCTGCTAAGGTTTGTACAAGTTGACCAATTTTTCTACTTTTTTTCAAAATGGCTCCACTTGCCCCAAAATACCAAATTAAAAAGATAATCAACAAAAGAGGTAAGGAGGTGCCGAGAGCAAAGAAAGCAGGTAACACGGCACCATAAGGACTAGAAAGCACAATTGGTATCAAGGTAAGAAAAAACAACACAAACATAGTTGGGCAAAAAGCGATCGAAAACGTAATTCCAAGGAAGAAACTACCTAATAAAGTTCTATTATGGGTACTCCTCCGCAATAAATAAAATGGCCATATACGCCTAATATGAAACATTCCCATCATAAATAAGCCAATGAAAATTAGCATTGGCCCGATGATTTTTCGAAGAACAGGAAATACTAGCGTGAGGCTACTATGTATGTCCTTACCCATTACCCAAATCAAAAAACCAAGAACACTAAATACAATTAATTTCCCTATAATAAAGACCCACACATGTAACCATGGTACCTTGTAGGTAAGTGACCTATTGCCATAGATCGTAATAGCACTAATGTTACCTGTCAACTGACATGGAGCTACTGCCCCAACCAATCCAAGAAAGAAAGCAAACAAAATAGGTAAATGCTCCCAACCATATGCGAGCTGCTGTATGGGACGGCTGAAAAGACTTGCAATTTGGTTATATAGTTCAAACATATTAGTCTGTCCACGCTTTCTTTAATTTATCACATGTCCATTATCTAAAATCTGCTCCCAACTCTTCATCCCATCTTTTGAAATAAATGCCTGCCCTTTTATAGTATAAATAGCAAACACTTTTTCCTCCTGTGGATTCTTTGCAATGTAAACTGGGCCATCTTCATTTAGTTCAGGTAGCTCAACTTTTTCTTTACTGGCGTCTGAAAGAGTATACTTTGTCATTTCAGGGCTTGATGTAAAAGAAGCAAAGTAGAGATTTTCCTCATCAAAATAAACAGACGTACCAGTTCCATCACCACTAATTAATTCAAAACGTTCCCCTGCGTCTTCAGAAAGATAAATTCCATTACTAGTAGCTGCAGCGACCCAGTTGGAATCAGATGGATGTATAGCCAGGTGCAGAAGTTCTCCTGCCAATCCAGCTCCAGCAGCTTCGTCCCATGTATCTCCATTATCTACGCTTCTATAAAATCCCTGGTCCAGTTTTGAATTTTTTTGGGGATTCATTAAGAAGATGTCATGGCTGGAGAAGCCAACAGCCATTCCGTGGAAGTCTGTTTCTCCTGCAAAATCAATCTCATCAAGACTTTTGCCTCCGTCGGCGCTTCGCTGAATTCCTATTGGATTTGGTAAGTCCGAATCTTCACCGGGGTGGCCAGAAGTGTAAAACCCATCATCAACTGCATTAAATCCCATATAGTCATTATGGTTTTTAGATGTTTCCAACCATTCTCCATCTCTATATATTTTTAGACCTGTATGGGAAGCAAAATGTAATCCGTTATCTTTACCTGCATAACCTATGCCATGAACATGTTCCATTTTCCCATCAAAAGGAACTTCAAAAGCCTGTTTTTTTCCAGAATCGCTGCACCCAGCTATAAATAGACCCGTGCTAAGTATTCCAATTAGCATTACTCTTTTCATAATCCACGCCCTCCATCACTCTCTATGTATTAAAGTTATTTTATATAAAATTTATCCAGTTTTTGTGCAGGATCTTTATAATAATTGAACTTTTAACAGAATTATTAATATGTCACCGCCCTAATCCCATTTCCATGTTCTTAATTTTCAAACAAGTACATACATATTTAAAAACGCGCGTTTGAATAGTAAAGATTTTTGAAAGTCAATGAATTAAGGAGGTTTGGTACATGCGTATTGGTTTACTTCCCCAGATTTTAATCGCATTTATAAGTGCTATCATATTTGGTATTATTTTTGGCCAAAACATGGAAGTCGTGCAACCATTAGGCGACTTATTTCTTAGACTTATTAAATTCGTAATTATCCCTTTAATTGTTTCATCTTTAATTGTAGGAGTAGCAAGCACTGGTAACATGGAAACACTTGGGAGAATCGGCGGAAAAACTATTTTTTATTATGTTGCCACAACACTTCTTGCTGTTACGATTGGATTGATTTCAGCTTTCCTTTTTTCACCAGGAAAAGGAGTGGACATTTCCTCTACAGGAGAAATACCGGAAGCCACCGAAACTGGTGGTGTAATTAATGTGTTTCTTAACATCATTCCAACCAATCCGATTGAAAGTCTTTCTAGTGGTAACATTCTCCAGATTATATTTTTTGCTATCTTCATTGGTGTGGGGATTACCATGGTGGGCGAAAAAGCTCAACCTGTTTATCGATTCTTTGAAGGTTTGGCCGAAATTATGTATAAAATCACCTGGATTATTATGAAGCTTATCCCATTTGGAGTCTTTGGTTTGCTAGCTCCTATTATCGGACAATATGGGCTTTCTGTTTTGATGCCTTTAATAAAGCTAGTTGCAGTTGTAGCATTTGCTTGCATTGTTCACACACTCGTAACCTATTCATTTGCAGTTAAAAGCTTCGGAAGTATGAATCCACTGAAATTTTTCAAAGGAATTGCCCCAGCTACGCTTGTTGCTTTCAGTACGCAAAGTAGTTCCGGAACATTGCCTGTTACTATAAAATGTACAGAAGATAACTTAGGAGTCTCCCAAAGAGTGTCCAGTTTTGTTTTGCCACTAGGAGCTACAATTAATATGGATGGAACCTCACTCTATTTAAGCATAGCAGCCCTGTTTACTGCACAAGCTTATGGCATCGAGCTTTCTTTTATTCAGATATTAACGATTGTATTAATTGCAACATTAGGTTCCATTGGAGCAGCTGGTGTGCCTGGAGCAGGGCTAGTTATGCTGACACTGGTTCTTACAGCAGTTAATCTCCCATTAGAAGCCATCGCCTTAATTGCTGGTGTGGACCGCTTTATGGATATGTTCCGTACTGCAGTAAATATTACTGGTGACGCCTCTGCTGCTCGTGTTGTTCAACAATCAGAAAATAAGAGAAATGAAGCTTCACTTGAAATATAATTCTCATATACTTTCCATCGATTTAATAAAAGGTTTAACTTTAAATTTTAGGTTACAAACATATTTAGTTATTTCATAGTTGGAGGAAACTGCGCAGTAACTATTCGTGTTTAGATTATGTAAAATAACTGCGTTGCTGGAAAGCTCATTGAAATCGTTGAAGAGGTAGGTAAGCCGCATTGATTTCCGTTGCATACGGACGCTTTCACACCTCCGGGTACAAGGGCGACATCTGTTCGTAACCTCACAGTGTCTTCTTTGCCGCCCGCGGAAAGCGAAATATTTCCCCGTAGCGGTGATTTACGCAGCCTCTATATTCTTAGTTACGTCGCAGTCTATCTACTTTCCGAATCATTGAATAATCCCAACATATATATTAGAACTAGTAAAAGCAGCTCTACATACAAGATGCAGAGCTGCTTTTAAGCATTCTATTAAGTTTTAAACCTGTAAAATTTTATCACTGAAATTGTCACTTCCAGCTCTGACACGTATTCTACTATTCTGATCGCACCCGTAATAATCGTAACGCATTCAATATTACAAGTACTGCTGCTCCAGTGTCACTTAGCACAGCCATCCATAGGGTTAGCCAACCCGGAAAAATCAGGATTAGAGCCGCTAGTTTTATAAGCAATGAAAAAGCAATATTTTGTTTGATAATAGATAAAGCTTTTCTACTTAGTCTAATTGTGTATGGCAGTTTCTCCAAGTTATCTGCCATAAGCACTATGTCCGCTGTTTCCATTGCGGTATCTGTGCCTGCACCGCCCATGGCTATTCCCAGCTCTGAAGTCGCAAGAGCAGGGGCATCATTTATGCCATCTCCAACCATAGCCACGCTATGGCCTTCTTCCTGAAGCTTTTTAATTGTGTCAACTTTATCTTCCGGCATAAGTTCAGCAAAATACCGATTTACCTTTGTTTCTTTGGAAATCATTTTTGCAGTCCCCTCATTATCTCCAGTAAGCATCACAATTTGTTTCACACCAATATTATCTAACTGCTGCAAAGCATTTACTGTTGTAGGACGTAGCGAATCACTTACAGCAATCATACCTAAGATCATTTGCCTCGTTCCAATTAATACGATCGTTTTACCATGACCTATAGCCCTTTTAATAGAATCAGCGACAGGCTTTAGGTCTACCCCCATTTCTTTAAATAGCTTAGGGTTTCCAGCATAATATGTTTCATCATTTATCATTGCTTGGACGCCTTTACCGGCAATGTTGGTAAAATTCGATGCTTCTATCGTTTCAATCTCTTGCTTTTTAGCATATTCCACAATCGTATGAGCAATTGGGTGAGTAGAATATTCTTCTAGCGTCCTCGCAATGGCAATGAGTTTCTGTTCAGATCCATGAGAAGTATGAACTTCTGAAACATTTGGCTTCCCTTCTGTCAGTGTTCCTGTTTTATCAAAAGCAATTGCGTCTATTTCTCCAGCTTTTTCTAAAAACGTTCCGCCTTTAATTAAGACACCTTGTTTGGCTGCATTCCCAATCGCAGAAACAATTGCTACAGGAGTAGATATGACGAGCGCACATGGACAGGCAACGATAAGTAATGCAAGACCTTTATAAATCCACTCATTCCATCCACCTAAACCAAGCAATGGAGGAATAATCATTATTCCGAAGGCAAGCACGAACACAATTGGAGTATAAATACTAGCAAATTTATCAATAAACGCCTGAGCTGGTGCTCTTTGATCTTGTGCTTCTTCGACCAAATGAATAATCTTAGCTATGGTTGTATCTTCTACCAGTTTTGTTACTTTTACTTCTAAGGATCCATGTTCATTAATTGTACCGGCATATACTTGAGCACCGAGGGTTTTATTAACCGGAATCGATTCTCCCGTAATAGGGGCTTGGTTAATACTGGAGCTTCCTTTTACAATCTCTCCATCTAACGGTATACGTTCACCTGGCTTGATAATAATGAGAGAGTTTAGACTGACTTGCTCTGCTGGTACCCTGCTCATTCCATTACTTGTTTTTAACCATGCTTCTGCTGGGGCTAAATCCATAAGCCCACGAATTGATTTTCTTGTTTGTTCCATCGAATTGTTTTGCAGTACATTACCAAGAGCGAATAGCCAAACAACTGTAGCTCCTTCAAACCACTCACCAATTAGAGCCGCACCAATGGCGGCAGCTGACATGAGTACATTCATATCAAGAGAGCGGTTTTTCAACGAATAAAAAGCAGCTTTAATTGGTTTATAGCCATTAATCGCAATAGCAGCTGCATACAAGAAGACGCCTATAAGATTGGAAAGTCCATAGAATGAGCCGAAAAACGCAATGGCAATTAAACCACCTGAAAAGTAAATAGAGCTCATTTCTTTACTTCTTTGATTGTTAGAAGAAATATTATTTGCGGTTCCATTTACTAATACAGCTTTGTACCCTAGTTTTTCTACTTCTTTCATCATCTCATTATCTTTGTTAGTATGTGAAAGTTTCATCTTTCCGGTGGAAAAGCTAACTGTTACGTCTCTGACACCCTGAAGTCGTCTCATGTGTGATTCAATGCTCTTCGCACAATTTCCACAATCCATTCCTTCAATTTCATAAATAGAAGTAAATCCCCCTCTATCTTCCATACTGGCAGTAAAGCCTAATTTATTGACTTCTAATGGTACAGCATCCAATGCTTTCTCCGTACCTGCCGCCACAAGCTTGGCAGTATTATAGTTTAACTTAATCATTTCCAAACCATCAATTTTATTTACCGCTTTTTCAATTGATGCCGCACAGGAAGGGCAATCCATCCCTTCAATCACAAAAGTACGCTTATTAGAGCAGTCATTTTCAGCTTTGTCTTCTTTAATTTCCGAGTTACCAGAACAGCAACCCGATTCGGACTCTGTCTCGGAATGGTCCTCCTCTGCCTCGCAGCTTACCTCGTTCGACATTGTTACTGTATCTTGACCGTTGTTTTGTTCCGTTCCTGTTGTCTGCGAGCAACAGGAATTGTTCGAATGATCTGCTTTATTTGATCCACAACATGATTTACCCAAACTATTTCTCCTCCTACTCCACCTCTTTTTTACAACAAGCTACCTCTTCTTCTACTTCTTCAAGAACCTCGTCAAACATTGTCAATAAGTCTCTGACCTTCTGGTTCCTTAAACTGTAATAAATATATTTCCCTTCCTGCCTTCCAACAACCATCCCACATCCTTTTAAACAAGCAAGGTGCTGAGAAATGTTGGACTGACTTGCATTTACGGTCTGAATAATTTCAGAAACCGTTTTTTCATTGTGCTTTATAGCTTCAAGTATTTGAATTCGTGTACGATGTGAAAAGCCATGTAAAAATTTAACCTTAACCTCTAAATCTGAAGTTATCATTTTTGTCACCTCACATATTCATTTATACTAATATGTTATATGTTCATCATATTAGCAATAACGAATATGTGTGTCAACGAAAGATTGCTTACTTTTATGACTATTATTTGAACAAGTTAGATATTGTTCAACTTTAAGATTAATTAATGGTACTATATCATTACATAAAAAAATAAAGAGGTGTTTTAATGAAAGGTAAAAATTCTCCTATCAAAATCACCGTAATTATTACTTTGGTAATTATTGCGTTAATTGTTGCTATTGTGGTGCTTACTAACAATGGCACAGGAAAGGACACGACTACCGGAAATCAACCTTCCATTGAAGGACAACCAGTCATGGGAGAAGAAGATGCTCCTGTAACTATTGTAGAATTTGGAGATTTCAAATGCCCAGCTTGCAAAGCTTGGGGTGAACAATATTTCCCTCAAATAAAACAAGATTATATTGATACTGGAAAGGCTAAATTTGCTTATATTAATGTACTGTTCCATGGAGAGGAATCCAAGTTAGGCTCTCTTGCAGCGGAATCAGTATGGGCACAAAACCCTGATGCATACTGGGATTTTCATAAGCAGTTATTCGCTCAGCAACCAGCAGAAGATCATGATACCAAATGGCTGACAATGGATACTATAACAAAAATAGCTGATAACATGGAAGAAATTGATGGAGAGCAACTAAAAGAGGATATTGAAAATAACACGCATTTGGACGCTGTAAATAAAGATACGGAGTTAGTCACAGAGCACAATGTGGAGTTAACTCCTTCGATTATGGTTAATGACAAAATGATCGAGGATCCTTTTGACTATGCAGCTATTCAAGCAGCAATTGAGCAAGAACTGGAAGGTAACTAATAAATGACAAATAAATCCAGGAAACAACTTTATCTCTATTTCGCTTGGCTGGTTTCAGTTATAGCAACACTTGGGAGCCTGTATTTCAGTGAAATTCTTCACTATATTCCTTGTGAACTTTGCTGGTATCAACGAATTATAATGTATCCATTAGCTTTAATTCTTGGTATTGCTACATTTACGAACGATATTAATGTAAAAAAGTATGTACTGCCTCTCAGTTTAATCGGCTGGTGCATCTCTCTTTTTCACTATCTGGAACAGAAGGTACCTGGCTTTGCAAAACTAAAGGCTTGTGCTGATGGCGTACCATGTGATGCAGCGTATATTAATTGGCTCGGTTTTATTACGATTCCTTTTCTTGCGCTCATTGCTTTTACATTGATTAGTATTTTTATGATTATATTAAGAAAAAAATAAGTAAATGAAGAGCCTTTCTTTTTAGGATGGCTCTTTTTACATTTTAAAAAAACACTCAATTTCGGTTCTTTTTTTAAGTTCTAGTTTATTTCCATGTCCTTTATATTAATTGGGGTAAATTCATTTATCTTGCACATACTAAGTTCACATACATAGTAGTGAATGGAAGGTGATCAAGGTGGAAGGAGCTCAAATTCTGTCTACCGAAGATTTAAGTATAATTGTAGGGTCTATTTTGGTAGGTACCCTTTCCAGAATTCTCATCCTAAAAGAAGATTATCGACAGTATCCTAGTTATCCCAACGGGTACTTAATTCACATGATCACTGGATTCGTCGCTGCAGCTCTTGGGGCAGTTGCTCTTCCAGCTTTATTCAGCAAAAATTTTGTAGCAGTCACATTCTTGACTTTGGCTCTGCAACAATTCCGTGATGTAAGAAAAATGGAAAAAGAAAGTCTGAGTGATTTAGAACATACAGAGTACACCTACAGGGGTGCGGCTTATATTGATGGTATTGCAAAAACTTTTGAATCAAGAAACTATATTGCATTTATTACTTCTTTCCTCGCCTCTATAACAATGATGGTACTTCCCTATGCCATATGGATTAAACTGATTGGTGGTTTCTTAGTAGGATTTGCTGCATTATTCTTATTAAAAAATTTCACTAAAGGAAAAAGCATTGGTGACATTGCCCAGGTAGAAGAGGGAACAATCGAAGTGAAGGATTCCAACCTTTATGTCAATGGCATCTTTATAAGTAATATCTTAGGAACGGAAAATGCGGAAAAACTTTTTCAGGAAGAGGGCATGGCTGTTATTATTACTCCCAATGAAAATCATTACCGAATTAATTTGGACAACTTTGGACAAAGACAAGCTGCCTTATTTGAAGCAACAAGAGCCCTGGGAAATAAACGATATGCTTTTACGAGAAAAGATTATGAGAAAGGTAGAGTAGTTATTACACTGATACCGATTAAACGGGATTTAGATGCACTGATTGAAGCCGTGAAAAAATGTCCTTTATTGGAAAGTGCAAAAAAATCGCATGCTGTCTTGAAAACAAATCTGAAAGGGGATTAGTTATGGGAAGGGAATCCAGTTTGAGACCAGAGTATCAAATTTTGGCATATGTAACCTTAGCTAAAGAAAGAGTTATTTCAAGCAACTGCCTTTGTCTTCTAGCCAAATCAGAAGATGAGGCAAAAATATTAACAGCAGATGTTGCCAAAGCAATGAAGGCAGATGTTACAAAACTAACAAATGGTGACTATGTAATTATCCGTGTATAACAAAAGACGAGAGACATTATCCCCTCGCCTTTTAACCTAAAGCCACATCCAAGATCATCATAATTGTAAAACCAATCATTAAACTCATGGAAGCGAGATCTTTATTTCCATTTTCCTGTGAACCTGGAATTACTTCTTCCGCAACTACAAAAATCATTGCGCCCGCTGCAAAGCTAAGTGCATAAGGCAACAAAGGCTGTATTAAAGTTACGGCAAGTGCACCTATTATACCAGCAATAGGTTCCACCATGCCGGAAGCCTGCCCATACATAAAACTCTTCCTCCGGGACATCCCTTCTCTTCGGAGAGGCATAGAAACTGCTAAACCCTCAGGAAAGTTCTGAATACCTATACCAACAGCAAGTGTTATGGCCCCAGCTAAAGAGGCGGAAGGTAAATCCGCAGCAATTGCGCCAAACGCCACACCTACAGCTAGACCTTCAGGAATATTGTGTAACGTAATTGCCAACACAAGTAATGTACTTCTTTTTTTGCTTCCCGGATTTATTCCTTCTGCTTCATTTATAGACGAAGAAGATGGATGGAGGTGTGGTAGTATTTTATCAGATATCCACAAAAATACTCCTCCAAGAATAAACCCTACCGCTGCCGGGACCCAGACTGGAACTGGCCCTCCTTCCGCCATATCCAACGCAGGAGAAAGCAATGACCAGAAACTTGCAGCTATCATAACACCACCAGCAAAACCTAACATACTGTCCATAAAGCGTTGGTTAAAACCTTTTGTTGCAAAAACTAAAGCTGCTCCCAAGGCTGTCATTCCCCATGTAAATAAGGTTGCTAAGGCTGCTTGGGCTACCGGATCTAAATTCAAAAAATAGTCAACCATCATGCAATGCTCCTTTGTTCAAAAATTAACTCTTTCATTTAGATTACTTCATCTATATTCCCACTTTTACTTGTGTAAACCATATTTTTAAATCTATTTGTGATTATAGTTAACCATTTTGCGTGTGGCAAACATTATGCCTTATAAGTTTATGTAGGGAAATAATAATTGTGAATAGAACAGGGCAGTCTATTCATAAATTGGAGGTGATAAAATGGAACATTGGAAGGCAGTCTTTATGAAGTTTATTATGTGTACCGGGATATTGGGGCTTGTTTTAGGTTTATTTTTTGGTGTATCCTTTCCCAATATCTTCATTCTAAGTGTCCTGCTTACAGTGGTTTCCTATATAGTTGGAGACGTTTATTTATTACCAAGGTTTGAAAATTGGGGAGCAACTTTATTTGACTTCATTCTCGCCTTTGTGGCCATCTATTTATTAGGTTCTTTTTTATTTGAAATGGAAATCCCCCTCGTAACTGCTTCACTTGTATCATCTGCATTTCTCGCAGTTGGAGAGTACTTTTTCCATAAATACATGGCTAATCAAGTGTTGGATGGCCATGCTATCCGATCTGGTGAAGAAAAGGAACTTATTAACCAGAAACTTCAGGCTGAATATAGCGAAGAGCTGAATCAAGGTATTCCGGAAGATAGAGAGGAATGATTATTGGCTAAGCTGAAAATAAGAGGCACTGGTCTGTGCCCCTTATTTTTATAGTAATGAATGAACGAGTTCTGTTCACAGAAATTAACAATATAATAACTGTTGCAAAGTTATTTAAATACCTCTATTTCAATTGTTTATACAAGTTAGCCATTTCAATTGCCGTAACAGCAGCTTCTGCACCTTTATTTCCTGCTTTGGTGCCTGCCCGTTCAATAGCTTGTTCAATTGTGTCGGTTGTCAGCACTCCAAAGATGACAGGAATTTCGCTTTGCATTCCAGCATTAGCAATTCCTTTCGCTGCTTCTCCACTGACATAATCAAAGTGAGAAGTAGCACCACGTATAACTGTACCAAGCGTGATTACCGCATCATACGTTTCTGACCCTGCAAGCTTCTTTGCAGCAAGCGGCAGTTCAAAAGCTCCAGGCACCCAGACAACAGTAATATTATCTTCTTCCACACCATGGCGTTTAGAAGCATCAATTGCGCCTTCCAGCAGTTTCCCAGTAATAAATTCGTTAAAGCGAGAAACCACTATACCAAGCTTTAGTTCTGTACCAATCAAGTTACCTTCAATTACTTTTTTCATTCTAAATCTCTCCTTTAGTATGTTAATAAATGTCCAAGTTTGGTTTTCTTTGTTTGTAAGTATCCTTCATTTTCCATTTTTACAGGCATCTGTAAAGGAACCCGTTCTACAAGCTGCAGTCCATGTCCACTCAAGCCTGCTATTTTACGTGGATTATTTGTAAGTAATCTCATTTTAGTCACACCTAAATCTCGTAAGATTTGAGCTCCCGACCCCGTAATCACGAAGATCTTCAGCGAACCCTAATTTTTTGTTGGCTTCCACGGTATCATAGCCTTCTTGTTGCAATTTATAAGCCTTTAATTTATTGATTAAACCAATACCCCGGCCTTCTTGACGCATATACAACAAAATGCCCCTACCTTCTTCTTCAATCTTCATAAGCGCCCTGTGGAGCTGTGGACCGCAATCGCAGCGATTGGATGCAAAGACATCACCTGTAAGACATTCAGAATGAACTCGAAGTAGAATAGGTTCCTCCCCTGTTATATCCCCTTTTATAAGTGCTATGTGTTCTTTCCCATCTATTGTATTGGAATAACCAACTGCCCTGAAATCACCAAACTCTGTCGGCAGTTCAATCTCAACCTCTCTACTGATCAAAGATTCATGCTGCAAGCGATATTCTATTAATTGTTTAATGGTGATCATTTTGATACCAAACTTTTTGGCAACTTTTTCAAGGTCTCCTACTCTAGCCATTGTTCCATCCTCATTCATAATTTCACATATTACCCCAGCTGGAGAAGCCCCTGCTAGTACAGCTAAGTCAACCGCTGCCTCTGTGTGTCCTGCTCTTCTCAATACACCACCAGGCTTTCCCACCAAAGGAAATACATGACCAGGACTTGAAAAATCAGTAGGCCTTGCATTTGTTTTCACCATTTCTTGTATCGTTTTTGCTCTTTCAAATGCACTAATACCAGTCGACGTCTCTTTATGATCAATACTTATTGTGAAGGCTGTTTCATGACTGTCCGTGTTATGGGTAGTCATTGGATTAAGTGCAAGCTTCTCGCCGATTTTTTCTGCGATTGGAGTACAAATTAGCCCCCTACCTTCTTTAGCCATAAAATTGATTGTTTCCGGTGTAGCATATTCGGCAATCGCCAGAAAGTCCCCTTCATTCTCCCGGTCTTCATCATCACAGACAATAATCATTTTCCCTAACTTTAAATCCTCCAAAGCATCATTTATTTGACTGAACATCCATTTCCCCTTCTTCCTATATTTGAATACTGACATGTTTACTCTTACATACTTATAATCTATGAAGCCTAGAATCCGTTCTTTTGTAAAAATTGCTCTGTTATCTTACTTTCAAATTTCCCTTCTGCTCTCTGTTCATGTACAAAGGAATACAAATACTTTGCCAGCATGTCTGTTTCCAAATTAACTTGATCACCTGTGCCTTTTCTTCCAAGCACTGTCTCTTTTGCAGTATGTGGGATAATTGAAACGATAAGTGTATCTGCTTCAATTCCAAAGACAGTCAAAGAAATGCCATCTATTGCAACAGAGCCCTTCATAACAATATATTTAGAGAAATCCGTAGGTATAGAAATATGAAAGTAAATGGCGTTTTCAGTAGGTTCTTTCTTTAAAATCTCTCCTACACCATCTACATGACCTGTTACAAAATGACCATCAAATCTACCTGTTGCAGGCATTGCCCTTTCCAGATTCACTTCAATACGCTCTTTAAGTGTGGATAAAGAAGTGCTACGGAAGGTTTCAGGCATGACATCAACAGAAAACTCGGTTGAAGTTAATCTAGTAACAGTGAGACATATCCCGTTTACAGCAATACTGTCACCAAGCTTGATTCCTGGCATTATTTTGGTAGCGTGAATTGTAATTTCCATTGCTCTTCCTTGCTGTGCTACTTTCTTTACACTGCCTAATTCTTCAATTATTCCGGTAAACATGGTGTAGATCCCTTCCTTCTTGGTCTCGCTGTAATTTTTAAATCAGAACCGACTTGTTTCAATTCTATGAACTCAAGTTCGTTTGCCTGTTCAACAAGTTGTGCTCCGCTACCTCCGACACACGGTATAGCTTGTTTTCCACCAATTATTTTTGGTGCCATATAGAAAATAAGTTGTTGAAATGCATTTTCTTCAATAAAAGAAGCGTGTATCTCAGAACCGCCCTCGACAAGTAAAGTCACTATATTTCTATCACCTAAATCTTTTAATACATCTTCAATAGAAATTACATTTGAAACCAATTGAACAACTTCAACGAATTCATTACTAATTTTTCTCATTTTATCTGAATCTGCATCTTTACCAGTATAAATAATTGTTTTTACAGCTTGATCTGTAAGAACCTTTGCTTCTAGGGGAATACGTAAATGCGTATCCAAAATAATTCGAATGGGATTTTTTCCACCTTGGGGCAATCTGGTGGTTAAACGGGGGTTATCTTGAATGATGGTATGTATGCCTACTAATATAGCGTCATGTTCATGTCGTAGTTGATGAACGTCGCGTCTGGATTCTGGAGAAGTAATCCATTTGCTGTCACCAGTTGCTGCAGCGATTTTTCCGTCTAATGAGGTCGCTGCCTTTATCGTTACAAAAGGTTGTTTATTTTTAATAAAGTGAAAAAAAGGTTGATTCAGTTCAACTGCTTCTTTTTCCAGAAGGCCTGTTTCTACTTCGATACCTGCCTTCCTAAGTTTCTTTATCCCCTTACCTGCAACAAGCGGATTGGGATCTAGGGAAGCAATATACACACGTTTTATTCCCGCTTGTATAATAGCATCTGCACACGGAGCTGTTCGGCCAAAATGGCTACATGGCTCAAGCGTAACAAATATATCAGCACCGAAAGCTTGCTCGCCGGCAGCTTGAATAGCATGAATTTCTGCGTGTGGTGTTCCAGCTTTAAAATGTGCACCTGTGCCAACAATAAAGCCATCCTTTACAATAACAGCTCCAACAAGTGGATTTGGACTTGTCTGCCCTTTGGCTGCTAAGGCCATCGAGAGCGCCAATTTCATATATTCCTCTTCCTGCAAAGTAGTACTCCTTCCTCTATTTTATTTCTCCAGTAAAATTATTTCTTAAATACGACAAGCCCCGTACACCAATAAAGGCAGTACGGGGCTATAACATGACGAATAACAAGCATTTAGAATTAACAATTGAAAAAGATGGCGTTAAAAGAGTACAGGACATCGGAAGCATCCTGCAATTTCATAGATCGCATCTTTTTTAATAGTTACTAATACATATTTTCCAGTCATTCCTTCTCCCATCCAGACTATACTGTCGGCTTTGGAATTTCACCAAATCCACCGTTTTCATTGCAGAAACCGGGTCACGGACTGAGAGGGAACAAAGCCCTCATCACCGCCGGTAGGGAATTTCACCCTGCCCCGAAGGAAATACCATTATGAATTTGTTGACTAGTATATAACAAAGTTTGTTCTTTCGCAAGATAAAATCACTTTTTACAATATGCAATCCTAATAAAACTTTTAGCTCATGCTACATATTTTTACTTTGCTGAAGAAGCTTGGATTCTCCTGTACGTTCCCATTCTTCTACGGTTTCATAAGCTTTTTCAGGTGAATATCCTTTACCGACAAGAACTCCCATTAGTATAAATTCTTGAAGAATATGTGTTGCATTTATACCTCTTTTAACGTCTTCCAGGCCTTCATTCACTAGATACTCTGTATGCATTATCCATTCATCTGGCGTCATACCAAAAACATTTATATCCTTATTACTATTATTGTTTTCGGTAGTTGAAGATGACTTACTAGCCTGAACAGTCCCGAATGGATGATTAGGTGGGGCATAGATAGAGTACAGTTTTAAAGGTTTATTACCAGTATTAATTACGTTATGCCACGTGCCAGCAGGGACGAAAATTGCCGAATTGTCATGGATCTGCTTCTCGAAATTTAAATCTTCTTTGCTCCCACCCATTCTTACAATTCCCTGTCCTTGCTCTATTCGTAAAAATTGATCTGTATTCGGATGGACTTCTAAACCAATATCATCACCAACATTAATACTCATTAGAGTTACTTGTAAATGTTCTCCTGTCCAAATCGCAGTGCGGTACGTCTTATTTCTTATGGAAGCTTCTTTAATATTAACCACAAATGGACTTCCTCCATAGTCTTTAATACGTAAGTTTTCATTATTTTGAATATGGTTACGCATCATGCTGTTAAAATAGAGCTGTCTTTCGTCTGGGTAAATATACATATTATTATAATATGGATTTGGATAGCCATAGAAATAGTACACTTTTATCATTCCTTTCAAAAAACTTATAAATAATATATGTATAAATCTGGGGTAAGTGTCTAATAAAGAATATTTGACCAGAATAGACATAGAAAGATTGTACAGAATTGAATTATCAACGTAAGTAATGGTTAAACTTACTTGTACAGCTTACATCAAAATTTTTTGTGAAAAACGTGAAAGGATTGATCCCCATCGATTTTCCAACAATTCATACCAATATATGGGATAGTGTTATTGCAGTACCGGTTATAGTGTTGCTAACACAATGCTTTAAACTATTTCCGATACCACATCAATAATTTCCATCTATTGCAAGCATCCTAGGATTTATTATTTCAATATTCATTAGCCATAAAGGAGATGTATGGGCGGGTATTTTTATGGCGGCTTTTTATGGTGCAGCAGCAGTAGGTACTTATTCCTCTCTTAAGACTACATGGATCGCTTTTAAAAGGAAGAAAAATAGCCAGCACTAAGGAGAAATGTTTTATAAATTATAGCCTTTTTTCAATCTGTGAAAGACCCGTTTTAATTTAAAATTAATTATTAAGGGATTAATAATTTACTCTATTTCAGTAACTTATGATCATTCTGGGGCATAACCTTATTGAAATAAGGATGAAACGGAGTGTGTAAATTGATAAAAGAGCAAGTTCAACAACTTATTAACAACTTAATTCAAATTGAACAGGTCTCTACCACTTTATATTTAGCAATGGCAGCTTACCTGGATCGCAAGAATTATACGGGTATGGCAAACTGGTTACGTGTACAATCGGAGGAAGAAAGAACCCATTTATTAACTCTAATCGATTATTTAACCGGGAAAGATGGTGTAGTTAAGCTAGGCCAAGTGCCAGCTCAAAAGGATGACTTCGGAACTCCTCTTCAAACTTTTGAAAGAGCGCTCGAGCACGAACAATATGTAACAAATGCCTATCGTCAGGCGCATGATTATATAAAGAATGTTGATCCTCAGACAGTCGTAATCGTTCAAGACTTTTTAAGAGAACAGATTGATGAGGAAGCTCAAACATTAAACATTGTAGAAAGACTAAAGATTGCGGATGAAAATTCATCAGCTTTATTACTTTTAGACCAAGAGTTAGGGCAGAGACAACCTGCTACCGCAGCTGCAGGAGGATAAAAAATTTAATAGAGAGGGTGCCTTGCACCCTCTCTATTACTTAATCGAATAGCTTTCTTAAATTATAATGTTTTGTAATTTTCCTCTTTTAAAATCTATCAAGTATTGATTCAATTTTAAACAGCCATCTGAAAAGCTTTTTTAGCAATTTACCGCTTTTTTAATAGATTCAATAATCGCTTCTTTTATATCATCTTCTTGGTAATTTAACACGGGCATTGTTTCTTTAGGATCAAGATATGCTCCTCTATTTTGCATTTCTGCAGTCTGAGCTGCATGGATCGCTCTTTCTTTTCCTTCATAAGCCAGTTTTTCATCAGCTTTTTGAAACGAAGGCTTCATTTGCTCTAGTGGTACTACTTTTATCTCTGTATCTTCTTGTTCAAGCGCTTCTGCTATAATTTTATAAAACTCAGCATAGGACATATTTTCACCACATATAGCATAACTCTTCTTGTGCTCCCCATTTTCCAAAGCTCCAACCGTTGCTTCTGCTACCTGCTTCACTGTAACCATAGCTGTTCCACCTTGCAATACAGGCACAACATCTTTACCCTCTACCTGAGGTAAAAACATCTTCCAAAGCGGCGTACGCCCAGGCATTGTGCCGAAAATGTACGGGAGGCGTAATGCCATGACTTCCATTTCATTTCCACCTTCCATAAAGGCGATCTCTTCTTGAAGTTTTCTTGTTCGCGGGTATGCCTCTGTTTCAAAAAGATTTAGATCCTGCCATTTCTCAGCAAATTCCACGTGATATGATCCATGAATCACAAATTTTTTAACACCTGCTCTTTTGGATAGCCGTGCGAGACGTTGGGTTGGCAATACATTCTGTTCATAATAAAATTTCTCAGCTGGTGCCTGCGGAATTGTTCGTTCATCAACTCCCGCTGCATAAACAAAGCTGTCACAATCCCGAAGCAGCTCCACTATTTCCTCATCTGATAATGTATTAATATCTCCTAAATGTTTCTCCACTTCCTCAGGCATCATCTGATTCATTAGTTTTTCTTTTCTTGCTATTGTTTTTACTTCATACCCTTTAGCTAATAATTCTTTAATCGTTTGAAAACCGAGCAGTCCTGTACCACCCAGTACAAAAGTTTTTGCCATTTGTTACTCCTCCTTACGGGCATAATTTGCCCTCTAGGATTATTCCACCCTTATAAAAAAGTTAATCCTTCTATTAAAAAACGACAGGAGAGCAATAGTCCTAAATTACTTAATAATTATGCAGAAACGCAACACTTAATATAAAGGCCTAGCCCTTCAAAACAATAACGAATTAGGTTTTCGGTAACCTTTGTCTGCATATTTTACCTTCCCATTTTAACAAGTTTAAACAATCCTTGTTAGTAAAAGGTCTATATTTTTTCTTTCTGTAAGCCGATTGTTTTGGATTTAAAAAGGGTAAATAGTTAATGATAATCACTGAAGAGGGAAGGAGCATTTATATTGATCCATCTATATGGAGTAACTGCACAAGGAAAACTAGAAAAAAACATACCAATAACATCTTTTCATTTTTCTAATTATAAATGGATCTGGGCAGATTTTAACCAGCCCACGGAAGAGGAAGTTAACTACCTGACAACCGTATTTCAATTTCATCCACTCGCTATTGAAGATTGTATGCACAGATTACAACGTCCTAAACTGGATTATTATACGGATTATACGTTTTATGTTACCCACAGTGTGCGGGTGGAGAAGGATGAACTCATTAAAGAAGAACTGGACTTTTTTGTAGGTGAGAATTTTATCGTTACTTTTCACCGTGAACCATCTATAGAAGTAACTCAAGTTAAAGACAGACTCCTCGGACAGAACGGAACGGAGAACTGGGATACGTATGATGTATTCCACCAAATTCTTGATAAAATAGTAGATAATTATTTTCCGTTAATTTATGACATTGAAGATGAATTGGATGTCATCGAGGATAATAGAAATAACAGAACGATGAATGACTTGGTTACAGAACTATTTGATATTAGGCATATGCTGGTAAATCTTAGACATACCGTCAATCCAATGCGGGATTTACTATATCGCATGTTAAATTCCCAGCACCAGGCTGGTGTGAGGGAAAGGAAAGAGTATTTTTCTGACATTTATGATCATTTATTGAAAATTTCAGAAATGATCATGTCCAATCGGGAAATTACTGCAGATATTAGGGATAGCTATTTATCTTTAAACGCACACCAAACAAACAATGTTATGAAGGTTTTGACTATCATCACATCGATATTTGTTCCCTTGACTTTTATAGCAGGTATATATGGAATGAATTTTACATACATGCCTGAATTGACATGGAAATACGGCTATTTTGTTTCTCTTGGTGTCATGGGAATAATTGCCGTGGCTATGTACATGTGGTTTAAGAAAAAAGGCTGGTTTTAATGCCAACATAGCATAAACTTCATTGCAAATCTTTATAATTAAAACAAAGGGGTAGGGCAGCTAAAACTGGCGGCCCTACTATACTTTTCTGTTAACAGATTTAGGTCATAACCTTCATTTCTTCTTTTAAAATCATTTTATCTAAATACTTATGGGTTAATTTGATTCCTCTCCAAATGTTTACGAATAATACGAATCTGCCCCCTGTGATTTAACTCGTCTTCAAAAACATGAAACCAGCGAAAGTAGTTGTTGGCTAAGTGATCTGGACCAAATGGAGACACTTCATCCAACCAATCATCCTCTTTTTCTTTAAATCTCTTAAATGATACTTCTCGAACAGCATGTAATCTATCTGTATAATATGCCAGTTCATTTCCCCTTATCTGTTGATGCGCATCTTCACCAAGGTTAAGCCTAAGTGGAGCCTATCCATCTCCTTCTCGTTAGGTCCTCTGCCATCAAATGTTATAATTTGATAGACCTCTTCCACACAGCTCATATGATATAGCAAACAGCCTATCGAATTCCCTTGATCATCAATACGATAGTCCAGTTCTTCTTTCGAAAGATTAGCGGCCGCTTCTACTGTTGTCATCCTAGTGTATTCCATCATCGAAAGTAATCTCCCTATGTTTGGTGAATACCCTTCCATTTCATCGATCATATAACGATCTGTATTTTGCATCATTGCTATCATCTGCTTTCTGCATCATTTTTAGTATCATAAACTACACGTGTACCGGCAATAAAATCATGAATAGCACGGTTATCCTCTCTTATCCCTACCATAAAAGCACTTACAATAACCCCCACACCCAGTGTTAGCCCGTAAACTACTCCGCTAACGATATACCAAAGAAACATAGTCCATAAGGTTACTTTTTCTCCTGTCATTTTAATAATATGAATATGTGTCATTCGTTTTCCCAGCGTATAACCTCCCCATATCACTGGAAGTAATAAGTTGTATAACGGTTCGATAGCATCAACCCACCTAAGTTCGTCTTGAAAAGCTACTCCAAATAAAAAGTAAGAAAGAATACCAACCGTTACGGTAATAATAATAACATCTAAAATAGTAGCCAAAAACCTGACTTGGAAACCAGCTGTATCTTTCACTATGCATTCTCCTTTATTGCAGCTTCACATTAATTACAAAGTTTTCCAATTATAGTTTTCACATTACCATAATTACCATATAATTGAAATATCTTATAATATGAATAACACATACAAAAAAATGAATAGGAGTGTAAATCAATGGATAAGAAATACAATGATTTGATTGGTGACATTCTGGATGCAGCGGGGGAAAAAGATAACTACAGTGGACCTGGAAAAGGAAAGCCGATTCCCAAAGCCAATACAAAATACGATTTATTTCAAAATTTCCAAAGAGTAGCTAAGGAAAATGGCTATCTACCACCATGGTTAAAGCTTCAAAAAGAAATAACACGGTTGATTCATACTGCAGCTACCGAACAAGATATCAAAGAAATCAACAAAAAAATAAGCGCCTACAACCAACTTTGCCCCTCACCATTGCAAAAATCCCCCCGTTCATCCAGACAGACTTGATAAAGCAAAAAAAACCTGGAATATGTAGGGTGAAGCGGGTATAGCTTAAAAAGAAACGACTACTCAATCTATGCAAAGAGAAGCACACTTTTCAAAGACGGATGGACCCTTGTCTCATCCGCCTTTGCTAAAGAGAAAAATTATAACACTTGTGCTTTTCTTTCAACATAAAAACCTTCTCCTTCTATCTCTTCAACCTTTCCATCTCTAAAATAAGCTGCCGTTCCATCATCCAGGCCGTAACCGACTGATACGTCAAGTTCCTCCACATTTGTCTTTAAATTTTTATCTTCCTGCCATTTTGAATAATGTACACTAATTACTGCATCGTTTAGGAAACCCATTCCTTTAAGCAATAGTTTTTCCCCTCTTGTATTGTCAATTGGAGGAATAATGCAATGTGCTGGACATAGTAGCGCTCCTGCAGAAAAGCCTGCAACAGGGACTCCCTGTTCATAAAGTATGTTTATTTGTTTACCAATGGATGTATTTACTATTCTTTCCTGATATTTCTCTGTTTCACCACCACTGATAATAATTCCGGAACAGTTTACCAATTTATTGGTATTCTCCTCTTCCAAATCTTCCGTAAGAGGTAGGTACTCAAATTTACTGTGTCCATAAGCAGCTAATGTAGCAGTATAAATGCGCATATACTGCTTCCATCCGTCCCTCGGGATAAATAAGATGGCAACCTTACCTTGTTCAGATAGAGCCAATTCTGCAAAACGTTTACCAAATCGTTCTCCGAATGGAGGACTTCCGCCATATAAAAATAGATGTCGTTCCATCATTTGTATCCCCTTTCTAAGAAAAGCGCAAAGCTCGTTAAAAGTCTGATCTTCCTTAAAATTTCTATATGAACCTGTAAAACTCCTTTCTTAATCCTATTATTTTTGTAAATGATACCTTTTCCAGACGATTAATACTAAAAAACAGAGGAGCTAAGCTTCTCTGTTTTTTTATTCTTTTTAACTTTCCCTTGCCAAAATACGTTCCGCGTTCGCTATTCTTTCCTTGGTCGGTGGCTTCGTATCTTGTAAAGTATACTCAAGTCCAAGTGCCTCCCACTTATATACACCCAGCTGGTGATAAGGGAGCACTTCTACTTTTTCCACATTTGGCAACATATCTATAAACTGTGAAAGCTTCTCCAAATCTGTATCAACATCTGTGACTTCAGGAATAAGCACGTGGCGAACCCATACAGGCATCTTCTTTTCAGCCAAATAGTTCGCAAAGTCTAGAATATGATCATTGGAAAGACCGGTGAGCTTTAAGTGTTTCTCAGGATTGATTTGTTTCAAATCTAGTAAAACAAGGTCCGTTACTTCCATTAACTCATCCAATGTTTTCAAAAATGTAGGGGAGTGGGAGAAGCACCCGCCTGAAGTGTCAATGGCTGTATGAATACCACGTTTTTTTAATTCCTTGAATAACTCTACCAAAAATTTAGCCTGTAATAATGGCTCTCCTCCACTTACAGTGACTCCCCCATTCGTTGACTTAAAAAATGGAAGGTAGGATTCGATATCTGAAATGAGCTCATCTACCGTTACCTGTTTACCGTCACCGATTTTCCACGTATCCGGATTATGACAAAATTGACAGCGTAACAGACAGCCCTGCATAAAGACAATATACCTTACTCCTGGGCCATCCACTGTACCGAATGTTTCAACGGAATGGATTCTCCCCTTCATATTTCATCATTCCTTTCCAAAAGCTTGCTTTTACCAGCTGACTATCTACTTTCATGGAATGTTCGATTTATAACATCAATTTGCTGTTCCCTTGTAAGCTTTATAAAGTTAACAGCATATCCGGATACACGAATAGTCAGCTGCGGATATTCCTCCGGATGCTCCATTGCATCAAGCAATGTTTCTCTATCAAACACGTTTATATTTAAGTGATGGCCGCCTTTGATCATATACCCATCTAACATACCAGCTAAGTTACCCTTTCTTGTTTCCTCATCTTTTCCAAGGGCTTTAGGAACAATGGAGAAGGTGTTACTTATTCCATCCAAAGCATTTTCATATGGCAGTTTGGCTACTGAGCTTAAAGATGCCAATGCGCCTTTTGTATCCCGTCCATGCATTGGATTGGCACCTGGAGCAAAAGGTTCACCCGCTCTTCTTCCATCCGGTGTGTTCCCTGTTTTCTTTCCGTATACGACATTAGAAGTGATAGTTAGTACCGATTGAGTTGGTACGGAATTACGATATGTTTTATGATGCTTTATCTTACTCATAAAACGTTTAACGAGATTAATCGCGATTTCATCTGCCTGATCATCATTATTTCCATATTTAGGGAAGTCTCCAACGATTTCAAAATCAATTGCATAACCTTGCTCATCTCGAATTGGCTTAACAGTAGCATGTTTTATTGCACTCAATGAATCAGTGACCACAGACAATCCAGCGATTCCGCATGCCATTGTTCTTACTATTTCTCTGTCATGCAATGCCATTTCCAGACGTTCATAACTGTATTTGTCATGCATAAAATGGATAACATTTAATGTGTTTACATATAAGCCTGCAAGCCAATCAAGCATCTTGTCATATTTCTCCATAACCTCATCGTATTGGAGTACATCAGATGTAATTGGTGCATAATTTGGGGCTACCTGTGCAAAGGTTTTCTCATCAACGCCTCCATTAATGGTATATAGCAAAGCTTTAGCAAGGTTGGCGCGTGCTCCAAAGAATTGCATTTGCTTACCAATGGTCATTGCAGAAACACAGCACGCTATACCGTAATCATCCCCATAAATTTCCCGCATAATATCATCATTCTCGTACTGAATGGAGCTTGTTTTGATAGACATATTTGCACAGTATTTTTTAAATTTCTCTGGCAGGTTTTCAGACCATAGCACAGTTAAGTTTGGTTCAGGTGCTGGTCCCAAATTATCTAAGGTATGAAGCATACGGAAGGCGTTTTTCGTAACAAGTGATCTACCATCATTTGCCATACCACCAATAGATTCCGTAACCCATGTTGGATCACCACTAAATAGTTCATTATAATCAGGTGTACGGGCGAATTTAACGAGACGGAGCTTCATTACAAAATGATCAACTAATTCTTGAGCTTCCTCCTCGGTTAGCAATCCGTTTCTTATATCTCTTTCCATATAAATATCTAAGAATGTGGAAACGCGTCCAAGACTCATTGCAGCTCCGTTTTGTTCTTTTATTGCTGCTAGGTAGCCAAAGTACAACCATTGAAATGCTTCATGTGCATTCGTTGCTGGTTCTGAAATGTCATAGCCATAAATTTCAGCAAGCTGCTTTAATTCTTGTAATGCACGAATCTGTTCATTTATTTCTTCACGATCACGGATAACTTCCTCGCTCATTACCCCATTGGCTCCAACTCCAGCCAATGCTTCTTTTTTATTTTCTATGAGACGATCTACACCATACAATGCTACTCTGCGATAGTCGCCAATAATCCGTCCTCGGCCGTATGCATCAGGTAATCCAGTAATAATCCCAGCTCTTCTCGCCATTCTCATTTCTGGAGTGTATGCATCAAATACGCCTGCATTATGTGTCTTTCTGTAATCAGTAAAGATATGCTGTACTTCCTCATCCACTTTATAACCATACGCATTACATGCATCCACAGCCATCCTAATCCCACCAAATGGTTGTAGGGAACGTTTAAATGGACGGTCCGTTTGGAACCCAACAATTTTCTCTTTATTTTTATCAAGATAACCTGGTCCATGTGAAGTGATCGTCGATACAATCGCAGTATCCATATCAAGTACTCCACCATTTTCCCTCTCTTGTTTGGTTAATTCCATTACTTGATCCCACAAAGCTTTCGTCGAATCAGTTGCATTAGACAAAAATGATTCGTCACCAACATACGGTGTAACGTTTTGAATGATAAAATCGCGAACATCTATTTCTTTTTGCCATTTCCCTTTGGTAAAATGATCCCAAGCTTTATTAGCCATTTTACTAACCTCCATAACGAAAAAAAGTTTGTGAAGTAATGAACAATACTTCTTATATATATAATAACATATAAAAATTGGAAAATATTCAGTAGGTGTTACGGATTTATGACGATCAGAGACACTCACCTTAAAACCTGTCTTTTACTAGAGGAAAAAATCTTAGTTAATAATCCCCAACCAGTATAATTATCCTTTCATCTTTTGTAACAATAAGATTTGTAAAGTTATTAAAAACACTAAAAAATCAGATCTTCCATCCATACTTGGTAACTGGACTTGAAGGTCTGACTCTCTATTATTCCCCGGTTTCCTCAAACTGCTTTATTCTTTCCCCAATTTCATCTCTTACACGTTGAAATACCTCCCAACGCGCTTCTTCCGTCCCTTCTGCTTTAGCAGGGTCATCAAATCCCCAATGCTCACGCCTTACATGTGGTGGTGTCATTGGACATTTATCTGCTGCATCTCCGCAAAGTGTTACAGCCAAAGTTGCATTATTTAAGGTCTCACTATCTATGGTCTCAGATTTCTGGTCTGAAATATCAACACCAACCTCCTTCATTGCCTTTACTGCATTTGGGTTTAAGCCGTGCGCTTCGATTCCTGCACTTTTTACTGTCCATTTATCACCCAGAACTTTTTTTGCCCATCCTTCAGCCATTTGACTTCTGCAGGAATTACCCGTACATAAAAAATAAATTGTTTTTTCCTTCATTGTTGATCCTCCTTTTTATTATAAAATTACTAGCGTGAGATAAAGCCCGATTAATGTAATAAGTAGAATGGGAATTGTTAATGTGACTCCAATCTTAAAATAAGTCCCCCAGGAAATTTTAACTCCCTTTTGAGCTAACACATGCAACCATAAAAGAGTAGCAAGGGAACCAATTGGCGTAATTTTAGGCCCTAAATCCGAACCAATTACATTTGCATATATTAAAGCTTCCTTCATCACACCAGTTGTATTTGTGTCTGAAATAGCAATTGCATCAATCATAACAGTCGGCATATTATTCATAATGGAAGATAGAATAGCTGCGATAAAACCCATTGCAATCGTAGCTACAAATAATCCTTGTTCTGCACTTTTTTGTATAATATTTGCCAAGACATCAGTAAGCCCCGCATTTCTTAAACCAAATACTACGACATACATACCGATAGAGAAGAACACAATTGCCCACGGAGCACCTTTTATAACAGCTTTTGTGTCTACTGCATGACTGTTCCCGGCCATTAAAATAAAGAAAATCGCTACAATTCCTGCCACAATGGAAACAGGCAGGTTAATAAACTCACTTATAAAATATCCAATCAGTAGTATGCCAAGAACTATCCAGGACAAGTTAAACATCTTCCTATCCTTAATTGCTTCCACTGGCTTTTTCAGTTGCGCCATGTCATAGTGTCGTGGAATACTCTTTCTAAAATAAACCAAAAGCACAAGTATGGTTGCTATTAAAGAAAAAAAGTTAGGGATAATCATTCTTGTTGCATACTCTACAAAACCAATGTCAAAGAAATCTGCTGACACAATATTAACCAAGTTACTAACAATTAATGGAAGTGATGTGGTATCAGCAATAAATCCACTTGCCATGATAAATGGGAATATCATTTTTTCTTGGAAATTCAAGTTACGAACCATTGCTAAAACAATTGGTGTTAAAATTAGTGCTGCACCATCATTAGCAAAAAAAGCTGCAACAATAGCTCCTAATACACTCACATAAATAAACATTTTCAATCCATTGCCTCTGGCGGCTCTAGCCATATGTAATGCTGCCCATTCAAAAAATCCAATTTCATCTAAAATTAAAGAAATCAAAATAATTGCTACAAATGCCAATGTTGCATTCCATACAATCCCCGTAACTTCAATTACATCCTGAAAACCGACTACTCCAGCTAGTAAAGCGAGTAAAGCTCCGCAGCAAGCAGACCAACCAATGGACAAACCCTTTGGCTGCCATATAACCAAAATAAGTGTGAGTAAAAATATACATGATGCAAGCAGAACAGATGATGACAATTTACTTTCCTCCTTTTAACAACAAGTAATTCGTAAACCTTGTTCTTCTAATTCTTTTAATTTACCATCCTGACTAGGCAATTGATTCAGGATCTGCTGAATAAATGAATAATATTCACTCTCTTTTTGCAACGAATAAAATATCCATTGACCTCTTCTCTCCTCTTGTACAAGGCCTAAATCTCTTAGCTTTCGAAGATGTTGGCTTACAGAAGATTGACTCGTTTTGAAGATTTCCACAAATTCGCATACACAACAATCATGATTATCCAATATTTTCACCATCGTTAAGCGTGTTTTGTCACCAAGCAACTTCAATAAAGGGGCCGCTTTATTTATATCCAAATTTTCCACAATGTTCACCTCCTACAAACATATATAAGTATATTACGATTTGCTTATATATTCAAATGCAACGAGGCAGTTTTACGTTAAAACATAAAACTGCCTCGTTAACTAGCATAGATGTATTACGCTAAAAAGGCTTACTATTTTACTCAACAAATCGTAGTAAATCACCAAATATTAATTCATCAGAAAGTTGGAGTTCCTGGCGACCTATTTCTAAATATTTTTCACATGTAGATGTCTCAATTACTTCCCCTGATTCTTTGTTGTAGCATTTGCGATCAATAGAAGCATATTTTTCTGTTACAATATCCCCATTTCGAAACACGACAGGCTGTTCTTCGTTTCTTGTAAAAAGATTTCTGCTTAAAGTAATGTGTTCCTCAGCAGGAATTCCTAATAAATCAAGAAGTGTCGCATGAATATCTATTTCCCCTCCGACAGTCTTTATCTCTTTCCCGGTTTGCCCAGGTATATGGATAATAAGTGGGATTTTTTGTAGATCTAAATGATTTAATGGGTTCTGTTCTTGTCCAAGCAATTCGTGTACACCTTGCTCATATTTTCTTGAAATCCCATAATGATCTCCATAAAACACAAAAATGCTATTCTCGTATAAACCTTTTTCTTTCATGGAGGAGATAAATTGCTCCAATGCTTTATCCTGATAATTTACTGTCGTAATATAACGGTTAACCACTTCCACACTTGTATCAGCAGGGGAAATAAACTGATCTTTATCCTCAAGTAAAAACGGAAAGTGATTTGTCATTAGAATAAGCTTTGCCATATATGGTTCTGGTAAATTGTTCATCTTTTTTAGTGACTGTTTTAAAAAAGGTATATCTTTTATCCCGTAATTAACTGAATTCCCCTCAGTTACTTCATAATCTTTTTTCGAAAAATAACGATCATAGTCAAGCGATTGGTACATTTGATCCCTATTCCAAAATGAAGCATCATTTCCATGAAAAGCAAAAATCTTATAATCACCTGTCCGCTTGAGCACTTTTGGCAAGGATTCGAAATGATTATCAGGCCGTCTGACATTTACAGAACCACTTGGTAAAGGGTAAAGACCTGTATCAACCATAAATTCTGCATCGGAGGTTTTCCCCTGTGCTGTCTGATCGTAAATGTTAGGAAAATAAAAGCTTTCTTTTACTAAATCATTTAAAAAAGGGGTAATTTCTTCCCCATTTATCTGCTTGTTGATTACAAAATTTTGCGTTGATTCCAGACTGATGAGCACTAAATTTTCCCCCTGCGCAAGTCCAAAGTTTTCCGACCTCCTTATTCCATCAGGCTGAACATCTTCTGCTGTTTTAATAGCAACTTTTTCATCTGCGGCTACTTTCATTAATGGTGCTTGAAGTCCATCAATTAAATTAACAATCTGGTAATTATACAAGCCTATTTGCTGAACCATTTGATCCCTGTCATAACCAGTTGTTAATAAATATGGATTATTCCACATTGCAATACTGAAGGTAAGCGCAATAAACACCAAGCCTGTCATTGCATAATTTCTTTTTTGGGGCATATGCATTGTCTTGTTTTTTCTATACATCCGTATTAGTAAGTAAATTATCACACCAATATCTGCAATAATAAGCAAGTCAAATGGTGAAATGAGTTCAGCTGTACTTGGACCTAATCCCCCTACATTACTCAATTGCAGCAAGACGGAGACAGTTACAAAATCAATATAAAATCGGTAATAAAGCAAATTGGCATAGAGCAAGCTACTTATAAGAAAATATGCAACAATAAAAATAACCGGACGAACTTGCTTTGAAAATAAGAAGCTTATCCCCATAAGTATCATGATGATTCCTAATGGCCCCATTATTAAAAGGAGTACATCCTGCCATGTGTTTAACGTTACATCAAATTGAGTCCAGGTTATAATTACTGTTTTCAACCATAAAATCACTACAGAAATAGCAACAAGGTGGCGAGATATAAAATTCAAGTCTTTTTTCATTGGAAGCTTCCTTCCTTTTTCTTAACAGAACGATACAAACGAATAAGCAAGTCAACTGCCTTCATTACGTCATTATCAGGTTGTGCCCCCATAAATGCGAGTTGAATCCAATTACGCTTCAGTAAATAACTGCTTTCGTAGCTTATATACACTCCTCGTTGCCTCAGCATTTCACCAAATTTTATTGAATCAATGAAGTCAGGTAATCGTATCGTTAGAATACCTGGTGAATAATTCTCTCCCCATATAACATCCATTCCCTCATGTAGGAATCGATGAGAAATTCGTGCAGCAAGCTCTCTTGATGCTGGTTGGGTCTGTTTAAGCGCTTCATGAAGTGCTAATAAGCCATTAGATGAATGCGTAAACGGCACTCCGTTCTTTTGCTGGTACAATCCTATGTCCAAATAACTGGGAATACAAGTATGAGGTTCTAGTTGGTCTTCATGAAAAACAAAAGCTAATCCTGGATAGGAGCCGATTCCTTTGCCACTTACGCTTGCCGTCAGATAAACATCCTTTAGATCTATGGGAAGGACGCCAAGACTACTGCATGCATCCAGGCAAAGCCTTACTTGATTCCTTTTACAATGAGATTTTAATTCTTCTATAGGAAAAACAAAGCCCGTGGAAGTCTCACAATGCACCGTCCACAGCCAGTTAATTTCCGGATTCGTTGCCAACCTTTTTTTCACTTCATCTGCTGTAATTGGCATATTCCATGACTTCTGAAATGTTTCAAAGTCCAGCTGCCACCTGTTCGCTTGTTGAATCAATCTGTCACCAAATTCCCCATTGGAAAGGATAAGCCCCTTACCCTTTATTGTTGATAATTGTGCTGCGACCATTTCATTGGCAATTGTTCCAGTTCCTACTGCAATTTCCACAAACGAAGAATTAGTCAAGCTGCATAATTTCTTCTGTACATCCCGAAAAATTTCCAGAAACCTTTCTGAACGGTGAGAAATCGCCGGTTTTTCAAATGCTTTTTTTACGTTGCCTGAAATAGAAACCGGGCCTGGCAGAAAGGAATGGTTCATTGTATTTTTTTCTCGTTTCATTAATCTTTCAAAGGCCGGTGTTGATTTTTCAAAGCATTCAACTGTTAAATACATCGGTTGATAAGGAGCTTCCTTCGTGCCTACAAGCGGACCGAATGGTTTAAAGCCAATATGCCTATAAAGCTTTGTTTGTCTCGTGGTCCCTGAGATAAGTGCCATATTAAAGCCTTGCTCCAAACAATAGGAAACTAACTTTTTACATAAACCATAGAATACGCTACCACCCCTGTACTCCTTTTTTATGGACAATAAACGAATTTCACATGGAACGGCATCTGCTGGTAGATATTCATCTAAATTGCTAAGCTTTTGATCAAGGGAAAAGGGTCTCTCACCTCTTACAGTGATCATTCCAATTACTTTCCCGGCAAGCTTGGCAATAATGTATGTGTTTTGTTCATGAAAACGGTCCACCAATATTCTTGTCGTATTTTTCTCGTGTTGTGGTATCTCTTCAACAAATGTTTCGTAGTTTAGTTGATGAATTTGATCTAACTCTGCTTTGTTATCAGCCAGCTTATATAAAATCGATGTACACTCATTCATGTTCCTTCCCCATTTCTATGTAAAAAAATCACAATAAACAATAGGATACTGAAAACTGCTGCAAGAATAAACTCTGCTTTAATAAACAGCGTGACGGGTATGACAAAAAATCCTATTAAGCCAGCGATGGTGATGTCTTTCTTTAGTATGAAAAGTATAAATACAACTATTCCTGTTATTAGTAAAGCCAAAGGTGCAAGAACTAATGCTGCCGCCAAATAAACGACAACTCCCTTCCCGCCTTGAAACTGTAGCTGTACTGGCCAAATATGGCCCACCATAACTGCTCCTGCTATCAATCCCAGAATCAGCGGCCGCTCTCCAAATAGATAGATTACTATAGCTAGAGGAACGACAGTCTTCAAAGCATCAATGAGTACAGTATAGATAAATGCTTCTCGCCCAAATACCCTGCCAGCATTTCTAGCCCCTGCATTAGAACTACCCAATTTTCTTACGTCACTATTTGTAAGCATTTTTCCTACGTAATAGGCCCCGTTTATGCACCCAAACAAATAAGCTCCCACGATGAATAGGCAAACAAGCATATTCATTTCCCCCTCTCTAAGGCTAATAAGAAAATATAATATTGAAGTCACAATATATAAGGTTATAATTCTACAACTCACTCAATATTGGCATAAGCAACCAAAAATATTATCTCAAATTTCCATTATTTATACAATTTTATCAATACTTCTTAATTTATAACATTTTCTATATATGGTCATAAATAATCCCAAGCTAACTATGAGCTTGGGAAAGAAACTTATACTGAAACTTTGGCATAGATGCAAGTATCCCTTAATTCAGGACGATCTACTGCAGTATCCTCATTTTGTAAAATGCCTTCTAATTTATACCCAATTCTCTCAGGTATTGCTCTGCTTTTTAAATTTCTACTGTCACAGCGGATCTCCATTCGCCTGGCTTTTAGTTCAGTAAAGGCAAAATTAGTAATACCTGTAACAGCTTCTGTAACATACCCATTACCTGTAAAACGTGAATCAGCCCAATATCCCACTTCAAATTTAGGTACCTGCCAATTAATCCGATGTAAACCGGAAGAGCATACAAGTTGCCCAGTTTCTTTTAAAAAAACGAGTAACCGTAAATCTTCACGCTTAAGAAAATTAATATGGGCTTCACGAATATTTGCTTCTGTTGCCTCTTCTGACTGCTCATAATGAGCAAAAGGCATCCAGGGTTTAAGTTCCGGGAGGGAAGCTTGAACAGAATTAAACACAATATTCCCGTCTCCTGGTAACGGCATTCGTATGTGCAGCCTCTCTGTCTCAAATTCATGTGGAAACTCGATTAATAGTGGATTCACAACAAGGCACCTCGCTTTATATTCATAAAATAAACTATATTCTATCATACCCCACCTAATCTGGATAGATTTTCTATCAATATAAAGAAATTACATGCAATTGAGTGCGTCAACCCTCTCTACTAGGCAAAATAAAACTTTTGTACTAATATAGGTAGCGGTAAATAACATGAATAAATGGAGGAGCCTATGAGTGACAAAAATAAGGGGATCATTTTATTACTATTGTCGGCAATGGGATTTTCTCTCATGGCAGCTTTCGTGAAACTGTCTGGAGATGTGCCTACCGTTCAAAAAACCATGTTTCGAAATGCAGTATCCATGGTCATAGCATTTGGGTTTGTAAAATACTATAAAGAACGATTATTTGGTAAGAAGGAAAATCAGAAAATTTTATTGTTACGATCTTCACTTGGTGCCATAGGTATTGTTCTATATTTCTATGCTATTGATCATTTGGTTCTTTCAGATGCAGACATGTTGAATAAAATGAGCCCATTTTTAACGATTATTTTTGCTGCCATATTTTTAAAAGAGCATGTGAGAAGATTTCAGATCGTCGCAATTCTTATTGCCTTTGCTGGTACACTATTTATTATAAAACCAGAATTCGACGTGGAAACCATTCCCTATATGGCAGGATTCCTATCAGCTGTATTTGCAGCTGGTGCATACACCGTTTTGCGTGTACTTGGAAGTAAAGAACAGTTTTATACAGTTGTTTTTTATTTTTCCTTTTTTACAACAATGATTTTACTTCCCTTTGTCCTTATTTTTTATGAACCAATGTCCATGAAGCAATGGATTTATCTTCTTGCAGCAGGTGTCTTCGCGACAGTGGGTCAATTTGGGATAACCGTTGCTTATAAATATGCGCCCGCAAAAGAAATTTCAATTTTCTTCTATTCTACTGTCGTGTACTCAGCTTTAATCAGTATTGTCTTGTTTGGCCAAATTCCTGACATGTGGAGCATCATTGGTTATATCGCTATCTTTGGAGCATCATTTTATATGTTTTTGAAAAATAACTACGATAATAAAAAACTTGCTAAAATTGCTAAAGAAAAACACCAGCATACGTAAATTGCTGGTGTTTTCTAAATTAAAAAGAATATACAAATCAGTCATCTAGCTGGTCATGCTGACGGTGTTTTTGATAAAGAATACCAAAAAATACTCCTATTGTCGTAATGAGGACAACGATAATCAAGGGAAAAAAAACTTCTCCAAGTTGATTTCCAGCCATCGTAAATGATAAATAGGTGAACATAACCACCATTTCAAAATTAATCACTGTCATGAATAGCTGTGCTAACGGATAGATGCTTCTTGCATTTCCTTCTGTTACTTTAAACGGATAATTAAATACGTGCGGGTGTTTGCTTAGAAAATATAGTGGGACGTAAAGTATCAAAGCAATTAAAGGCATAAGAATAATGGTAGCTTTACTTCCCCAGTTATCCGGGTCCCCCGCTGCATTGAAATGAATTGGGATTTGATCCGGCAGCTCTTTATAAATAGTAAAAACATAAATAAACGAACATATTATAAAAAATAACGAGAGCAAGTTCAAAACCGCATTCCATTTACTTACAGTAAAATCAACTTTCGGATGGTTTTTCATGGCTTCCCCCCTTGCTAATTTGTATGGATTTCTCACTTTAAATTAAAAGAAATATGGCAGCACGACAAGGAATACAAGTACAAGACCATTCCCTATTAAACCAATAAATTTGTATCCACTCGGAGAAGAAAAAAGCCCAGTCACCACACCCCCTGTTGCATAAAATACACTTTGTTCTGAAAAACTTGTTACGTCTACATATATAGGCAACCAAGAAACCAATGCCATTAAAAACAGAACAGAAGAGATGATGCCTAAATTTTTCCGCACATTAGCCCCTCCAAAAAAACCCTTTCTCTATTGTATTTTTTTGAAGCAGCTAATATGTAGGTGAGTTTAAAGTCTGAACGAAGCTATTCTCCAGATCCGCTATCTTATTGCTTTGAGCTGATAGATTTTATTAGTAAACCGACTGGAACCCCAAAAATAGCATGTCCAATTGTCCAATAAAACCAAGCTGCTGCATTTGTATAAGCTGGTGGCGTCTCTGTAAATGCACTTAAGAAAAATAATATACCTCCACCAATCGTATACACAGCCACATAAAGACTGGCTACTTTTTCCCGTTTGAATAGTTTGAGAATATAAAACAAGCCAATAACACTCACAATACATGTAATAAAATGAAAGAGCATTCCTGCTCCCGGCACATTATTCCATTGCTTTAGTACAGGTATATAATCCATATTATATAATAAAATATAAGCTGGATTTCCAGTGGTGATCTGAATTATTTTTAAGCTTAAGGCAAGTATAACACCTGCTATTATTGCTGTTGTTATTAGCCTGACTATCTGTTTCATCGAGACCCTCCTGAATATATATACAATTGCTTTTACCACAGCTTGACAATTGTAAACATTTTGAGGGTTTGCCTTTATTAATTTATTGCATATATAATTTCCAGAGCTCTTTTCATATCTAGATCTTCTTGTAAATGAGCAGGCGTCCATGGAATATAAATATCCGGCTTGATTCCTATTCCAGTCATACCCTTCCCGTCATCCACGTTGGAAAGCTTAGAAGTGGGATACCATAATTCAAATTTATTATTCAGTTTCATAATTGCCAGATTAGCGTAATCATTCAGCCCTAAGGTTGGTCTGCCAACGACCGTTACTTTGGGTGAATGCTTACAAATCTCTACAAAGGAGTCACCAGAACTACCACAATAAACATCTGTCAATATGATTATTTTTTCAGGTCCCCTTTTTGTTGCTAAAACAAAGCTATCTTCTTTTGTACCGAAATCGAGCTCTACAAAACCTGCACCTCGATTCCTCTTTAATTCCTTAATCAGTTCTTTAATTTGCAGTACTGTTTCTTTATCCTTCACTCTGTCCGCAGCAATTTTTAAAAGTTCTACACGTAAATCCACATTACGTTTTGTACAATTTGTCAGCATTTTACCATCATCAAAATCAGCCAAATTGATTTTTTCATCTTCAAATAAATAAGGAAGTATTTTCATAAAGGCCAAATCACTTCCACCATTGTTTATCCTTACATCAATAACTAAATTTTTAATAGAAGAAAGTGTTTCTTCATTTTCACGGATGAGTTCTGAGATGGCATTTTCGTCCATAAAGTCAGTTAACACCATTAAAGCAAGGTCACTAGCAATTTTATTAAAAGAGTAAATAGGAGGAACTGGTTGCTTTGGAGTTTTTTGCAATTTTAAGGATTGTACCTCTCCACTCACTTTCTTTACTGTTGCATTCGCGTAGAGGAGTAAAATCGATTCCCAATTCTCCCTCTCTGCATCGGTTTCCATCAACTGCCGTTTGTGTCGTTGGACTAACTCCAAAATACCTTCCTCATCCAAAGCAATGATTTCATCCCCTGGCACCAATCTGTTCTCCATATCACATCGTGTTACTACCAAGGATTCACGAAATCTTCTTACCTGAAATCCTGCGTTTAATTTGGAAGCAGCTGCACCCGCTTTACCAAAGTGCATATGGCGATCCTGAAAATCGAGTAAGTAATCATTTACTATTTCAATAAAAAGCTGATCATTCATACCAGTCTTATCTAACTCAAAAATCCTTTCCCGGAATAAATCAGGCCGGTCGTGTCCTGCTTTATCCAAACAACCTGCATAATCTTCATGCATGATTCGTACTATTTCGTTAAAAATAGATACATACATACCTCATCCCTCCATTAGATAGATTATATTTTCTATCCTAACACGTTATTTAAGGTTAAACTCCCCTAGATTTCATATTGATGTTAGGTTAGAGCATTGTTTTTGACAAGTGGGCTCTATATACTATATTGTTAGGAAACAATTCCGAGTAATTTGATGTACATTATCTCAATTATTGATCATTGTACTTTTATTATAAAAGGGGGAAGTAAAAATTGAAAAGAATGTGGAAGAAATATGTAGAATCTTCACTTATTTTAAAGATCAGTCTTGCTCTGGTTCTAGGAGTAATTGCTGGATTAATATTTGGAAAAGATGCTGCTATTTTAACACCATTTGGTGATTTATTATTACGCCTATTGAAATTCATGATTATTCCACTGGTTACCTTTACATTAATCGTTGGAGTTAACCAGACAAAAATAGGTAATCTGGGAAGAATGGGTGGTAAAGTTTTCTTGTATTATGTGATAACTTCCGCTCTGGCTATTATTGTAGGTATTACAATTGGCAGCCTTTTTGAACCAGGAACGGGTATGACAATCGATACTAATGAAAAAATTGAAGTACCTGAAAATCCAGGTGTTATGAGTGTACTACTAAGTATTGTGCCAGATAATATCTTCACAGCCTTTACCGAGTTAAACCTGCTCGGCATTGTTTTTACCGCATTGGTATTCGGAATAGCTATTTCTGCTTTGCGTTCCTCAGAAAAATGGGGCGAAACAGGGGAACTTGTCTACAATGTAATTGAAGGTTTAAATGAAGCAACATTTAAAATTATGCAAGCTATCTTGCTATATATACCTATTGGGATTTTTGCTATTATAGCTAAAACAGTTGGTAATCAAGGTGTGGAAACATTAACATCACTTGGCAACATGGTTCTCGTATTGTATGTCGCGTTACTTGTCCAAGTGGCCGTTTATATCCTATTTATGCTCTTCACCAAAGTTTCTCTCAAAAACTTTTTCACACATGCCAGAACACCTATACTAACAGCATTTGTTACCCAGAGCAGTTCAGGCACATTGCCATTAACATTGGATGCAGCCAAAAAATTGAATCTTAATAAAGGCTTGTACGGGTTTAGCCTCCCATTCGGAGCTACAGTAAATATGGATGCGCTGCCATACGAATTGCCATTTCTGCAGTTTTTGCTGCCAATATTATTGGAGATCCATTAACATTCACAGATATGCTGCAAATCGTTATTGTAGGAACCTTGGCAACTATTGGTACTGCAGGTGTTCCAGGGGCTGGAATTATAATGATCGCAACTGTATTTGCCCAAGTCGGCTTACCGATGGAAGCAGTCGCTATCTTAACAGCAATTGATGCACTTGTTGGTATGGGAGCGACTGCCCTAAATGTAACTGGTGATTTAGTTGCAACAACAGTTATTAATGAAACAGAAAAAAAGCATCAAGCAGAGCCAGCATATCAGGAATAGAGTATGTGAAACTACCCACCATCTGAAGGATGGTGGGCTTTTTGTCGTGAATGGTGTGGAGGGGGAACTTCATTTCGCTTGAACGGTAGCCATTGGGAGGCTGTTTTCTCGCTGCAATGTCTGTCATCCTTTGAGTGATAGACATTTAAGGGTGATTTCCCTCTCGCAATGTCTGTCAGCATCCTTATAATAGACATTCAGACACGATTTTCCTCTCGCAATGTCCCTCATCATTCTTATAATAGACATTCAGACACGATTTCCCTCTCAGCAATGTCCGTCAGCATCCTTATGATAGACATTCAAGACCAGATTTCCTCTCCCAATGTCCGTCAGCCCAATAATCAATTCTTTAGAGAGTTACTTATAGAATGTCCATTGTCGAACTCCTTCTTTCTAAAAATTACTTTCCAAATATCTCGAAATCCGTTTTTTACATGTGACTATTTTACACCAATCATGAATGATATTCGTTGTTATTTTTTCTTTGGGGAAAAGAGTCGTGAATTCTTCGACACTTCTTAATACAGCTAAGGAAACTAGCTCTTTGTGATTGCATAAATTACAGGAGCAGTATTTCCTTTCTACATTTATCACATTTTTGGCAGGTAATACCTTTACGTAGTAGTTGATAATCATAGTGAGGAACATGTGGATAAAGAGGTTCTGCTATATGTCGTTCTACTAATTGTTCAGCAATATTTTTATGATAATTAGTCAATCTAGAGTGGGTATTACTTAGATTACTCATGTGTCTTTTCAGTTGACCTGGGAAAATAATAGGTTTTCCTATCGGGGCTTGATAAAGCGTAAAGTCGGGGTTAACAAAAACTACAAATGCTTCTATAGGCATTTTTATTTGTAGTTTGATGAGTAATTGACTGAATAAGGAATTGCTTCTACCTACTTGATGTAATGGATTAACAATTTCCCGCTGATTTCTGGTGAATAACTTATCTTCCTCGTAATAAAAATCTCCTCCAAAATTCTTCACCTCGTACAATTGAATCTTCTCCTGGGTAATAAGGAGTGAATCAATTTGAAAAACTGTATGATTTACTTCCAGCAATAAATCATTCAAAATAATACATTCTTCCTTAAGTTCATTGATAAATGTATCAAAAAATAACTCTCCTTCATATCCCTTTTTCAAACTTACATATTGTTGCATTGTTTTGCTATCAATGGACATACGCTTGCTTAAAAGTTCTAACATTCTTAATCCAATTGGTTTATCACGCCGTTTATGAATCATAATTAACCTCCAAACTAGTTGATTAAAGTTAATTATAATAGATTACTTGATTTTTTCCACTAATATAAAAAACTCCCTCTTTATCAACAAACAAAGAGGGAGCAATCTTAACCTATTTACTTAACGACCCATGTGGATCGATGACAAACTTCTTAGCTACCCCACTGTCAAAATCAGCGTAACCCTGTGGTGCTTCATCCAAAGAAATAACTGTTGCATTTACAACCTTTGCAATATCAGCTTTACCATTTAAAATGGCATTCATCAGCTGACGTTGATACCTCATTGCTGGAGTTTGTCCTGTATGAAGTGAATGAGCTTTAGACCAACCAAGGCCAAATCTTACTTTTAAAGAACCTTGCTTCGCATCCTTATCTTTGGCGCCCGGATCCTCTGTGACATATAGACCAGGGATACCATATTGTCCACCTGCTTCCACAACATCCATCATTGTATTCAACACTGTTGCAGGTGCATCATCATGGTCTGTACCATGACCATACGCCTCAAATCCAACTGCATCAATCGCACAATCCACTTCTGGTTCGCCGATTATCTGTTCAATTTGTTCACCCACATCATCATGCTCTTTTAGATTAATTGTTTCACACCCAAAGCTTCTTGCCTGCTTTAACCGCTCTTCTTTCAAATCTCCTACGATCACTACCGCAGCTCCGAGTAATTGGGCTGAATGAGCTGCAGCCAGGCCAACTGGACCCGCTCCTGCAACATAAACCGTTGAACCAGTAGTTACACCGGCCTTAATTGCCCCATGATACCCTGTTGGAAAAATATCAGAGAGCATTGTAAGGTCTAAAATTTTATCCATCGCTTTATCTCTATCCGGAAATTTCAATAGCTGAAAATCCGCGTAAGGAACCATAACATATTCCGACTGGCCACCTACCCAGCCACCCATATCTACATAGCCGTATGCTCCTCCTGGTCTTTCCGGATTAACATTTTGGCAAATATGCGTATCCTGTCTGCGACACATTTTACAACGACCACAGGCCACATTAAATGGCACAGATACAATATCTCCTTTTTTCAAAAATTCTACATCCCGTCCAACTTCTAGAATTTCACCGGTAATTTCATGGCCAAGTACCAAGCCTTCAGGTGCTGTGGTTCGTCCACGCACCATGTGCTGGTCACTTCCACAAATGTTAGTGACTATATTTTTAATAATTACCCCATGTTCACACTTTCTTCCTGCATTCGATTTAGGTACCCCAGGCCCATCATGTAATACTAAATCCGGATATGAAATATCCTGAACCTCCACTTTTCCATCCCCTACATATACTACTCCACGATTCCCAGCCAATTTAATACCTCCCTTAAATGTTAGAAACATACAGGGATCTCATAAGTTTATGTAGACCCACTGTTAGTTCTCTTCCCGACAAATGGTTTTTAAAACTTAAAAAAATTGATTTTTTCAATAATTGAATAGTTTTTATAATATACGTTTAATTGATTAGCAGCAGGGAATCGAATTAATAGAACAATTTTTACTTTGAAAAAGAAAGGTTGTGTACAAATGGAAAAATTAAACTTGGAGATGGCGAAAAAATTAATTGACGCTGCCGAGGCGGAATCAAGAAATATCGGAGTACAGATGGTGATTACGATCGTTGACGATGGCAGTAATCTAGTCGCTACACACCGCATGGATGATGCATGGTTGGCGAGTGTGGACATAGCGCACAATAAAGCATGGACGTCCGTTGCTTTAAAAATGCCTACATCCAATCTGGAAGAAGCTACAGTCCCTAACTCTGAATTATGGGGGTTGAATACAACGAACCAAGGTAAAATTGTCGTATTTGGTGGTGGTCTTCCTCTTGAGAAGGAAGGCAAAGTCGTCGGAGCTGTCGGAGTTAGCGGTGGGGCTGTCACACAAGATGTACAAGTGGCAGAAGCAGCCCTAAAAGCTTTTGAAAATGAAAAATAATAATATAAAAAGCGCTAGTGCTCTTTTTTGAAAAAAAAAATTTAAAAAGCCTCCAACAGTGGAGGCTTTTCTTAATGTAATTTTTCAAAACTCTGACAATGTAGTTTCCCCATCCAACTTCTCCAATAATAAAAGTTACATTTGGATGAAACCGAAAACGGAAGATCTAAAATAACGAAATGTCGGTAAATGAATTAGAAATGTGACATAGGAAACAATTTGTTCTTTTATTCGAGGATACACTCGAATATTAGTTCAGTCTTCTTACACTAATTCCCTTATTAAATATAAATACCACAATCCTCTATGAATAATTTGCTTACATACCAGCTGGAAGTTTTGAAGTTTATAAAGACTTTCACTATAAACAAAGTGTTGACATTGATAATCGTTTTCAACTACAATACAGTTAATTGAAAATGATTATCAATATTAAAAAACTAGCAGAACCAGTGTTAAACTACTTGCAAACATTACTATCCAAGGAGGCTATAAAATGACAATGATGAAAGCAATAAACACGCTTCGTATTAAAAAAGGGAGAACTGAAGAAGTAATTACAAGATTTAAAACTGCTAAATCCGTACATACATTTGACGGTTTTATATTAATGGAAGTACTAAAAAAAGAAAATACAGAAGAACATGATGAATTGCAGATCTGCACAACTTGGCAAGATCACTCCTACTTCAATGCGTGGCGAGAAAGCAGGGCATCTGAAAAAGCTCATGCAGCAAAAGAGATAGATAAACAAGAATCTGGGGATAATCCAATTTTAGGTTCGGAGCTATCCACATTTGAGGTTTGTATACAGCATCACCCTGCGAGATGATATGCTGAGTTCACCCATGGTGGGCAGCAATACCCCCATTTATCCGGTTTCCCCCCTTTCGGCCATGAGTGGGGGTATTGCTGCCCATCAACATTTATATTCTTTGTTTAGAATCTCCCAGCACATAATTTCTTCTGTAGTACTCACATGTTCCATCCCTATTTTCTCAAGTACACGCACCGAAGCAATATTAATTGGGGAGCACTTTGCTGAGATCCCTCTCAGCTCTTTTTCCTGAAATGCCCACTGAACCACAGCATTCGCCATCTCTGTTGCATAACCTTTCCCTTGATAAGCTGGAACAATATCATATCCTATTTCCCCGTGCTTCATCTCATCTGGGGAGATTTAAACCCCATAGTACCAATAGCAACCTTTTCAGACTTGTTCAAAATTACTCCGCTCCACTGTCCATAGGAAGCATCCTTTTCCAAGTTCTTTAGTAAATCCGGTAATACATGCTGTCTTACAGGTTCATTGGGGAAATCTTCCGGAATCCGCGCATCAAGTAATTTCCCGAGTTTCTCTTTATCCTTCATAGCTGCCATGACAAGCGCTTTGTTCCATGAAATCATAAATAAATTTTTAGTTATTATGTCTGGCATTTTATTTATCCCCTTCCTAAAAGTACACGGATATTCCTTTCCGTGTTCAACTTAATCAGCTATCTTATAATAATTATTTCCCCCAGCATAATCCTAACAACAAATAATGCTTCACCTATATTCCCCTTTTACAACTCAGTAACCTTAAAACTTACCTCACTATAATATTAAATCGTTTTATTTGTAGACTGTTGCCCGGCCTATACGAGGCTTGATTTTACTCTAAAATAGGGTATACTATAAATAGAATGTTCATAAAATAAAAAAAGGCTTAATGGTGCTGATACACCATTAAGCCTCCGTGTAATAGCCCTTCAAGGGGGCAGCTCACAAAAAGGTGCATAAAATGACCACCCTAATTGCTTGCTAGGCTTGGGTGGTTATTTTTTTTCTGACAATACGGCAACAATCAATGTTGCAAACGAGATCATTAAAACTAATGTCTCAAACACTGTCAAAAGGCATCACCCCCTTTCGGAAGGGAGTTGAGCCACCACCCATGATAAGCCTTATCACACTATTATCAGTATACCAAACAATTTGCTGATAAAAAGTGTCTACAATACATTTCTTGAATTTTTCCAATATGTATTTCTTTCAGGATGCATTTATAAGTTAATGCCAACATTTTCTTAATCCGTTTTTGTCCTATTCAATTTCTCGACTTCATTCTCCAAATACCTTACTCTTTTTTGTAAATCTCTATTTGGCCCTGTAACTCTTCTCATAACGAGAGATGCAATCCCCATAATTATAATCAGCACACCAACAAAACCAACGACAAATAAAAGTATTATATCCATTTTAAAACTCCCTTTAATTTAGGACTACAACAAAGATAATTGATAGTATGAAACTGATTAATAGTGACATCAACCAGTCAACTTTTTTTGTTGTTTTTAAGAATATATTTAAAAGAGAACTAATAGCCATCATAATTACAAAAATAAATAGCACTTGAACAATTCCTTGCATTGCTTCCTTCACACCTTATTACATCATTTGAATTTATGACTTTCACATGATTACTAACTTTCTCTAATTATTTCAAAATACTAACATTAATACAAGAATAATATTCCTTTTTTGTGATGAGTTACACAAAAAGATTAATTGTATTGCTGTAACTAAACTAAAGTTTTTGATTTTCCTGAAGCATGAGCTTCTTTATTATTTACCACAATCTTCATCAGTAGCACACTTGTAATTCCTATAAGAAAAAATAGCACACTCATTATATAAGAAGGTAGAACTGCTCCCAATGTAACAGCTGCTCCTCCGATGATCATAGTCCCCTGCCCTGAGAAGCTATCAAGTGCCAAATAGGAACTTCGATTTGATTCTTTTGTCATATCAGCCAAGACACTTTGGCGTACCGGTATAAACATTAGCTCACCAATAGAAACAAATAGCATACAGATAATTAATAACATAGGCATCGTCGTGTAACTTAATAATGAATAACTGATTACGTATAGGAACATCCCGCCAAGTAACATACTATTATCAGACTTCTTATTTGCTAACCAAGCAACTAACCCCACTGCAAGTACCACAAGCAAAGTGTTTTCCGCCTGCAAGATCCCAATCATTCTCATCCCATCCACATCAAGAAGACCGAATAATTTTTGAGTATGAACGTTACTCTCCAAATAAATTGCAATGTAATTGGTTAAATGAGCTTCTAATGAAAAGACACATAGACTTGAAATTAAAAAAACCATATATAACTTATCCTTGAAAACAGCTGTATAATTAGCATATATGGAAAGAGAAGAAGTATTCACTTTCTTTGGGAAGTATGTTTCAGCTATAAACAGATAAGTTATGCCTGCAGAAGCGAAGGAAATCATTCCAACCACAATAAATAAATAAAAATGATATCTCTCAAATAAAAATGCGCCCGTTATACTTCCAATTGCTGTAGCCAAATTAGACGCCCAGTACAGAGCAGTAAAAACAAAACCGCGTTCCTTCTTTTCTACAATATCGTAAATCATTGAGCTGGAAACTGGTACATAGATTCCATTGCAAAACATATTTACCATAAATAAAAGAAAACTGATATAAGGCATAACCGCCCAAGAAGAATTAACTGTTGCAATTAAAAGAAAAGTGAAACCAATACCACACTCAGCCTTAACCATTAATTTTTTCGACCCATTTTATCAGACCAATACCCTCCTAATAACCCCCCAGCAATACCTGAAAGTAATACAAGAATGACTAAAACCCCTGTGATCGCGGCGCCTACCAGGTTACTAAAATAAATTGCAATAAAGGGCAAGATGGTCATCGTAGTCACATTTATTGCAAACTGAAGTAGTAAGCGTATTTTAATGGTTCTGTGGAGTTGATGAAACTTGTTCATCCCTTTATTCCTCCCGTCAATTAATTCCAAATAAACGAAGCGCTTGCTTTTCTAAAGCATTCGTTAACCTCACATTTGCTTTATTTGTATAGGTTAAACGGGCTCCGTTTAGAAATGCCAAGTATCCGTACCCAACTTCAGTTGGATTACTCTCTGGAAGGAAACCTTTCTTCATTCCTGCAAGCACCACCTCTTCTATAAATAGAATAAATTCCTCAGCAAATTCATCTAATAACTTCATTTCTGAGAAACGTTGTGGTTGCCCAATAACATACTGGATTAGCCGTATATAGCTTTCTTGCTCCCAGAAATAGTGGAGGTGTTCAGCCACCATTTTGGTTAAGGAATCAACTGTCAATTCTTCCAAAAATTCGCGAGGTAGTAAAAATCGTTCCTTCACTTCCTCTACCGGTCTAGCCACACAGGCATAAAATAAAGATTCTTTTGTATCAAAATATGTAAAAACGGTACCAAAACTTACGTCTGCTTCTTGTGCAATTTCCTTAATAGTTGTTTTAGAAAAACCATTTTCAGAAAAAAGCTTTAAAGCCGCTTGGAAGATTTGTTCCTCTTTTTGATTTGATTTAGGTTTTGCCAAGATTTCCACTCCCATTAAATGATTGATCAATCAATCATTATTGTATGTTATCTCTTTATTATTTGTCAATATATAATTTTCAGTCAAGATACAAAAGTTGTTTGCTATACACTTTTTGTTCTTATTTCCACACCCTTATAGAAAGCGAAACATAGAATGATACTATCCTACTTTTCAGGAGGTAAAAAATGTCTACCATAAATCTAAAAAAATTAAGTGTTCGTTATATTCCGCCTGCTGATTTTAACCAACCAGTTTCAAATCGAAAATACACGCTGACTCATTCAGATACGACTGGACAACTATTTTTGGATATTGGTTATGTTTATAATTACGAAGCAATTAATCCGGCACAAAAAGATGAAGTTTTAGCAGAATGGAGAAATGATCCATCCATGTGTATGTATTTAGCTGGAACTGTAGATGTGGATGGGAGTCAGGTAATCGAAGCAACATCGGCAAAACGCTTTGAAATCTTCAACAGAGAGATGAATACTGCACTGCAAGGAATGATATATGGTGATCTTCCCTTTTACTCTTATCATCCATTCCTGATTAATGCTCCAATTTTCATTTCTTACAACTCTGCGTTTCCACAGTACAGACAGGTTAAATACTATGGTACACCACGTTATTATATAGATAAGTTATAAAGCACTTCGAAGCATTCGAAGTAAAAATGGTCTATCTTCGGGGTAAGATAGCTTGAGTGCTTTTAGTCTTTCTAAATTTATCCACGCAATATCATAGATAAGGCCGTCCGAATCCTGTATATTTCGGTTACCTCCAATAATCTTGACCAAATAGTAATGTACTTCTGCTTTTACTTGAATAGCCTCGTAGCATTTTCTTTTTACACTTATTTTCTTTCCAATCTCTACGATATATCCTGTCTCTTCTGCCAATTCTCTACTGCAGCAAATCTGAAAGGTTTCTCCATCCTCTGCTTCTCCTGAAGGTACAGACCAGGTTTTCTCTTCTTCTGGTTTCCCTTGTTGAACCATAAGTAACTCACTATTCTCATTTATACATATACCTGCTGCTCCATACCATGTTTCCATTTATATTCTCCTTCCCTTTTATTCTTACATCCTTTTACGTTACTTCTCTAATGCAAGCAATATTTCCTTCTGAGGATCTCCAAATTTCCCATGTAACATTTTCCCCCAAGCTTCCCATGGATGATTCCTTCATTCGTATTCAATAATCATTAAACTGATACGTTCTACTCTGAGAAAGTAGACTTTATTTTAGTAAAAAATATCAAAATCTATTTTCCCAAAAGTACTTTAATTAAATATACTACTCTATTTATCAATAGCTACAATCAAAAGATTGTATATTACAAAAGTATGCAGATTCTATGGAATTTATAAATTTCCGTTTAACCCCAGGAGTTTTGGGTAATTTAAAAACTAAATCATAATTCAGGAGGTTGTTAAAATGTCTCATGAACAGCATCAACAATTATTAAACGTTTTACATGAATGTATGGAGGCTTGTAATCATTGCTACAATGCTTGCTTACAAGAGAACGATATTAAAATGATGGCAGATTGTATTCGGTTGGATCGAGAGTGTGCAGATATTTGCGGTTATTTGGAACAGGCAATTTCAAGAGGAACTCCTTTTGTATCTGAGTTGGCATCTGTTTGCGCAAAAATATGTGAAGCCTGTGGGAATGAATGCAAAAAACATGACCACGATCACTGTCAAGCATGTGCAGAAGCTTGCCTTAAATGTGCAGAGGAATGCAAGAAAGTTGCATAAATGTAAATACTCTTCAGCCTGGGTAAAAGTCCCAGGCTTTTTGATTGTTAGTAGACACATCATTTAGCGTTCCTATTAGTACCCCACTTCTCTTGGAGTAGCTGTAATTCTTCTTTATGTGAAATCGTCTCTTTAGGTGTTTCCAGGATAAACGGCACTCCTTTTAAATGGGGAGTTTGAATCAAATCTTCAAACTGATTCTCATTAATAAATCCTCCAGAAAAAATATTAGCATGACGATCTTTTCCATAGCCTGTGTCGTACTTAGAATTGTTAAAGTGAATAACTTCCAGCTTGTCAAAAAAATGAAGTTTTATTGCATTATCCATGACAGCTTTCCAATTGTCACCCGTCCAAAGGCCGCTCGCAAAAGCATGGCAGGTATCTAAGCAAAAACCTATTTTTTCCGGATAATCACTGAGCTTCCGAATCATTGCCAGCTCTTCTAACGTCGTTCCCATTCCTCCAGGTAATCCTGCACTATTCTCGAGCAAAATCCTACCCCTTCCATTCCATACGCTCAATATTTCATTTAATGTATCGATCATTAAATGGTAGCTAGCAACCGGATTATTAACATGAATTTGCTTACCAAAATGGACAACTACTCCCTTGCTACCACAAGCTTCAGCAATTTCAAGGTCATTCAACACAGAGGAAATAACCTGTGCTCTTCTCTTTGCATCACGTGGTGTAAGTGTAGTTGGGTATGGTGCATGTGCTACAGATTCCAGTCCATTCTCTTGGCAAAGCTTTCGGCATAACAGTGCATCATCCTGGTTAAATTCTTTGATAGACAAGCTTCGCGGATTCTTAGGAAAATATTGAAAAGCTGAGGCTCCGTATGCTTCAGCTATTTTTGCAGCCCCTGCATAGCCATCTTTTATGGATAAATGGCATCCAAATTTCATTCTATCCCTCCGTTGCGCGCAAGTTATTACCCGCCTTCCTTTGCTACCACCCCCATTAAAGAGAATAAATATCTTTAATAAGCGATTTCACTGTTGCAAGTTCTATTTTAGATTCCGGATTCGCTTCTTCCCTTATTGTCACCTTTAATCTCTGAATCCCTTCGTATAGTTTCTCATATTCACCTTCATCACCCAGTAACTGAATTTTCCATCTGTTACCCTTATAAAGCCGTTGTAGTTCATCTGTATGTTCCTCAGCTAACTCCCAATCCTTTTGGTCCAAAGCCACTTCAAGCGTTTTTATATTGTTGAGTAATACTTCCTTACCTGTAATCTGTGAACAACCTGATAAAATTATAAGAATAAGAACTGCAAGATAAATTCTTTTAACCAATTTATTTTCCACCTTCTGTTTTGACGTATGGTTATTCCTATCTTGCCCAATAATAGGAAAAGCATCTATTGATTGGAGGAGTTTTACATGCCAGAGTTAGTAGTAATCTTAATTCGTTCTGTCTGGGCCTTTCTATTATTATTACTAATGACTCGAATTATGGGTAAAAAGCAGCTTTCCCAACTAACCTTTTTTGATTATTGTGTTGGAATAACAATTGGCTCCATTGCTGCAACTATGTCTGTGGATCAGAATGTAAAAATAGCTAACGGTTTAATTTCTTTATTAATTTGGGGGCTATTCCCAATTCTATTGGCGGTGATTGGATTAAAATCCAGATCATTCTTACATATAACCGATGGAAAACCAGCGATTGTTATTAAAAATGGAGAGATTCTAGAAAATAGTATGAAAAAAAATCAGTTAGCAATTGATGAATTAATGATGCTATTACGAGAGAAAAGTGTTTTTAAAGTGGCAGATGTAGAAATGGCAGTGTTAGAAACAAATGGAGAGTTAAGTGTCATGAAGAAAACAGAACAAGAACCAATCACACCTTTTATGTTAGGGATGAAACTGGAAAAAGAACATGCCCCAACGCTTCTTGTCGCAGATGGGCATGTTTTATCTAAAAATCTCCATACATTAGGTTATACAGAAGAATGGTTAATGGGTGAAATGGAAAAACAAGGAGCTTTTCGAATCGAAGATGTATTTCTAGCACAGGTAGACTCGACTGGCAGCCTATTTATCGATATGTTTAAGGAACAATCGAAACAAAACACAGTGAGATCAAAACCTTTATTGGCAGCAAACCTTAAAAAGCTTCAAGCTGAATTGGAGAGCTATGCTATTGAAACTCAAAATCAGGAAGCGAAAGATATGTACGCACAACAAGCATCCAAGTTGCAGCAGGTAATTGACCAGACACTTCCATATTTGAAGTAACTCTATAAATAATCTGAATGGATTATCAGCTCTTATAGTCACTTATTTTGATTTACCATAACTGAGCAACTGCCTTTTAAGATAAAGGAGCTTATTTAGTGGACGGCAAAGGTAAGTGAGAGGACTCTACTTACCTATTCCATAAACTGTATCTCCCTGCATCCAATCTTCTTCGTTTTCCAATTGTATACGAATTGATTTTCCTTTTTCTAAGTCAGGTAAATCACCCACATGGAAATGAATATGAGGTTCACTGGAGTTTCCTGAATTACCAACCTGTCCAAGTAATTCTCCTGCTTGAACATGATCTCCCGGTTTCACTTTAACAGATCCTTTTTTGAAATGAGCAAGAAAACTGAACTCCTCATGCCCATGATCAATGATGACATAGTTCCCTGCTGGGTCAGCTGCATTCATACTGCCAACCGGATCGTTATCCTTTATAGCATTTTCGACCTCTACAACATTGCCATCGGCAGGCGCAAAAACATTTTCCCCAAAGGCATAGTAACTTTCATTTTTGGAAGAGTCCCCTTTATAAGATTGGTTATCAATCATTTTGATTAGATCATAAGCATACCGTTGGTTTTTATATTCATAATGGTAATTTACCAGCTTGTTTGTTCCACCCCAAAAGACAAACCAATCTCCTTCGAACGGCTGCTGAAAGACCGTTTTCGTGTACTTGTTATCCGTTTCTTGGAAGGTTTCCAAAGGCAAGATTCGCATACCTGTTATTACTTGTTCCTTATCAACCACAGCTACCATACCTTTTGTTTCCTGCTTATCTGCCCAAACATACTGAACAGTATCCTCCGTTAATGGCAGCTCAGATAACAAATAATAAGCTTCTACCCCATGATTGAAATTTTTACCTGTTTTTTTAAATTGCTTTAACGATATCTCATTTTGAAACGGTTTGCTTAAATGTGTATATATCTGTTCATAATCACCATCAAGAAATACATCAGCAATACGTTTCGGTTGTAGTTTCTCTTGAGCTTTCATATTTGTTTCCCTTTCTTCCGCTTTAATTTCGGAGGTTTCTTCCTGGGATGGACTACACCCTAATAGTCCTCCAATAATGATGCTAGAAAATAAACAAAAAATAAATCGCAAACGCAAATTGCTTGCACCCCTGTTCACATTATAAATTATCTACAATAGTAACATAGAAATGAAAAGAAAGAGAGGAGATAGATTATGAGTTTATGGTAAAAATGGCTGAGTAATTCTCTTAAGCAGACTATTTTCCTTTTATGACCAAATAACTTTAGGTTCCCTGTTAATCGTAATATGGATGTCCGATCGCATGGCAAGTTGAAAGAGGGTTTTATTCACCTAAAATCTCTCGTGTTTTATTTAAAATTTCTTCATCCTTAAGTCTGAACTTAAATTCTACACGGCGAGATTCTTCCGGGCTATACTCCCCTTGTTCATTTGTACGATAGTCAGAAAAGGATTTACTATTTACTGTTAACTTCTCCTTCAGGTGCTTCTGAATATTTTTATATGGAAAGCTGTCACTTAAAATGTATTCAGCTACACTATATGCCCGTTCCTGAGCAAGCTCCAGATTATATAAATAGCTGCCATCCCTGTCTGTATGACCTTCAATAATGATTTCTGCTACATATTCCTCATAACCGCTTTTCAGAAGAATATCCAAGTATTTAGGAACAAATTCATCCAGAAATTCAAACGAGGCCGGTTTTAATTCTGATTCGTTATAGGAAAATAATATCTCTGTATTAAAGATAATGGCACCTGTTTTATCATCTACTTCAACGCCAAGGGAAGAATCACTAAACTCAGCCTTCATTTCATTTACCAGTTTTGCCCTCACTCCCATAATCTGGTCAATTGTCCGCTTCATTTCCTCAATTTGTAAGGATTTTATAATCATCATACAAATAAATATAAGCATGAAACAAAGCAGAATGGTTGTAAGCAAGTCCGTGAACGATGGCCAAAAATGCCCCTCATTTTGTTCTTGTTTGAATAACCGTTGATATTTAGTATTCATTACGGCTCATTCCTATACTGTTAATCTGTCTTCTAGCCTGCTGATCGAATGTGTTCAACTGCTGATTTAATGTATGAATTTCTCTTCCCAGTTCCTCCATCATCCTTTGAAATGCCCGCATATTATTCTGCTGTGTATCTTCAGAAATACGTTGCCATTCTTTCATCTCTCTTTTTACCACATCATTTGTACCTCGCATATATTCTCCAAATCCTCTGGCAACCTGATCCAGTCTGTCTCCAAGAGATCCTTCAAGATTTGCGACATAATTAGCAAGTGTGTCTTTTAAAATACTCACACTGGATTCCAACTGATTCTCACGCTGTTGAAAGCCTTGATTCATTTGAGAAATGGTTGATTTTATTTCCTGAATAAGCTGGTTGTTTTTTATTCCTACTTGTTCATAGGAAGTTGTTGCCTGCTGAAGCTGTTTCTCAAATGCGGATGATTCCTTCGTATGTGCATGAAGATGGTTACTAAATACACGGTTAAATTCCTTTAACTCCTCAAAACGATCAGAAAGCAAATGGCGATGCTCATTTTGTGTTCGTTCAATTACTTCAAGCGCATGTGGAAGCTTTGTTATAGAGTCGCCTAGTTGATCAAATTCACGTGAAAGCTCGCTCAAATATGACACAATTCCCCCAAGCTTAGAAGTTAAATCAGAACCAAACACTTGCTTAAATTCTTTGTTATGTGCTTCCATCTTTTTAACTAAATCATTGCTGTGCTGATGAATCTTTTCAAATGTATGTTTTATTGTTTCCTGGCCCTGCAACATAGATGCTGTAAAATCTTTTAAGTCTACGACTGATGCATCAAACTGTGTTAGTGTTTCCAACTGCGTTTCGGCAACTTGTTTTACCTTTTCATATGTTTGTTCAAAGGCAATTGTCATTCGCTCATTGCGTCCATCCATCTTTTTAAAATGAGAAAATAGCGAATCAAAATTTTTATTTAGTTTAGCAGTGCCTTCACTAAATCCGTTTGTTACTTCTTTCATCGAATGAAATAATTGGTTAAATTCCTCCAAATTTTGTGAGAGTCCTTCATTAAATGAAGCCAGATCTTTCGCAGATTGTTGTAAGCCTGTCGTATATTCCTGAAAACCGGAGAAAGCTGCTTCCATATTCTGAAGAGATTGTTGATTGATTTTTTGAAGGTGAATGATAGACTGGTTAATGTCCTCAGACACGTCGATAAGGCGGTTTAGTCCGTGTTGTTCCTCTCCCTCCAGAATCGATTCCGTTTTTAACATGATGTCTGTCAGCATATATTCCGTGTTTAGAACTTTAACCAGAATTGTCATAATTAAAGATAAGCCCATCCCGACAATACTTGTATAAAAAGCAACATCAATGCCACCGAGAACACCTGCCACATTTTCCACTAGCTGATCACCTGTGCCATCAATACTCCCTAGTGAAAAAGTAAGACCAATAAACGTACCAAGTACACCAATTAAAATGAAAATAGAAACAGTCATTTGAATTATTTTGATGAGGCTAATAACTGGTATATGATACATCCGCCAATCAGAAAACTTTTCTTGAATAAATGTCTCCACTTTAACAGATTCTTTCGCTTGTTTTTTCTGAAATTGGTCTTGCATCGTTTGAAGTGGTTCGACGTCCAGTCGATTTGTCGTTTTGATGTGATTTCGAAGGTTTTTTAATCGTTGATATAGTGTAATATGGATAATTAATGCAATAATAAAGGTCACAAACAAGACCATAAAAATGAATTCAATCATGGGATTTGCCAACATAGCTGTTGCTTTTTGCTCACTTGTAAATAGTTTTAGAATTGCTTCTACCATATGGTTCTCCTCCTACTGTCTTGATGCCTGTTTATTAAAATGTCGATTATGACATTCTCTGTATATGCTTATTCATAGCTCGGCCAATTCATGAGGGAAAATTGGAAGATGGTGCTAATTGTGTTTCGGTAACTAGGAAAATAAAAAGCGAACAGTAGCTGGTACTGTCCGCTTTCCAAATTCATTATCGTTTAATTGTATTTACCTCTTGTGCAGTAAAGCCCATTTTTCCAATACGTTCGGTAATTTCGGATATAGAAACCAGATTCCTGTCATAAGTGACGCAACCCTGCTCACTCTTCCAATTAACATCGATTTCAATAATCCCGTTCATTTTAGATACTGATTTTTCCACCTTAATTGGGCAATTGACACAATGCATTCCCTTTATGTCCAAATAAACTGTTTCATTCATGATGCCCCACCACCTTTTTACAATTAATAATACAGTTTATGCTCTCTTAAAATTCTCTAGAACAAATAGATAGAAACTTACTGGCTACTTTAATTAATTCTTTTCCACAGCCATAATCGTCAATTTGTGAACAGCAAGCATCGAAAAACCTGCTGTAAGTTGATTAGAACATGAAAGGAAAATGCAGGAAGTATCTTCTAATTCATGAAACGATCTATGCCAATAAAACCTTTTTTGAATAAAAAGTTTCATCTGTTTCCGGTTTGAGATACAACTACTTTCATTTATTTTATTACAAAAAGCAAATGATCCATTTTTACTTGGACCATTTGCTTTTTATATTTTACTTTTATTTTATTCTTCTACTGTTTCAACAGTAACTTCGGTTGATTTTGGCGGTGTTACCCGTTTAATGAAAAAGGCCAGAATCAATGCAACAATCGCAATTAAGGTGGATATAAAGAATGTAAATTGGATGCCATCCAACATTGCCTGACTACCGAGCTCCATTTTAAATTGGGCTAAAGCATCTGGAGATTGTGGCACATTTCCAGACCCCATTGCCTCTTTATATAATTCCTCACCTGCTGATTCCGTACGTTTATCCATAACTGTTAAAAGCAGTGCAGAGCCAATTGCTCCGGAAATTTGCTGAAGCGTACTATTCATCGCTGTTCCATGTGGATTTTCATGCATCGGCAGCTGATTTAAACCGTTTGTCATGACAGGCATCATCACCATAGAAATTCCTAACATACGTACTGTATAAATAACCATCAACGTGTAATAACCTGTATCAAATGTGATCTTGCTAAGCTGGTACGTAGTGATAACTGTAATTGTTAATCCAATGATTGCTAAAATCCTGGCACCAAACTTATCAAATAAACGACCAGTAATTGGTGACATAATTCCCATTACAATTGCACCTGGCAACATCAGTAAACCAGACTCAAAAGGAGAAATACCTCTAATCGTTTGAACATATAATGGTGTTAGAATCATCCCGGAAAACATCGCCATGGATAAAACAACAGAAATTACTGAAGCTAATGCAAACATCGGATGTCTATAAATCCGAAACTCCAGCATTGGTTCATCGACACGTAGCTGCCTAATAACAAATGCTGTTAGTGCAATTGCTCCCACGAGAATCGTACCATACACTTCTACCGCATCCCAACCCTTGTCTCCAGCCGTACTGAAACCGTACAGGATTCCACCAAATCCAATACTGGATAAAATTAAGGAAGGTACATTTAACCTTACTTCTTTATTTGGTGTTATGTTTTTTAGTTTAATTAAAAGCATAAATCAATGTAAATATCGCGAAAGGCAACACAATACCAAAAAGCACTCGCCAATCATGATGTTCCACAACATAGCCGGACAATGTTGGGCCTATGGCAGGTGCTGTAATCATTGCCAAACCAAAGAATCCCATTGCCGTGCCTCGCTTCTCAACTGGAAACGCAGTAAGCATTACATTCATTAAAAGTGGCATCATGATAGCTGAACCTGATGCCTGCACCATGCGGGCAAATACAAGAACACCGAAAGTCGGTGATAGCATAGCTAATGCTGTTCCTAAAGAAAATAGCATCATAGCAGTTAGGAATAATTTTCTGTTCGTAAACCTTTGGATAAAAAAAGCACTTGCCGGAATTAATATACCATTTACTAACATGTAACCAGTAGTGATCCATTGAACGGTAGATGGAGATACTTCAAATTCTTCCATAATCGTCGGTATGGCTACATTTAATAATGTATTATTTAGTAATGCAACAAACGCACCTATAAACATAATGATGATCATGCCATATGGTGGATTTTGATGCATTTTTTTTATATCTGCTTCCATTAATATTCCCTCCATTTCATACACTTTGTATAAAATATATACTCTCAGTTCAATACTTTAATATTCTATACCTGTTGTATAAAAATATCAAGGTTTATTTATGTATTTTTTTCAAACATTGATAAGACAAGGCTTGTGATGTAATATAAGAGTATACTATAAGTACAAAAGGTGATTAAATGAATGATCGCAAGCGACAAGTAATATTTACAGCACAACGTCTTTTTATTGAAAAAGGCTTTAGTAATACTTCTGTTCAAGATATTCTAGCTACTTCCAACATTTCCAAAGGTACATTTTATAATTATTTCCCTTCCAAAAATGCTTGTCTGATGGCGATTTTGGAATACGTTAACGAGGAGACATTTGTTAAACGTAGAGAATTTCTGATCGGGAAAGATATCTCTGATAAAGAAGTTCTTGCAAAGCAAGTTGCTATTCGCATGCAAATGAACCGGGAGCAAAATCTGTTTTTGCTTTTTGAAGAAATATTTCATTCTGGAGACCAGGAACTTCGGGAATACGTTAAAAAAAGCCATTTAGATGAATTATTCTGGCTTACGGAAAGACTTGTGGATGTTTACGGAAAAGAAACTGCGCCATATACGATGGACCTAGCTGCTTTAATGCTTGGAATGATGCAGCATGTTATTCATGTTTGGGCAGCAACTGCAAAAGATGTCGGTGACCTTCAAGCACTTGTACAGTTCGTTATTCGCAGGCTTGATTCAATCATTCCGGATATGATAGAGACAAAGGATAAATTTCTTAATGATGAAATATATATATTGTTAAAAAATAATCTCACCCGAAAAGAATATTCAACAGAGGATGTTATTTCACAGCTTGAAGGTTTTTGCGAGAAGCTACCTGCTGAAAGAAATCAGAGCGGACATGAGTATGCGCAATTTCTTATTGAGGAAATAAAAAGTGACCAACCAAGGACTTATTTGATTGAAACGATTACTCGTTCGTTTACAGCCGCCTTTAGTGGCACCTCAGATGAAGCTGAGGCAAGAGAGCTTGCATCAAGAATATGGAGTATTGTCGGGAAAAATGATTAATCTAAAAAAGTTGCAATTGCGAATGCTGGGCGACGAACACTATCTGGTACAGATTTATATTTTATAGCAGGAGGAAATTGCGAATTAGAGTGAGAACAATTAATAACAGAGCAAGGTAATCCGCCGGAGAGCAAATTAATCAGCTGCAGAGCGAGATAATCCGACGGAAATATTCGCAAACTAGCTATATTTTGTTCACTATACGGTATTCTCCGAAACGGCCGCTTAAAGTACTACCAAGTTACTTCGGCGTTCATCCATATTCCGAATCATTCAAAGCACAAAAAAAGCGCAGCCTATTCAAGGCTACGCTTTTTTTCTTGTATTTTCAGGTTTATCTTTTTCCCTTACATTGTTTAACCACGCTTTATCCTGATCCATCATTTTCTTAGCTGCATAGATTGTCAAGAACTGAATGGCAATAATAGGTATCCCCATAATTCCTGATAGTACCTCTAGTGGTGGCAGCCCACCAATTCGCATAAGCAATAATGCCAGTACAGTAATAACTGCTGCAACAATAATACGCAACGTTTTAGATGGCTCTGCTTTACTCATATTCTCAGTACCTGTATAGGAAGCAATTGTGTAGGTAGTTGAGTCAAGTGTCGTAGTTAAAAAGATTGTTGCAATAATGATAAATACAACCATTGCAATGGTTGGCATTGGCAAGGAAGACAAAATTGCCGGAATGGCAGCCATTTTGTCATCACTTACAATGTTTAAAACATCCACTTCACCTGTCAGATAACGTTGAACCCCAAGGCCTCCAAGCACACCAGTTGCTACCCATGATATCAATGTTGGTGCAAGCAAATAAGTAAGGATCATTTCCTTAATCGTTCTACCTCTTGAGATTTTCGCAGCGAAAACACTGTGAAGCATAGCCCATGTTGCACTATAAGCAAACCAGAAAATTAAATGACTTTCAATATGGGTGCTTCCATTTAAGTCTAATGAATTCGTATATAACGCCAGGTCAAAATAATTTGATGCGAGGAAACCTATCGTATCTGTAAAGTAATCAAGAATAAATACTCCTGGTCCAATAAGCACTACGAATAAAGCAAATGCACCTGCTAAATACATATTAGCTGTACTTAATTTCTTGATCCCTCGCTCAATTCCTAAATATGCACTAATAGAAAATAGAAATACCCATATTAAAGTTACAATTAAAGTAAGGATAAAATTAACTTCTATGTTAAATAACTCAGCAACATTATACGTAATTATTGGTGTGCCTAAACCGAGCGTTACTGCAGCACCTGATAGAATACTTACAAGAAAAATAATATCTAAAATCTTGCCACCGATTCCGTCGGTAAATTTGTCACCAAATATTACTCTGCATGCCTCAGAAATACGCATAAACGGTCGCTTACGCACATGTAAAACATATGCCATTGCTGGTGCGGCCATAACGAATATAGCAAATACTTGAAAACTCCACATGAACATCCCATATGTGTTCCCCCACATTAAGGCCTGCGTAGAACCAGGGTCAACTCCAAACGGCGGGTCATTCGCCACGGCTGCCCATTGTACTAAAGCTGTTCGCATAATTGTAGAGCCAAGCCCCATAGCAATTAGGATAGAAGCATATTCAAACATCGTAAATCTTGGCTTTTCCATTGGATCACCAAGGACCACATTCCCATATTTGGAAAATGATAAATATAGTCCAGCAACTACAAGAACGATAGTATACCAAATATACCCCCATTTAAAATTGTCTACAATGGAGTCAAAGACTCCATTCATCACTTCTAATGATTCTTTTTCGTTCATTGCAAATGGAATACAAATTCCAATGATTATAAGTAACGAAGGAAGGAAAATTCGGTAATCTATCAATCTCTTGTTGATGCCTCCCTGTTTACTTTTACTCATATTTGACCTCCTAAACATTTTTTACAGTACTCTACTAATTTCCGCTAACTAGCTTTGTTAAACGTAATTAGCAAATAAAATAGCGTAAAAAAATGCAAAGTTGGTCCCTTTGCTAATCCCTAAAATAACTTATTCAATTCAAAAGGTTATTTCGTAAGCTTTGTGATTGCCTTTTGAAGTGATGGTAAAAAATGAATATCCATCGGTACACCTAATTCATGAAATGTTTTAGCATGACGCGGCCCGACACCGGTAACGGTTACCTGCTTTCCGAGCATCTCCAATGAACGAAATAATTTATTAAAACCCTTTAGGCCATCTCTATCTATTCTACCAATCGCAGTGAAGTCAATAATTAGCTTTGTAGCAATGGCGTCATAGGCATTTTGAATAATTAATTCACTTATAATCTCACTTTTCTCCGTATCGATCTCACCGAATATGGGAATGAGTGCCAATTCATTCGTTACTTCAATAAATGGTGCAGATAATCGATTGTTTTCTTTCAGAACTTCCTCTGCTTTCTCCTTTTCTTGAAGCAATTCCATATCTGTTGCTTGCAATCTGGATTGAAGCTTGTTTAAACTTGTACTCACTCTAGTTATTGTTGGATCCTTTTTTAGAAAGAGTAATTCTGCATGAAGCTCTCCCTGCCAGCCAGCATAGCAATCTACCAATAATAATTCCCCAAATTTGTCTACAATATTTACTTCAAATGTATTTTTCACCTTGGAAGGATGAAGCATTTGCAAAATTTTTTCATGACTTCCTTCATCTATAATTTGTAGAAGCGTCTGTGGCTGGCCAAACCACTCTGTCGCTTCTCTCGTACACCCAAGGATTTCCAGGTTTTTGTCTACCTTAAAAATAGGTACAGGAATAACACTATCCACTTCTTGCATCAATAAACCTCCCTCCTTTTTCCATAACATTCAACCAATTTTGTAAGGCATGTAAATTATTCATAGAAAACACTTGGTTTGCTAATTCATTCGGTATTGGAAATTTATCTGCCATTCGGCCGCCAAGGACTATAAATGGTTTGTTATCGACCAGTGACAATCTTTGGACAGTCTCTGTTAATTTAGGTAATCGATATGACAACGCAGCAGACAAGCCGATTACAGTTGGTTGCCACGTATTTACTGCTGTGATTGCATGTTCCAACGGGAGGTTCGGTCCCAAATAACGCACTTCCCAACCATTTTCTTTAAATACATTTGCTGCCATTTTAAGTCCAATATAGTGTTCTTCCTCTTCCACTGCAAATAACATTACTTTTGTGTGAAGGGGATTGGAAGCATCATTATTATGATTTTCCATCATGGAAATAACGAAATCACAAGTTGCGGTAGCTAAATGCTCATCGGCAACGGATATTTCATTTTTCTCCCATCGTTTACCTATTATATACATTGCTGGAGTTAAAAAATCCTCATATAAGGAAAGCTGTTTATTTGCTTCTAAATAATCGGTAATATACGTTATCGTGCCTTGCTCATCGCCTGCTAACAAAAACTCCGCAATTTTTTCGGGGTGTTTATGCATCCTTTAAATCCCCCTTTCTTTTACTTCATCTATTTAAGCAATGTTAAAGCATTGTTTAAATATGAACTATACATCTTTTCTTCTTCGTCTTCTCTCATCTGAGAGACTAATCGCTCATAATTGTCTATAATTAATTCTGTTCCTACATTTCTAGTTGTTAGCACCTGCTCCAACCATTTTGTATAATCCATAAAAAATTGTTGGTCATTCATATAAAAAGCTGTTTCTAGATGATTTAAGTGGTGATAATTATCTTCCGTTGTTCGCTTGTGCCCATTATCGCCAAATTTATCCCATAGAGTAGGATAAGCATCATAAATTTGTTTAACTACTTCTGTAACGATTTGATCCTTTCTTGCTTTATCCATTATTTAGCAACAACCTTATATTGAGTTACGCGTGGAATAATAGCTGCAAGTTCCTGATCAGGGTATTTTTTCTCAAGTTCATGAATTTGTTTATACTCGTCGCTTCTTGCCCATTTTAAATAATTTTCTCTAGTATCCCATTCCAAGTGTACTGTGAGTTCAGAAGGCTTTTTTTGATTTTGCAGTAATTGAAAAGATAAAAATCCTTCTGCTTTATCTACCATTCTGGAACGATCGCGATATATTTGTATAACTTCCTCGGCCTTATTTTCTGGAACCGATACCGTAGAATTTACTATATACATAAAAGTCTCCTTCAAATTCAAACTGTATCTACAATTCTATCATATAATTTGCAATACAAAAAAACATCCGTTCACATTAACGGATGCATGTCAAACTATCTTTATTTAATAGGCTTTATCCCACGTAACCTTCCAATGTTTCTTCTGTGAAATATTCTTTAATTCCGTTTTTATTCATTAAATATTTGATCACTTCTTCCTTGCTCATTCCAAGTTCTTTTAATCCTCTTATAATCATAGAAAGATAGGCTATTGATGGTCTATTATAGGTTGTCTTGTTCTGGGACTCCTTTGAATTCAATGTAAAAGTAAACATAGGATATCCATTTTCTTTTCCAAGATAAACGATTTGACCATACCATCCGTCCGCCATACTTAAGCTTCCTTCTTTAATGACTTTTTCCAAATCAATCTCTACTGTATGCATATTATTTTCCTGTGCAACTACATCATAAAATTGCTCTGCTGTTATAAGATACTTCCTACCGAAAGTGGGCTGATCTTCTGTACGTTCTTGGTCGATAAAAGCAACCCCGCCTTCTCCCCACTTACTACGTTCCTTAGCAAAGAAAAGAGAGTATGGCAGCTCTGCTTTACCAGTTTCAATAGGTGGTGTCTTATCGATACAACCTCTTTCTCTTTTCGTTGATCCCTCAGGTATGTCTCCATTTATGTAACATAAAAATCGTTCTTCACAAATGTTGGAGCCATAGCTTACATACCAAACATTCATTGTTTTTGCCTCCTAAACCCTGTCTTTCTATTATAGTGCCATAAACAAAAGATTTATCACAGTATAATTATCTGCGTTCTTCCTCTAAACAGAACATACATTTTGTTGTAGAATAGGAGAAGTATAGAAAAACATAGAAAGGAAATAATGACGTGAATGGTACAGCACATGCAGCAATTGGAGCTGCAGCCGGATTTATTATCGCAAATAAGTATCAGACAGACCCGACAACAACGATTTGGCTGGTAGGAATCGGTGGAGTCTCAGGATTAATTCCCGATTTGGATATTGATGGAAAGCTTCGAGGTAAAATTACACTCTCCCATCATGTATTTCGTACGATCGCCCAATTAATTGCAATTTTAATCATGGGATATAGCTTTTATGAAGGAACAGATACAGAGAAATATGTAGGTATTGGTATTGGGCTTGTCCTGCTTGGTATCGCCTCATCCATCAAACAAAAACACATGCTGCTGTTGACAGGAATTGGTGTTCTCGGAGCTGGCGCAACTTTACAGGAAACGTGGCTTATGCTGCTTGGGATATACATATTAATTGCTTCCCTTGTGGCACACCGAAGTTACACACACTCATTACTTGGACTCATTTTCTTTGGAATTATTGCCTCCAAGCTCGAAGTATCTCTTGGAAAGGAAGGAATCTTTTTGACCTGTATGGCTGGGTATATTAGCCACTTACTTGCAGACAGCAAGCTATTACCGATCAACAAACGAGGAGTGAAGCTATTTCTCCCTCTTTCCTCAAAAGAGTTTTAAATGACAGAAACACGTGTACAATAATTATAGGTAGAAATTTCCAACAAAAATATACGAGCTAACGCTTGTAACCTAAAATGTAACCAAGCTTAAATAGGAGGCACTCCCATGGAGGAAAAAAATTATAAACAAAAGCATATCCAATTACCAAGTGGAGAAACCTACGCAGAATATGTTCTTAATGATAAGCCACCAATTCTGCTCCTTCATGGATTTGTTTCCTCTACATATACGTTTCATCAGCTAATGCCCTTATTAAAGGAAAAGTTCTCTGTTATTGCAATCGATTTAATTGGCTTTGGTAAAAGCGAAAAATCTACCAGCTTTATTTATTCTTATGCTAATTATGCCAAATTGATTAAAGAGTGTATGGACTACTTTGATATAAAAAAAATCAGCATTGCTGGTCACTCTATGGGTGGACAAATCGCGCTCTATACCGCCAAACAATATCCGGAAAAAATAGATAGATTAGTATTACTTGCAAGTTCCGGCTATCTTCCAAGAGCTAAAAAGCGACTGATTTTTGTAAGTTACCTTCCTTTTTTTCACCTGTTTGCCAGAAGGCATGTACAAAAACAAGGTGTTGCAAGTACACTAAAAAATGTACTGTATAACCAGGAATATATCACCCCAGAATTAATTGACGCATATGGGGCTCCGCTTAAAGAGAAAAATTTTTATAAAGCTTTGATTCGGTTACTGCGCTACCGGGAAGGCGACCTTAATCAAGAAGCTTTAAACCAAATAAAACAGCCTACCCTTTTAATTTGGGGGAAAGAAGATAAGGTTGTATCCCTTCGAGTAGGTATGCAGCTTGAAAAGGATTTGCCACATGCCACTCTAATTAGTTACCCAGACACTGGTCATCTGGTTACTGAGGAAAGACCTGAGGAAGTTTACAGAGATATTATTTCATTTATCAAACATTAGTCGATCTTTGGGTGGATCACTTCTTCTTTATCCTTCCTTATATGATCATCATCAATAACGCGCCATAAATAAAAAGATGCAATGGTTTGATAAGGCTGCCATTGGATGGATTTATCCAGGAGCAGACTTTTGCCATCCGTTTCGTTATTTCCATAAAGCCATTTTGCAGCTCGTTGTAACCCAACATCGGCAAGTGAGAGTATGTTCATTCGTTGCATGGAGAAAATGAGAAACATCTCGGCTGTCCATGGTCCAATTCCTCTAATGGCAGTCAATCTACTCATAATCTCTTTATCTGAGAGGTAATCGAGTTCCTCCAAAGGAAGTTCTCCATTTTGCACGCGTTCAGTTAAATCGCGTAGTGAGGCAATTTTTTGTTTGGAAAAGCCTAACTTTTTTATTGTTTGATCATCCATCCTGTCTATTTTTTCAGGCGTAATTTCTCCATTACATGCGTTAAATACACGTTGCCGAATGGTGTTTGCTGCTTTCACGGAAATTAGCTGACCAATAATAGATTGAACAAGTGAGCTATAATAATTTTTGCGTGTTTGAATTTGAATATCTCCGATCAACTGAATAACTTTAGCCAGTTCACGATCGTTCTTACATAGGTACTGAACCTCTTGGCTATCCACGTTTATTAGAAGCATGATTATTCCTCCCAGCTTTTACTGTCATTACTAATTTTAGTAGATTTATTTTGGATTTGTACATTTAATCATTAAAAATAACCCTTTATAATGCGGATTAATGCATTCCACTTGTAATCCTGCCTGTCCTAGAAAACTTACGATATCCCTATTTAAATGACATCCATCACATATGTTTTTCCAAGCAGGTGTTAACATATCTTGTGCTTGAGCAAGAAGGGGCTGCTTCATCCGCACATGTTCAAAAAACAATATTGGTGCTCCAGGTTTGCTGACACGCCTTATTTCTTCCAAAGCTTGTAATGGGTCAGGAATTGTACAAAATACTAATGTAGAAACAACAGAATCAAATACATTTCTCTCAAATGGAAGCTGCTCTGCCGTTGCTTGATATATGGTAATCGGCACATTATTGGTAGAAGCAATATTTTTCTTTGCTTGTTGAATCATTTGTTGATTTGGTTCAATTGCATCCACACAATCTACGTGCTTATAATATGGAAAATTCACTCCCGTCCCCGAACCAATCTCTAATACTTGGCCTGTCGCATGGGACAGAAGCTCTCTTCGGATAGAGTTAAATTTAATTTTTTCGAATGGTTTCATGATAGGATCATACAAACGTGCAAATAGCTTGCCCATGTTTTCACCTCATTTCCTAATTTCTATAATTATAGAAATTTGCCACTTTGTAAAATGGTTAGTTGTTGCTTGCCCTTTTTCCCCACAACAATTATGCTTAATAATGAAGCATATGAGTTGAAGGGGACATAGATCTAATGACAACAAATGATATAAAACAAAAAAATTACACACCACTAATTTGGATTTTATCCATCGCCATCGTTGCTGTTATTTTAGGAACAAATCTGTTGCCTAAAAGTAAGGATGGAACTATATTCGGGATGGAGCTGACTGTATTACCAGGTATTAATGCTTTTTTGAATAGTTTCACGTTTCTGTTCCTAATTGGTGCTCTCGTTATGATTAAAAAGAAAAATATTCAGGCACACCGTCGATTTATTGTTGCTGCTTTTGTGAGCACATTTTTGTTTTTCATATCTTACTTAACATATCATTCTATGGCAGAGTCAACAACCTATGGCGGTGATGGCATACTTATGTATGTGTATTACTTTGTATTGATAACACATATTGTGTTAGCAGCAGTCATTGTGCCATTAGCATTAATTACATTAAGCAGAGGATTAAATATGCAGGTGCCGAAGCATCGAAAAATAGCTCGTTGGACGATGCCACTTTGGCTATATGTCAGCTTTACAGGCGTACTTGTATATTTCATGATTTCGCCATATTATTAGATAATATAAATAAAATGAGATGGAGCAAATAGCCCCATCTCATTTTTTATTGATAATTAACAATTGCTGGAGCCGGGTCTAATTGCAGTACTTGCTCTGGTGTTAATACAGGCTTATCATTTTTCTTAAATACTTTAAAGCCACCGTACTGAATTGGTTGGTCTTTTACCAGCTTTCCATATGCACTTAATTTTATTGCTGCATCACCAAAGCCATCATAATTAAGTGGTACTTGGACATGTTCAGTTGGATGAATCTTTTCTTTATTTTTAATAATGCCATTACCAAATTGATGGACAAGCACTAATTTATCCGGTAACTGGTTTTCCTCCACAAGCTGATCAACATATTCTACAGCTTTTTGGACATCTGCCCCATTTACCTGCCCTAGATCCTCTCCTGGAACTTCTCCCTCTTGTACACTATATTCTGTATCAATGGCAAGATGGACATATGGCAATTTCAAATATTTTTCGATTGCCTTTACTTCCTGCATGACTGTAGCGCGACCGAGCTGTATATCCAACAGGAGTAGAGCTCCATGTTTTTTGGCAAGCTTTGCATATTCTTCAATTACTTCTTCATTTGGCGGAGAAACGTATAAGCCATCCGGGCCCGGATCACGATTTGCTACCGTAGCAATCAGTTCGATTGTCGGTATAGCGGGACGCTCTGGGTCTAATTCAGAGTATGCTTTTGTGTGTTCCTTTAACTTTTTCATCATTTCTTCTGGGCCATACTCCCCAAGGATACCCATATTTTCGGATAAAGGTGTCCCATAAAACGCCACGAGTCGATGATCTTTCAATGGACCATTCGTTTTATCCTCTTTTCCTTTTTGCAATGTTTGACCAAGTGGTACACTTCTCTCTCTTTCTCCACCATGTGCCTCATTTGCAGGCATGAGTTTTTGCTCTTCCTCTGTGTAATTTTTTTCAAGTGCAACAGCCTCTTTAGACGGTTGAATCGGTTTATATGCTTCTATGTATGGTGATTTCTTATCCTGCTTTTGATTCTCCTCCTTTTTTTCATGGTTTTGGGCTTCTTTGTTTTTTTCTTCCGCTTGATCTGCCGAATCGCTGCATCCGGCAAGAAGCACCAATCCTATAAGTAGGATAAATAAAAAATTTTGTTTTTTCATGCTGCTTTCTCTCCCATCATTTCTCCTGTTTTGGAAATAATACCCTTAGAGAGCCTCAATGAAACTCTTCTTTTTATCTTAAGGCCTCTATTATGCAGAATTGCTGCTTGGGGATGGGAAGTTTGTCTATTAGGGCGACTCTGTTGGACACTTATGCTGCTTGGGCTGGCCGTTCTGTCTATTAGAACGGCTCTATTGGACACTTATGCTGCTTGGGAAGCGTGTTCTGTCTATTAGAACGACTCTATTGGACAAATATGCTGCTTGGGGTGCGCGGTTTGTCTATTAGATTGGCTCTAATGGACATAATTGCTGCTCGGGGTGTGCGATCTGTCTATTAGAACGGCTCTATTGGATCACTTATGGCTGTTTGGGG
>NZ_BAZS01000006.1 GCF_001310895.1 Virgibacillus halodenitrificans JCM 12304 | reverse complement strand
CGGCAATTTACGCAGCCTCTATATTCTTAGTTACGTCGTAGTTTATTTATTTTCCAAATCATTGAATACCCCTAACCTATATATTAAAAACTTCCTAATCTAAAAAAAGCACTGGCTTACTTAATCTGCCAGTGCTTTCAATAGTTATCTGCTTGAATAGACTTCCCATAGTTCATCAAAAACACGCAAGGCGGTTGTAAAGGGACTGTTCCACTCCAAATAATCACTAATCTCACTATAGTCAGTTGAGTGCTTTGGAAAATTATGGTCCATAAAAGCCCAATCAGCGAGCAAAGATTTATCGTCTGGTTGCTTTTTCCCTCGATAAGTCATTAAAAAATGATAAAAAGATCGCACCGTTTTTCACCTCTTTGATATTAGCTCTCCTCACGCATAAATGCTTCATGCTTTTTCAGTTTTCTACGATATACAATTGCGGCAAGATAAATACTGATTTCATATAAAATAATTAACGGAACTGCCACTACCAACTGCAATATAAAATCAGGTGGTGTTACAATTGTTCCAATAATAACTAAAACCAAATACGCGTATTTTCTAGTTTTTCTCATAAAATCAGGAGTCAGAACACCTAAAGCAGTCAAAAACATAGCAACGATTGGTATTTCAAATAACAGTGCAAATGGCAAAGTAATTCGAAGTAAAAATCTAAAGTATTTATCGACAGTAAACATTTCATTAAACATACCACTATTTAATGAAAGTAAAAAAGGAAGAATTAGTTTTATGAACATAATATAGCCAAAGACCAAACCAACAATGAATAATATAAACACAGCAGGAATGTATGCCAGAGATGCTTTTCGCTCAGTGGGAGTTAACCCTGGTTTGATAAAAAGCCATATTTGGAGAGCCAATAATGGTAAAGTAGCTGCAATTGCTACGAGACCTGCCATGGTAAAATGAATCCAGATAATTTCCCCGGGACTAATAACTGTCAACTTGAAATCCAGATCATTAACGAAAAACCAATATATATCTTTAACAAAAATAAAGCCGACAATAAAAAAAGCAAGAAAGAATAAAGCAGTAACAATTAATCTGTTTCTTAATTCGGATAAGTGTCCTGTTAGATTCATTTCTTTATCAATTTGAGCACCATTATCAGACATTCTTCCACCCCTCTACTACTCTATATCCAATATAAAAGAAGATGCAAGGGTATGCCTTACACCTTCCTTAGCTCATTTCTTAGAATGGTCACTTTTAGTTGACGTACTTTCGTCAGAAACTATATCCTTTGTAGCATTTTTGAATTCTCTCAAAGAGCTTCCAAAGGCTTTACCAATCTCAGGTAATTTAGAGGGACCGAAAACTACAAGAGCAATCACGAGGATGAGTATTAATCCCGGCATACCAATACTACTAAACATTAATCATCACTCCAAAATTATTTTGCTTTATTCCCTTGGATAATATCTTTAGTGTCTTGAAATTCATCTGCTACGTCACTAGTTAAATCACTGGTAGATTTTTTAAACTCACGTAATGTCTGACCAGCCGCTTTCCCGATCTCAGGTAGCTTTTTAGGGCCAAAAACAATTAAAGCAATTATTAATATTAAAATCAATCCGGGATCCCGATACTTGAGAACATATAAGCACCTTCTTTTTACATGATATCGTTATTATAGTGCAAATTTCCAATTACGTATATTTTATTTTTAAAAAATACATAAAACGTTCATAGATAAACTCGAAACGTATATAGTTTAACATGATTTAAATTAAGTAAACAAGTTTAAAATAATTTTGCTTCGCTGTATTGATCTGGATGATTCATATTAAAGAAATGCTTCTCAAGCACCTCTCTTGGAATATCATCGTAATCTTCTACATACTTGATATCAATATGTTCGAAAAAGCTTTTCACCCGAAGGTTATTTTGTGCCAACTGTTCCTGTATTTTCGGTAATACTTCACGCTTATAGACACCAGCCAAGGGGTGTGTTTTTTCGTTAAAAATAGGTACAGCTGCACTGTAATGGGAAATCTGCTTTTGTAACCAATCGTATACACTCTTATTCACAAATGGCATATCGCAAGCAGCCACAAAATAGAGGTCCGCTGTTTTGTAATACATAGCACTCTCTAGCCCGGCAAGGGGGCCCTTCCCTGTATATCTGTCAGCTACAATATCTGTATTCAAAAAACGGTATAGGATTGGATCATTTGCTACAATTGTAATTTCATCTGTAAATAAACTCATTTCATTGAAGATATGCTCAATACTTGTCTTCCCTCCCAAGGGTAACAAGGATTTATTCGTACCCATCCTTGAAGACTTGCCACCAGCTAGAATAATCCCCTGTTTTAGCATGAAATCCCCCCTAGTTCTATTTTCGATCATATTGTAAGAAATAGTAGTCATAAGGATTGGTCTCATTTTTTTCGCCTTTTGTTTTAGAGGTCAGGTTCCATTCCTCCTCTGAAAATGCCGGGAAATAAGTATCACCTTCAAATTCTTCATCAATCCAAGTTATATACATACGATCAGCAAACGGCAGTGCCTGATTAAATATATTTCCGCCACCTATCACGAAAAACTCTTGCTCTGGATACTGCCTATTCCACTCTTCAACCGTTTCTAAATCATGGATAACTTTTACCTGATCTTTGAGGTTGGTATTTCGTGAGATTACAACATTTTTACGATTTGGCAAGGAACCTCCCATAGAGTCATATGTTTTCCTACCCATAATTATTGTTTGTCCCGTCGTTTTCTCTTTAAAAAAACGTAGATCCTTGGGTAAATGCCATGGCATCCCGTTATTGTGTCCGATCACATGATTCTTGTCCATTGCAACTAATAAAGAAATCATAAAGATCCTCACCTTTCCATAAATGTATATTAAACTGCTATAGGTGCTTTTATTGCTGGATGAGGATTATAATTTTTTAATTCAAAATCCTCTAACTCAAAATCAAAAATTGATTTCTTCTCTTTATTTAAGAAAAGTTGTGGTTGCGTTTTAATCTCTCGGCTTAACTGTGTTTTAACTTGCGCAATATGATTTGAATAAATATGGGCATCTCCCAGAGTATGAACAAATTCCCCTACTTCCAAACCACATTCATGGGCAATTAAATGCGTTAATAATGCATAGCTTGCAATATTAAAAGGAACACCGAGAAAAACATCTGCACTACGCTGATAAAGCTGACAAGATAATTTGCCATCAGCTACATAAAACTGGAACAGTGTATGACATGGAGGTAAGGCCATGTTTGGAACGTCCTCGGGATTCCAAGCTGAAACGATATGGCGTCTGGAATCCGGATTATTACGAATGGATGCAATAACCTCTTTTAGCTGATCAATCGTTTCCCCTCTCGTTGTTTCCCATTTTCTCCACTGTTTTCCATATACTGCTCCAAGTTCACCATACAACTTAGCAAAGCTCTCATCCGTAAGTATTTTTTCTTTAAAATATTCCATTTGTGTTATATAGAGTTCTTTAAACGCCGGGTCCTTTTGGGCTCTATTCCCAAAATCGCTCATATCGGGACCGGTGTAATCGGCACTTTTAACCCATCTTTCAAATGCCCATTCGTTCCAAATATTATTATTATTTTCCAATAAATAACGAATATTCGTATCGCCTTTTATAAACCAGAGAAGCTCGCTAGCAACTAAACGAAAAGGAACTTTTTTTGTTGTTAATAACGGAAATCCTTTGCTTAGATCAAACCTCATTTGATGTCCAAATACTGATATAGTACCGGTATTTGTACGATCTTCCTTTTTATTTCCATTTTTCAATATGTAGTTACATAAACTTAAGTATGCCTCTTCACCACTCACCATGGTTATACCCCCATCTAAATTAAGATATCAACTGGATGTATTATATCATTCCTGTAACATAAACGTAACTCATACAACTATATTTTCTGACATAATACTTTATAGACAGACATCAAGAGAGGAGTAATAATATGCTAACTGGCACAATGGAGCATGTAGTTAAACATTCCTTAGTGTATAGCTATGCACTAAGCCAACCACTTACAACTTATGTTGATGCTTACCCTGAACTACAAAATAAACTATTGCTGGAAGCTGAGCACTTGGAATATGGGGATCACGGAGAAATAGTCAGATTTCTACAATATAAGATGAGTGACCTATCATACTATGATGACAAAATAGATGGCGAATTTGGGATATTAACAGAATATGCTATAAAAAAATTCCAAAGGAAGCAAACATTAACAGGTGACGGTCAGGTAGATCCGATTACACTTCAAACATTAATAAAGATAGAGAAGCAAAAAAATTTAAAACAGATTGAGAATCTGTCAGAGACAATTTACCCTGGGTTACATAGTAAAGACGTGAAAATTATGCAGGAATCTTTACGATATTTTGGATATTATACTGGTGAAATAGATGGGATTTACGGACCTCTCACTACAAAGGCATTAAAGCTTGCGGAAGAAGAACATAAATTAGAACTAACAAAAGAAGTTACCAAAAAAGCATTAGTTCAGCTTTATGAAAAAAATAGCGCAAACGAAGAGATAAATATAGTTGATGAAAAAGCTAAAACGCATCTAAAGACTACAAGTCAGAAAAATAAGAAACCAAAGAAAGCGAATGATAAAAAGAAATCAGTAAAAAAAGAGATAAAGCAAGCGAAAGTAATCGGGGCAAATAAGGGAGATACTGTAAAAACTGCACACTCTGTTTTAGGAACTCCCTATAAATGGGGTGGTTCCTCGCCAAGTGGTTTTGATTGCAGTGGTTTCATCCAATATGTTTTTCAGGAAAATGGTATCACAATACCCCGAACGGTAAATGATGTATGGAACTTTGCCGGACCAGTAAGCAATAGATCTGTTGGAGATCTTGTGTTTTTTGAGACATATAAACCTGGTCCATCGCATATGGGGATTTATATTGGGGATGGAAGGTTTATCCATGCAAGTGAATCCAGAGGCGTAGAAATAAGTGAACTCACAAACACTTATTGGGAACCGAGATACCTTGGTACAAAAAGAATTACAAAGTAATAATTAAAAGTTGAAGAGGCAGGCAAATCAATCCCTGCCTCCCCCCTTACCACTCTTTATAAAATTGGTTTAAAAATATCTCCATAAAATGATGTCGATCAGCAGCTATTTCAATTGCTGCTTCCGTATTTAGCAATGATTTTAATTTTAGCAATTTGTCGTAAAAATGCTGGAGCGAAGTATTCTTGTCCTCAGGATGATAAATCAGTTGCCCTGCTGCCCCACCATATGCAAAAGTTCTTGCGATACCAACTGCACCGATTGCATCCAAACGGTCAGCATCCTGCACTACTTTAGCTTCAAGAGAAACAGGCACTTCCCCTTTACTAAAAGAAACACTATCAATGACTTCATGGATCAAACTTATTTCTTTTTCCGGTATATGAATGGATGTAAGGAATTCAATCATATCTTGCTTTGCAGTTACAGGGTTAGCAACGAGTTTACTATCATAGACATCATGCAGCCAAGATGCAGCTTCGCAAATAAATTGATTAGCTCCTTCTTCTTCTGCAATTACTACAGCTTGGTGTGCTACCCGCTTCATATGAAAATAATCATGGCCAGTTGGATCATTTGAAAATAAATGACGAACATAATTTTTGATTTGATCTAGTTCTCTCTCACGTTGACTCAAAATAAGCCTACTGCCTTTCCGTCTTCTGATACATCCATTTTCAGTGCGGCAGGCTCTTTTGGTAAACCAGGCATTGTCATAACATCACCTGTAAGGACGACAATAAATCCAGCACCAATGGATGGTCGAAGTTCTCTAATATTAATTGTAAAATCTCGCGGTCTTCCTAATAATGTTGGGTCATCAGAAAGTGAATATTGGGTTTTTGCCATACAAATGGCAAGCTTTCCCCACCCCAGTTCTTCATATAAGGTTATTTGTTTTTTTGCTTTCGGGGATAATTCAATATCATCCGCACCATAAACTTGTTGAGCAACTTTTCTAATTTTCGTTTCTAAAGACTCATCCAGTTCATAAATCCGCTTAAAATTCTTATCAGAAGTATTTGCTTTCTCTACAACTTTTTGAGCAAGCTCAATGCCACCTTCTCCTCCATGTGCAAATACATCTGTTAAAGCTACTTCAAATCCCCTGGATTCGCACCAGTTACTGATAAAGCCTGTTTCGGCCTTAGTATCTGAAGGGAATTTATTAATAGCAACTACGAAAGGCAGGCCAAATGTTTCAATTGTTTCAATATGTTTTTTTAAATTTTCCATACCTGCTTTTAATGCTTCAACATTTTCTTGCTCCAGCTCAGCTTTCGCCATGCCTCCATGCATTTTTAAAGCTCTTACTGTTGCTACTATAACTACTGCCGCAGTATCAATATCTCCAGCCCTAGTCTTAATATCTAAGAACTTTTCTGCACCTAAATCAGCGCCAAATCCTCCTTCAGTGACAACATATTCACCAAGCTTAGCGGCTGTTTTTGTTGCGAGCACACTTTTACAACCATGGGCTATGTTGGCAAATGGCCCTCCATGTACAATGGCTGGAGTGTTCTCTATTGTTTGGACAAGATTTGGCTTAATTGCCTCTTTAAGTAGTAATGTTAATGCGCCTTCTACCTTTAGATCCTTAACCGTAATTGGTTGCTCGTCATATGTATAGCCTATAACCATTCTCGAAAGCCGGGCTTTCAAATCATTGATTGAAGTAGACAGACAAAGAACTGCCATAATTTCAGATGCTACAGATATATTAAAGCCATCTTCTCTTGGCACTCCGCGTAATGGCCCACCAAGACCTACTACTATTTGTCTCAGAGCCCGATCGTTCATATCCATAACGCGTTTCCATTCAATTCTACGTGGGTCAATATTCAATTCATTACCTCTGTGAATATGATTATCAATAATAGCAGACAGAGCATTATTAGCAGTAGTAATAGCATGAAGATCCCCAGTAAAATGCAAGTTGATATCCTCCATCGGCAAAATCTGTGAGAATCCCCCACCTGCTGCTCCTCCTTTTATTCCCATTACCGGACCAAGTGAAGGTTCTCTTAAAGCAATAACTGCTTTTTTTTCAATTCTATTTAATGCTTGTCCTAAACCTACAGTAACCGTAGATTTCCCTTCGCCTGCTGGTGTAGGATTTATCGAAGTAACTAGAATTACTTTTCCTTCTGGTCTATCTTTTAATTTATCTAATAAGTGCTCAGAGAGCTTAGCTTTTGTATGACCATATGGTTCCCAATCGTCTAAATCTAAACCTAGATCTGTAGCGATTGTATTGATTGGTTTCAGTGTGGCTTCCTGTGCAATTTCTATATCAGACTTCATGTATATGCCCCTCTCTAAATTCAGGTTTTTTAATATCTCTTTAAACGCTTTCATTATAACTTTAATTTTTGTACAAAGCTAGTAAATACACAATAATAATTACAGCGAATACCTTGACTGCTCTAGTGAAATAAGCTATATTAGACACAAGCAAAGAAGATGTATGGATTCATTTATAACACAGGCAGCTTCTATAGAAGTGGATGTAATTGTGATCCTACACTTCTATGGATGCTGCCTTTATTTATGTATCATGAATCTTCTTTGTATTACCACGTTACATGAGATAGCGTGAAAGTTTTTAGGAGGATTAATAACATGGAAAATGGAGTAGTAAAATGGTTTAACGCAGAAAAAGGATATGGTTTTATCCAGCTTGAAGAAGGAAATGATGTATTTGTACATTATTCCGCTATTCAAGAAGAAGGTTTTAAATCTTTAGAAGAAGGTCAACAAGTTTCCTTTGAAATCGTTGAAGGTGAACGCGGCCCACAAGCAGCTAATGTAATTAAAAACTAATTAAATTATAATTAATATAATATAAGCGGCAGTCGAGATGACTGTCGCTTTTTTTGGTTCTACTATATAAGTTGTGATTATCCAATGATTCGTAAAGTAAATAAACTCCGAACTAAAGTAGACTTATTTCTCTGTTAATGTAACAATAACACCGCTACGGAAAAATGCTGCGCTTTCCGGGGGCGGCTCTTACTGGAATAGCATGAGCTGAAGACCCTGCACGTAGAGTAGCAGAGGAAGCGGCTGAAGCTATGCTGGTGGAAAGAGACCCCTGTAGTGAAAATCGATGGGTCCATCTGCTTCCTTAAAATGAGATATACTTTAGTTCACAGTTGCTTCCTATTGTGAATATAAGAGATAATGTTTACACCTCAACATTTGCAATAGAACCTAAATTTTTGAACTAGAGAGCAATATATATTACTAGGTTAGCCATCTTGAGCTCCAGGGCCTCCACCAAGTGGAGAACGAGTGTTATTTCACAATCAAAAGCCCTCTACATTTTATCTACAAAAAAAGCACCTTGATTTATTGACCGTCAATCCGTATAATTAATTCTGTTGTTTTTCGCGGTTCGCAAACTCCCGCGTTATCAAAACTAAGGAGGAAATATTTCATGACAAATGAAGTTATTTGGTTATTATTTGCATTAGTTAATTTTTCTTTACTTCTCCTATTTTACAAGCTATTTGGAAAGATGGGACTATTTGTTTGGATAGGTATGGCTACTATATTAGCCAATATTCAAGTTTTAAAAACTGTTGAGCTTTTAGGGATGACAGCCACCTTAGGGAATATCATGTATGGTTCAGCATACTTGGCAACAGATATACTAAACGAAAAGTATGGCAAGCAAGATGCTAAAAAGGCTGTCTGGCTTGGATTCTCCACCCTAATTACTATGACTGTTATTATGCAAATCGCATTGACCTTTCAACCAGGTACAGAAGATATTGCACATAACTCTCTGGAAACAATATTTGGGCTTATTCCACGAATTGCTTTAGGTAGCTTGGCAGCCTATATTGTAAGTCAATACTTTGATGTCTGGATTTATGATAAGGTAAGAAAACTTCTTCCCTCAGATAAATATTTATGGGTCAGAAATAATGGAAGCACCGGAATAAGTCAATTATTAGATACTGCAGTCTTTTGCACAATTGCTTTTTATGGGAGCTTCCCGTTAAATATTTGGATAGAAATCTTTATTACCACTTATATAATTAAGTTTCTTGTTGCGATAATGGATACACCTTTTATGTATATAGCTAAGAATATGAATAAAAAGGATAGATGATCTCTCATCTATCCTTTTTAAATTGGGTTTTTTTTCAACAGTTTACTTTTCACTAATGCAGGAATATCCACTTTTAGAATTACTAAATGTACGAGTAAAAACAAAAAAGCAGTCATGTAGGCTTCAAACAAAAATGGCAAGAGGAACAACTCTGCAGTTAAAAGGAATAAATATGGTTGTCTAATCAATTTATATGGGCCTTTTTTAATTACAATTACATGGGGCAATTGAATATTTTTTGTGTTCCAAAACCTTCCCAAAGACATATAACACCATAATTTCAATAAAACTAAACAACAAAATAAAATAACCGGAAGGAAACTTATTAGAAATACAGACTTTTTGATGAGCAAGATCTCCAAAAGAATAGAAAAAATGGAGAAATGATACAAGAAGAAAAATGCTTTATTTCTAAAATTGTCCTTTTCCTCTCCTCCTCTTTCTCTTAACCAGCGTTCATTCCTTCTTGAAACTCTCCATTCCACGCTTCGAAGCCAAATAACTATTGTAAAAAACATAAAAATCCCCACTATCTGCATTAACCCCACTCCCATAATTTTTTATCAATCTACCAATTAGTTTGCACCGCTTTTCAAGAATTATTAACAAAAAATACACAGAAAATACACAAACTTTCTAAACCTATTTGTTAGTAAAATCTTTAAATAGCCTTTTATCAAGGTAATTGAACAAAATGTGAACTGTACCGCATTCTTAATATTTCTATTTGCAAATTGTGTATGATGAAAACAAGAAGAAAAACTTTATTTCAAGGGGTGAAGGAAATGAATGAAGTACATGGTAAGCATTCGAATACACCGAAAAAGGAAGAGCCTATTTTAAAGGGAACCTTTGTTTCAGTCCTATTAGTCGGAGTGTTTATAATTGTTAGTTGGGTCGCAGTCTATTTGTTGTTTATACTACGTTAGTGAAAAAGGAGGTTAAATTATGCATTTACACAAGTATGAGAAAAAATGGTTAATCTTTGGAATTAGTTCATTAGTTGTCTTTTTAATTATTTTAGGTTTTGGAGCGTTTTGGCAAGGTACGCATCCTCAAAGTCATGGGGTGACCATTGATCCGGAAAATGTTGAAGCTAACGAAGCTTTCAGGCCCGAAAATTTAGGGATTACAAAAATAGATGATAATAAATATATTGTTAATATTGTAGCTTCAGCTTTCAACTATGACTTTGGTACTGATGAAAATGGAGCTCCGTTAAAGCATATCCGAATTCCTAAAGGAGCAACTGTTCTTTTCCAAATCACTACAAAGGATGTTGTACATGGATTCAATATTGCTGGGACGAATGTAAACATGATGGTAGAGCCAGGCTATGTAAGTAGTATAGAAACTGTAATGGACCGTACTGGCGAATATACAGTTGTTTGTAATGAGTACTGCGGAGTTGGGCATCATTTAATGTTTGCGACTGTGGAGGTGTATGATTAATGGGACTAGAGAAGATAAAAAAGGTTTCAAATAATGAAATACTACCATTGACTATTTCTAAACAAGAATCAAGGCTATATATGTCATTTATATATGTTGCTATTATCTCTTTACTTATTGGTGGACTAATGGGTTTACTACAAACTCTCGTACGTTCGAATACAATAACATTGCCATGGGGGATCGGTTATTATCAAATATTAACTCTTCATGGAGTAGTACTTGCACTTGTTCTAACTACTTATTTTATTATAGGATTCCAGTTTGCATTAATGGGTAAAACGGTTGGAATATCATTGAAACAAAGAAAAGTTGCTTGGCTTAGCTTCTGGGTAATGATAGTAGGTACGGTGATGGCTGCAATAACTATTTTAATGGGGAAAGCAAGTGTCCTTTATACTTTTTACGCTCCCTTAAAAGCCCATCCTGTTTTTTATATTGGTTTAGCACTTGTAATTGTAGGCAGTTGGATTGCAGGATTTGTTAATTGGCACCAGCTATTTGTATGGAAAAAGAAACATCCTGGAGAAAAGTCTCCCCTACTTGCTTTTATGGTTGCAATTAATATGGCAATGTGGTTTATTGCTTCTCTTGGTGTTGCAGTTGCAGTACTTGTACAATTTATTCCATGGTCTCTGGGGTATGCAGAAACAATTAATGTACTTGTAAGTAGAACACTATTTTGGTATTTTGGCCACCCATTGGTATACTTCTGGTTATTGCCTGCTTATATGGCGTGGTATGCAATCATACCAAAAATTATTGGTGGCAAAATATTTAGTGATTCACTTGCAAGATTGTCGTTTATCCTATTTTTATTCTTCTCCATCCCAGTAGGGTTTCACCATCAATTAACAGAACCTGGGATAGATCCAGTCTGGAAGTTTATTCAAGTAGTGTTAACGTTTATGGTAATTATCCCAAGTCTAATGACTGCATTTTCAATGTTTGCTACTTTTGAGATTACTGGTCGTCGTAAAGGGTTTGGTGGATTATTTGGCTGGCTAAAACATTTACCATGGAAGGATGTAAGATTTCTTGCTCCATTTATAGGAATGCTTGCATTTATACCTGGTGGTGCTGGTGGTATCATAAATGCTTCTCATCAAATGAACGCAGTCGTTCATAATACGATTTGGGTAACAGGTCACTTTCACTTAACTGTGGCTACAACAGTCATTCTTACCTTTTTCGGTATTTCCTATTGGTTGATACCACATTTGACTGGAAGAAAGTTGACACCACAACTGAATAGATTAGGTATTATTCAAACTATTGTCTGGACAGTAGGAATGACCATCATGTCAGGTGCTATGCATATCCAAGGACTTTTAGGAGGACCTAGACGTTCAGCCTTTTCAGAATACGGTGGCACAGAACAAGCATCCAATTGGATTGGATATCAAGTAGCGCAAGCAATCGGAGGAAGCATCCTTTTTATTGGTATAATATTAATGCTTTATATTTTTATAAAATTAGCGTTCTTTGCTCCGAAAGGAATAGAAGAATTTCCAATAGCAGAGGAAGAAGAAGATGCAGAACCTACTCCAATGTTTCTCGAAAATTGGAAGCTATGGATTGCTATCACACTTGCATTAATTCTTTTTGCATACACGATTCCTTTTGTTGATATTATTCAAAATTCACCTCCTGGGTCACCACCTTTTTCTTGGCCTATTGGGAATTAGGGAAATAGAAATAAAATTCAATAAAAAAGAAGAGATAGCATATAGAGCTCCTCTCTTCTTTTTTTATTTCTCAATATTGTAAGCTTCCACCAAGGCTCTGTTTTCAACTGGAATTCGTATAAAAAGTAACAGAACATGCAGAATTGGAAATATTACTGCGGTTAAATAAGCACCAAATAGAAGAGGTATAATGAACAATTCAATACCTACAATAATGTAATTAGGATGTTTCACATATTTATAGGGACCTTTTTTAACCAATGAAAACTCCGGAGAAATTATTATTTTTGTATTCCAAAATTTACCCAATGATCGTATGCACCAAACTCTAATTAATTGAGTAAAAAGGAAAAGGGTAAAAAGAACAAGTGAGAATTGTTCTGTGGGAAAACCACGATAGCTAAATTCTATAATAATAGATATAAAAAATAAACCGTGTACAATCACAAACCATTTATAGTGCTCTCTTCCCCTTTCCACTCCACCCCTTTCTTTCATCCATAACTCATTATCTTTGGCAATTTTCAATTCCATAACCCGTTGAATAACAATAAAGATAAAAATTACCCACATAAACGTTAACAACATTATTCCCACTCCATTAAAATAAGCTCTGAACTGAAGCCAGGTCCTAAGGCGGAAATTATACTTTTTTCACCTCGGTTGTTATCTTTTATCATCCACTGTCTTAAAACATATAAAACGGTTGGTGAGGACATATTTCCGTGCTGAGAGAGAACTTTATAAGAATGTTTTAGTTTATTATCTGTCGTATTTAAAACTTCTCTCATCGCCTCTAACACCTTTTTCCCCCCAGGATGAGAAATAAATGAACTAATTTGTTTTTCAGTTATTTTATTTTCTTTCAGAAAACTATTTATGTGTCTATCCCAAAAGGTCTGAACCAAAGAAGGAATGCTTTTCGAAAAAACAACTTCCAATCCACTGTTCGTTACATTCCACCCCATTACTGAGGCACTTCCCTTCTTTGTTAGTGAACTATAATTAAGTAACTTCGGCGAGACCTGCTTTCGGTATGAGAGATAGGGTGAGTTTTTCCCAACTGCCAAAGTCGCACAAACTCCGTCTCCAAATAAGGCGCTACCTATAATGTTACTTTTCTTCATATCCCCTTTTTGAAAGGTTAAACTACATAACTCACAACATATTATTAATACTGTTTTATCTGGATTGGCAGTAATCCAATCATGTGCGCGTGATAAAGCTATAGCTCCTCCTGCACAGCCCAGTCCCCAAATAGGCATTCGATTGACATCTTCTCTAAAAGGACGTTCGTGAATAAGGTGAGCATCTATAGAAGGTGTTGAGATTCCAGTGCTTGAAACATATATAATCATATCTATTGCCTCGTAAGGAACCTCTTTCTCTAAAAAATCCTGATTTGTAAGGCAATCATCTATCGCATTAAGCGAATATTGAATAGCCAACTCCTTATATAAATCATTTCGTTCCTTGAATGAATGATCTTCCTTAAACCAAGTAGCAGGAACAGCAAATTGTCTTTTTTCCACCTGGGCGTTATCAAAAACAGACAATAATCTTGATAGACGTTTATCTGATGAAACAAATATTTCTTGCACGAGCTTTTTTATATCACCTTGACCTATTTCGTACTCAGGGACTCCAATTCCAGTTGAACAGATATGTGTCATGAACTCACCCTTCTCACTTTAGGTAATGTACTTAATCAAAGTCTGTAGATATCTGTGTATTTCTGTGTCAAGTAATTAATTAAATAAACAGGGTTTAATTTCTCTTGAGTTACGTCTTCTATGAGCTGAAGTGGTTTTTTCATTTTACCGTATTGATGAATATTTTGAGTTAACCAATGCTTAATAGAACCTAAATTTCCAGTGGATATCGCTTCCTTTACATTAACTTCTCTCGACAAAATATGATTAAATTGCGCAGCATACATATACCCGAGAGCATAAGAAGGGAAATATCCAAAGTCTCCTCCTGCCCAATGTATATCCTGTAATACTCCCTCTTTATCCGTGGGTGGCTTAATACCTAAATAATCTTGCATTTTCTCATTCCATAAGTTTGGCAGGTCACTAACTTTAATGTCTCCATTTATTAAAAGTTTTTCTAATTCGTAACGAATCATGATATGAAGTGGATATGTTAATTCATCTGCCTCAATTCGAATGAAGGAAGCCTTTACTTCATTAATTGCTTGATAAAATTCATTTAAAGGAACTTGTTGAAATGATGTTGGAGCAAACTTCTTAAATACTTCGTAGTGACTGCTCCAAAAAGCTTTACTTCTTCCTATAAAGTTTTCCCAAAATAAGGATTGTGATTCATGTATGCCCATGGAAGTTCCTGTAGCAAGTGGTGTAGAAGCAAGTTTTTCACTAATATTCTGTTCATAAAGGGCATGTCCACCTTCATGGATAGTGCCAAAGATTGCTGTCCTAAAATCACTCTCATCATATCTGGTAGTTATTCTTATATCATTTAAATTTAATGAAATGGCAAAAGGATGTATTGTTTCATCAAGTCTGCCTGACGAAAAGTCATAACCCATTCTGTTTAAAATTTCCTTACTGAATCCCTCTTGATCCGTTTTAGGAAAATGGGATTGAAGGATAGAGGAATCTGGTTTTAGTGAACTTTCATTTATCTTTCTTACTAGGGAACTAATTGCCTGTCTTAAGTCAGGAAAAACACGATCAAGCGTTTCGGTGGTTATACCTGGTTCAAAGTTGTGCAATAAAGCATCGTAGATATGATCTTCATAACCCCAATAAGTAGCGAATCTTTGGTTATATTCAACTAGTCTCTCCAAATAAGGCTGAAATAAAGCAAAATTCGCTTTTTCCCTTGCTTCTTGCCAAACTGCTTCTGATTTTGATTGTAGCATGACATAATTTTTATATTCATCAAGTGGTATTTTGCTATTTCTAATATAATTTTCTTCACATTCAAGCACTGCTTTTTTAATAATTTCATTCTCCGTGTCTTCTTTCAGCATATCTATGAAGTATTTCATTTTCTCGGAAGTTTGAAGCTGATGTGCTTTTTCTGCAAGGAAACCAACAACTTCTGAACGCTGTTCTACTCCCTTTTTAGGTATTTTTGTTCGCATATCCCATTGAGCCAGAGCCAGCATTTCTTTGTAAGAATTTAATTCACTTAACAAGTTCTTAAAATCTTTTTCCAATAACTCCTTATTACCCATATAACAAACTACTCCTTTATTTTGTTACCGAAGTATTGATAAAAATCTGTTCGAATAAAACCATTAAATAACTTTCTCTTTTTGGTTGATTTCTGGCCATATTCTTTTTCAAATTCTTCGTAAGCAGTCAGAATATAAACACTCCAGCTTGGATGATTTCGCATAATCAATCCCAAATTCCGGTAGATATCCGCCACTGTTTCTTTGTCGCCGAGACGTTGTCCATATGGTGGATTACCTATAATATATCCGTTATCTTTTCTAATAAACAAATCTTTAACCTGCATCTGTTTCCAAGAAATAAGATCTCCCAAACCGGCTTCTATCGCATTATCATTGGCTATACCAATCAATTTATGGTCAATGTCTGATCCAATAATATCAAGCTTTTGGTCATAATTAGCCTTGTCCTCAGCTTCTTCAAACGCCTCTTGCCAATATTTATTTTTAATAAAGCCCCAATTTTCAGAAGCAAATTCTCTATTAAACCCAGGGGCGATATTTTGACCAATTAATGCGGCTTCAATAGGAATAGTTCCTGATCCGCAGAAGGGATCAATGAGAGGGAATTCTGGTTTCCAGTTTGTTAGAAGAACAAGAGCTGCGGCCATCGTTTCTTTTAATGGTGCTTCTCCTTGTCCCACACGATAGCCTCTCTTATGAAGCCCAGCGCCGGAAGTATCCAGGGTTAAGGTTACTTCATCCTTTAATAAGGCTACTTCAACTTTATACATAGCCCCAGTTTCGCTCATTTTTGATGCAATACCATATTTTAGTTTAAGACGTTCTGCTATTGCTTTCTTAGTAATTGCTTGGCAGTCAGAGACGCTGTAAAGTTTGGATTTTACAGACTTCCCTGTAACAGGAAATTGTCCGTCTTCCGCAATGAAACTCTCCCAAGGTAAGGATTTCACAGATTCAAAAAGCTCATCAAAAGTTACTGCTTTGAATTTACCGACAAGTAGCCGCACACGATCAGCAGTACGAAGCCACAAATTACATCGGGGAATAGCAGAGACGGGAGCCTCAAAAATCACCTTTCCATTTTCTACTTCTGCTTCATATCCAAGCTGTTTTACTTCTTTAGCTACAACAGATTCTAAGCCCATTGCTGCTGTAGCAATTAGAGTTACATTTCTCATTTAATAATTCCTTTCGTTTCTAAAATAGTGTATCTAGATTAGCCTTAGTTTATCATAATCCTTTCTTGAATATGAAAACATAACCATCCGCCAATACAATAAGTTATGTAAAAACCATAACATAATAAAAAACCCTTTTTAGCATTTAAGCAAAAAAGGGTTCTCATTTAAAATATAATAGACCGTTAAATACTCGATAAGCCATGTTCTGTACCAATGTACTGCAATCGATGGTCAATCTCGTACATATGGATGTGATCATCTATCTACAAGTATATACTTGTCCTTCTTTCGGTTCGCTTCCCTACTGGAAGATGCCCCTACCATTATTTGGGTTGCTCACTCGCGGGGTTTACCTCGTTCCACCCGGATGTTTCCAAACCGGCTACGTCACTGTGGCACTTTCAAGGATAAATCCGTATCACAATGTGACTTAGGATGTCTCCTGCCGTTAACTGAAAAGGTTACCTTGACTTATGATTTCGTCAAGCACGAACACTACAAACATCACAGTTTGTGTGAGCATGGACTTTCCTCTGTATTATAAATACAGCGATCACCTGAGTATTTAACAATTTGCTAATAAATAGTTTACCACAGAAATAAAAGAAATTCAATCGGTGGGAATATTTTCCATTTATTATTCAGCTTGTTACATTTCACTATCTGATTCGTTAAACTTCTTTCCAAAAACTGCTTTTTCTAAATTTGAAAGTCTCTTCAATACATCATAATTAACTTGGGTGTTTTGCTGTACAGAAGATCTCGTTCTTGTTTGATCCTGAGAAGTTTTCTTCAATCGCTCATTCTCTTGCTGTAGTCTCTCTATCTCTTGGCTAAAGGTGTCATAGTCTTGAATCACGGAATCCAAGAACTCGTCTACTTCTTCTTGATTGTAACCACGCATCGCTGTCTTAAATTCTTTTTCAAGTATATCTTTTCCACTTAATTGCACTCTACTTAAACTCATTTAATCACCTCTTCATATTCGCATGCTCATTTTTTCAAATTTCTAACGGAAAGTCAATTTAAAGTATTATACCTGTAGTTACCAATTATATTTATTAATTAGCTATAGTATACCATTAAAAAAGGAACCTGAAAAAGATCAGCTTCCTTTACTTGAAATTTATGTGTTATTTATTATGTAAATCTGATGGTTGAAAGGAAAATGGCAATAATTCTTCCATGGTCACAGTTTTCACTTCATTTTCCAGGTTAGTCAAATGAATCCGCATATCAGAAGAAAAGAATTCGCTCATTACTTGTCTGCAAGAGCCGCATGGTGGTACAGGTCTTTGGGTATCTGCAACAACCGCCATTTCCTTAAATTCTTTTTCCCCATTGGAAATTGCGTTAAATATTGCGACACGTTCAGCACAACAACTTAAAGGATAGGCAGCGTTCTCGATATTACATCCTGTGTATATTCTTCCCGATCCAGTAAGAACAGCTGCCCCAACTTGAAACTTAGAATATGGTACATAAGCACATTCCTTTATTTTTATTGCTTTTTCAATCAACTGTTTTCTATACATCTGTATTCCCTCCTCAACGTGTGGAAAGATATTATATGCGAAAATAAAGTGAATGTAAAGCGGTTTCACTGATCTATTGAAGTTCTTCTATTAGTTGATCAAAAATATAAGTAATTGAATTGTAAAGTTCCATATACCTTTTCCTTCTTACATCAACATAATAGCTATGCAGGAGAACCAATTCCATATTTTCCTTTGTGGACGTAATTTGATGTGGGTGTACATTCACTTTCCTTTCTTTAACAGTTTGTAAACCTAAAGCCTCCCACTCTTCAAGTAAATCATATATAGGGTTGGTTTCTTCCTTAACCTGTTGAAAAAATGCTTTGTCCCTCATGCTGGCAGGAGGCTCGTTCATTTCATATTTGTGTTTCAGGAATATTAAATGATGTTTTAATGTTTTAGTTATATCTTGTAAATCCATATGCGTTTAGCCCGTCCTTTATCTAATTCTTCTTTTCTATACTTTATCATTTTAAGGTTTAAATAGCATTAATCATGATAACATTCTATTGTACCTCTAATAAATTTTTTTGTTTCGCTTATCTCTTTATAATGTGATTGAAAACAGCCCCATACCTCACTATCTATGCTTGTGGTTAACTTCTGATCCAACAAACGTAATTGATCTAACATATGTTGCAGAGACTCTTCTGTTGCTTTTTTATCTAAACCATTCCTTATTCGATCATTTTTTAACATGGCTAAACCCATTCTATCCACCCTCTCATGGTTTTTTTATAGTAATTCGCGATCTGGGCTGGTTAAACCTTCCCCTTCGACAAAAGTAGAAAAAAGCTTACAAAACAAGTGATTTATTTCATTTTTTCTGCCATGTTGAGACATACTACACACAAAAGGAGGGTTTATTTATGAGCAAAAAACTAAAACCTGATAAATCAGCAGAAACCATTCAATCAAAGTCTCTGAAACAGGGAGATAAAAAGTTAGCTGGTCCAAATCGCCCTTCAACTTAATAAAAGAGGAGAAAGCGGCACAAAAGACTTTTATATATTAAAAATCCGAACCGATTCATTACTATTACTGAATCACGGTTCGGATTTTTTACAAATTATTAATTTTTCATGGTTTGTTTTAAATGGTAATAAGCGTACAACATGGCCCTTTTTCGGTAAAAAGGTTTACCAATCTCCTTTATTTCTACTTTTTCATCTTCCATCCATTTTTTCTTTATACCGACCCAATTACTCCAATCCCGACGAATGATATCTTGATGTTCAATTACCGGATAAATCGTTCTCAAAGCGGGCGCAGCAGGCAGATTCACATTTATATATTGTTCATAGTCCTTTCGTGAACCTGTATGCTCACACTTCTTTGCAAAATTAATCGCTTGATGATAAATACTTGGTTCAAAAAGTATAGAAGCTAATTGTTTTCCTATCCTAATTCGTTTTGAGAGGTTCGAGAAGTCATGGACATAGATACCGTATAAAACTCCTGAAAATCCAGGAAAAACTGCAGCATTCATCATTAAAAAATCTTGGAGTAAATAAGGTAAACTGGTAAATACATGCTTACGAAAAAATGATTGCCTTATTACAGGAGCTTGTATTACATTCTGTTCATTAATAATTAACGATTTTACTAGTCGATTTAGATCCTTCGTTCTCCAGAAACTTTCCCATTCGTTTATCATAAATTGAGACGTATGAAAATTTCTTAATAAATAAAACAATGGTTTGTTTTGATAAATGGATAACTCGTATGTTAGTAACTGAGGATAGGCATCAGAAAAAATAAGCCAATTAGCACGTTCATACGTCATAAACATCCGGCTACGTTCCCTCTTATTTAACATATTGGTAAATGGAGAAAGCCATAAGTCGGTCATGTTATATCCGGCGTTCCTTGAGACCATACTGGCAAGGAATGACCATTTAATCTCTGGGTGTGCAACATAGTAATTAAAATAAGCTTTTGTACGTGATATGTTGTCCTTATTATGCTTCCTTGTTAATTTTGTTATATAATGAAGGTAATTAGTATCTTGAAGTGATAAATTCATTTCTCTTCTTCCTTTATTCAATGTTTATATTTAACTATCTGTATAAAGAAGGAAGTTTATACTTGTTTTTTATTATCAACGAGCTACTCTTATAGTATGATACAGTAATTCAAGGAGGAAACATGTTTGAAGTATCCAAATGGAAAAAGGCTTAACACATCTCAAAATACGATGCAGGCGAAGATGGGAAGTGTGTTTAGTAACCGTGGAATGACACTAGAGGACGACATCAATGCTACTAATAAATTTTATTTGGAAAGTAATAAAGCTATAATTCATAAAAAGCCTACCCCTGTACAAATTGTCAAGGTAAATTACCCTAAACGAAGTGCAGCTGTAATTACTGAAGCATATTTCAAACAGGCTTCAACAACCGATTATAACGGAGTTTATAGAAATAAGTACATTGACTTTGAGGCAAAAGAAACAAAAAATAAAACATTGTTTCCCCTGGCAAACGTCCACGAACATCAAATGGAACATATGAAATCAGTAACCGATCACGGTGGAATATGTTTTCTCATCATCCGGTTTTCTATGTATAACGAAACATACCTATTAGAGGCCGAAAATCTTTTTTATTATTGGCGAGAAAAGTTATCCGGTGGGAAAAAATCCATCCCTTATAGTGATATAGCAAAGAAAGGATATTTGATTCCTTTTCATTATCAAGCAAGAATTGATTACCTAGCTACAATAGATAAGCTTTATTTTTAGAGACGGAGGAATGAGCTATGGCAGATAAGAGCCAGACGCGTACAGCACGAAGAAAACAAAAGAAAACAAAAAAGAAACCAATATGGAAAAAGATATTAGTTGCGTCATTAATATTTGTTCTGGTGATTGGTTTGGGAGTGGCAGCAGTAGGTACTTACTGGATCGTAACTGCCCCCGACATTGAAGCATCAAAATTATCCGATCCTCTTGCTTCCCAGGTATTAGACAAAGATGGTGATGTTTTTGCTACACCTGGTGACCAAAAAAGGACGAAAATTGAGTATGATGATTTGCCTCAAATTTTGGTTGACGCTGTAACTGCTACGGAGGATGCCAGATTTTTTGAACATAGTGGTATTGATTTACGGAGAATAGGTGGAGCGGTTATCGCCAACTTTACCAATGGATTTGGTTCAGAAGGTGCCAGTACAATAACCCAACAGGTTGTCGAAAAATCCTTTCTTTCACCTGAGAAAAAGATTAGCTTAAAAGTACAAGAACAATGGCTTGCATTAAAGCTTGAAAGAAAGTATTCCAAAGAAGAAATATTGGAAATGTACTTAAACAAGATATTCTATGGAAGTAATGCTTATGGTGTAGCAAGAGCAGCTGATGTATATTTTGGGAAGAAGGAGTTAAGTGAGTTGACTCTTCCTGAGGCAGCAATTTTGGCTGGTCTTCCGCAAAGACCAACAGCATATAATCCTTTTAAAAATCCTGAACTAACAAAGAAACGAATGAATACTGTTCTAACTCTAATGGTTAGACATAATAAAATAACTCAGGAAGAAGCAGATGAAGCACGAAAAGTAGATATTCCATCATTATTAAATGAATCAAAGCCAGACTCCATCAAATATGACGCTTTTCTAGATCAAGTGCGAAAAGAAGTAAGTGAAAAATTAGATGGTGCAGACATCGATACAGATGGCTTAAAAATTCATACAACATTGGATAAAAATATCCAGGAACATGTTGAGTTCTTATTAAAGGATAAAGAAAATAGCCCTATTTCCTACCCAGATGAAGAAATGCAGGCAGGAATGGTAGTGCTTGACACCAAAAATGGCGCAATACGTTCTATTGGGGGCAATCGCAGTGAAAAAGCTGGTGGCTTAAATTATGCCATTGACTTAAACAGACAGCCTGGTTCCACAGCCAAGCCTATTCTATCTTATGGGCCTGCAATTGAATATGATAAGATTTCCACCTATCATCAAATTAATGATGACAAACCATATGATGAAGGTGTTGAAACTCCAATAAGAAACTGGAATAGACAATATGGTGGTTGGATGTCAGCAAGGTATGCTCTTGCCCAATCACTGAATGTACCAGCTGTGAAATTAGCAAAAGAAACAGGGCTTGATAAAGCACAAGAGTTCGGAGAAGGGCTTGGATATAAATTTGACAATGATCAGATAGATATCCGTGACGTTATTGGCGGGACAGGTACCGGAGTCTCCCCTCTTCAATTAGCTGGTGCCTATAGAGCATTTGGTAATGAAGGGATTTATAATGAACCATATGCTGTAACGAAAGTTGAGTTTCCGGATGGCAAAGTAGTTGAATTACAACCTAAACCAGAGGCTGCTATGTCTGATTACACGGCATACATGGTAACAGATATGTTGAAGAGTGTAATGACAGAAGGAACAGGAAAAGAGGCAAATATTCCAGGACTCCACGTAGCCGGAAAAACAGGTACTACCAACCACACAGAATTAGAAGGTAGTCCAGATTCATGGTTTAGTGGATACACTACAAATTATACAATATCAATTTGGACTGGTTATAATGATTACAATAAAACGTTGCCGAATACAAAAATTCCACATGCTTTATTTAAAAATACAATGACGGAGATTTCCAAAGATAAGGAAACAGCTGATTTTGAAAAACCAAACTCCGTTGTGGAAGTTGCAGTAGAAAAAGGATCGCAACCAGCAAGGTTACCAAGTGACTTTACTCCAAGTTCTCAAATAGTAAAAGAATTGTTTGTAAAAGGTACGGAGCCAAAGAAAACTTCAGAAAAATATGATGAGCTTGATCCTGTCAGCGACTTAAAAGCAACTTACGATAAAGAAAGCAACACGATTGATGTAAAATGGAAATATGATGCTGATGAAAAAGTGAATTTTGAAGTTAGCACAAGTGTTGACGGTGGAGAAATGCAAAGCCTATCATCGACAGAAGATAAGACTATACAGATTTCAGAAGTGGAGAAAGGTGCTGAATATACAATTCAGGTTGTTGCGGTAAGCAGTGAATCAAGCTCCATGAAGAGTGAACCTGTGACTACAAGTGTCAATATAACTGATGAAGAAGAGGAAGATACTGAAGAAGAAAATGAAGAGGAAGATAGTGCTGAAAATATTCCTGCTGTGAGTGGGTTAAGTGCAAAGTACAACGAAGAGAATTCCATTATTGATGTTTCTTGGAATTACAATGGTCCACCAGCATCCTTTGAAGTATCTGTAAATGGTCAAACTCAATCGGTACAATCAAACGGAATAGAAATTTCAGGTGCCTCCCCTGGCCAATCTTACACTATTCAGGTAACTCCTATTGGCCAAAAAGGCGCGAATAAAGATGCTAAGGGTGAACCGCAAAGTACTCAAATTACAGTACCGGAAAGTCAAAATGAAGAAACGAACGGAAATGAAGATTCTCAGGAAGATCAAAACAATGAAGACAACCAAGAAGAATCTGGTGAGGAAGGACAAAACGAAGAATAAGTTAATTTAAAAGAGGTAAACGCCATTTAGGCGTTTACCTCTTTATTTTGTGAGTATTAACCACACTTAACGTTTCTTCATTCTTTTTTTACCCTCTCTACAGACAACTAATAAAGGGCATTCAGAACAATTTGGATTCCTTGCCTTACAGTGATACCTTCCAAAAAAGATCATGCGATGATGTGTTACACTCCACTCTTCTCTAGGAACTTTACGCATTAAAGTTTCTTCTACTTCAATGACAGAATCTTTCCATCTACATATACCAAGTCTCTTAGAAACACGCTCAACATGAGTATCAACTGCAATAGCTGGTTCATCAAAAGCTACAGAAGCAACAACATTGGCTGTTTTTCGACCTACACCTGCAAGCTTCACTAATTCTTCTTTTGTATTTGGCACTACGCCATTATAATCCTTTAATAGAACCTCACATAACTTACGAATATTCTTTGCTTTGTTTCGATATAGTCCTATTGATTTAATATCCATTTGTAATTGCTCAAGAGATACAGCTAAATAATCCTCGGGGGTTTTATACTTTTCAAATAATCCCTCTGTCACTTTATTTACAAGTACATCTGTACATTGGGCAGATAACAAAACAGCTATTACCAGTTCGAAAGGATTACTATGCTGTAACTCGCATGCTGCTTCGGGGAACATTTTTTCCATTTCATCTAAACAAAATCTTATTTGTGTTTTATTTAACATATTAATCTTCCCCCTCTAACCAGTTATAGTAAAAGGATGTATCTCTTTTTTTGGTTTGCTCTTGTTGAGAAGAATTTCTCGTCGAGGAATGAAAACTTTTACTGGCTTCTCGGGCTTGTTCAACCGTGTTTATTCCTTTTTTCTTCCATTCTCTAAGTATACGATCAATATATTTAAAATTTAATTTCCCCATCAACACGGATTCTCTAAGCCCGGCTTTTATTAGAGAAGCAGATATTTTATCATGATCAAGCCATGTATTAATTGTTTCTATTTCGAACGGGGATAATGGCCTGCCAAACTCCTGTTCAAAGAGAATAAATATCGTACCGTCTTCATGCTTCTCCCCCACTTCCTCTACTTTAAATAATTTTTCCCAAAGGGGATTAAGGCTATATGCTTCAGTAAGTTGATTTCTGTTATTTTTTAGTTGCTCAATTAACAATAAATCTTTCTGAATAAGTTTACGCAAGATGTTAGCACATTCCTTTTCATCGATACTTAAGTCAGAGGAAAGCTCATAAGGTGTAGGGAAATTATTGTTTTCAATTGCAAAACGATGAATCTGTAGAATTACAACCATATCCGTTTCCGTCAACCCCAATTTGACATAAGAAGTCAAAAGCTGAACCGGGATATGAATTTGATTTTTTATAATTTGTTGAAAAGAAACGTATTTTGTCACAAAGAACACCTCATTCTTAGTATATCACGAAATGAAGGATAAGCAGATGAAATCCCCTGCTTAGAAGCAGAGGATTCCATAATAGGTAAATATTAATTACGGGTATAAGCGATTTAATAGTCTTGGAAAAGGAATTGTTTCTCTAACATGGTCTACTCCTGATAACCATGCAACAGTTCTTTCTAATCCAAGGCCAAACCCAGAGTGTGGGACACTGCCGTATTTTCTAAGTTCTAAATACCACTCATATGCTTCCCCAGTTAAACCATGCTGTTCATATCTTTCCTTCATTAATTCTAAATCATCAATCCTTTGGGAACCGCCTATGATTTCGCCATATCCTTCCGGAGCAATAAGATCTGCACATAGTACAACATCAGACCTGTCCGGATCAGGCTTCATATAAAATGCTTTTATTTCAGCAGGATAATTTGTAATGAAAACTGGTTGTTCAAAATTCTCTGCGATAGCTGTTTCATGTGGAGCGCCAAAATCTTCTCCCCATTCTATATCATCAAACCCTTTTTCCTTTAACAGTTCTATGGCATGGTCATAAGAAATTCTAGGGAATGGTGCTTTAATTTTTTCCAGTTTTGCTGTATCTCTCTCCAATACCGACAGTTCAAGCTTACAATTTTCCAATACACTTTGAACAACGAAACTAACGTATTGTTCTTGTATCTCAAGCTTTCGTTATGATCAACGAATGCCATCTCAGGCTCGATCATCCAAAATTCAATTAGATGCCGGCGAGTTTTTGACTTTTCTGCACGGAATGTAGGTCCAAAAGAGAATACTTTACCAAAAGCCATTGCAGCAGCTTCCATATACAGTTGACCGCTTTGGGATAGATATGCTTCTTCATCAAAGTATTTCGTATGAAATAGCTCCGTAGTACCTTCTGCGGAAGAACCAGTTAAAATTGGTGGATCAATTTTAACATACCCGTTATCATTAAAGAATTGATACGTTGAACGGATAATTTCATTACGAATCTTCATTACAGCATGTTGCCTTTTTGAACGTAACCAAAGATGTCTGTGATCCATTAAAAACTCTGTCCCATGTTCTTTCGGAGTAATTGGGTAGTCGTTAGCCTCATGTATCAGTTCAATATTACTTACTTGCATTTCATAGCCAAATGGCGAACGATTGTCCTCTACAATTTTCCCTGTTATGTACATGGATGATTCTTGGTTCATATTTTTTGCTAACTGAAATGTTTCTTCACTAACATCATTTTTAACTACTACTCCTTGGATGAATCCAGTACCATCACGCAGCTGTAAAAAAGCAATCTTACCACTAGATCGTTTATTGGCCAACCACGCTCCAATGGTTACTGTCTGTTCTATAAATTGTGGCGATTGTGAAATCGTTGTTTTCAAAAGAAGTCTCCTAGTTCTCAATTTAATGTTCTGATACAAATCGTTTAATTCTTTTAGCAGCTTCTTCTAAAGCTTCTGTAGATGTAGCATAAGATAAACGTACATTATCTGGGGAGCCGAAGCCGGAACCTGGTACTAAAGCTACTTTTTCTTCCTCAAGAAGAGCATTGACCCAGTCATCTACCGAATCAAACCCATAATTAGTAGCAGCTTCTCTCACATTAGGGAATAAATAAAAAGCTCCTTTTGGCTTTTGACAAGTAACCCCAGGAATATCTACCAGTAACTTATACAAAAGATTTAATCTCTCATCAAATGTTTTCTTCATTTCTTTAACTGGATCTTCGTTTGCAGAATAGGCAGCAAGTGCAGCATACTGTGCAATAGAAGTGGGATTAGATGTTGAATGGGAAGCAAGATTTGTCATTGGCTTGATTATTTTGCTTGTCCCGGCAGCATATCCAATTCTCCAGCCTGTCATAGAATGAGATTTTGAAACACCATTAATGACAATCGTCTGCTCCTTTAATTCAGGGCTCAATTGTGCTATTGAAACATGGTTATCTTCAGTGTATAACAGCTTCTCATATATTTCATCAGAAACAATAAGAATATCATGTTTCATACAGATTTCCCCAAGTTCTCTTAGTTCTTGTTCGTTATACACCATTCCTGTAGGGTTACTTGGTGAGTTAATAATAACTGCTTTTGTACTTGGATTTATTGCCTCTTCTAAAGCTTGAGGGGTAATTTTAAATTCGTTTTCTTCCTTAGCAGATAGAATAACTGGTTTCCCGCCTGCAAGTTTAATTTGCTCTGGGTAACTCACCCAGTAAGGGGCTGGCACAATTACTTCGTCTTCGTCATTTAAAATTACTTGAAAAAGAGTATACAAAGCATGCTTAGCTCCTGTAGTAACAATAACTTCGTCAGCATTATACTCTAAGTTATTATCTGTTTGAAACTTATTAATAATAGCTTTTTTTAATTCTGCTACACCACCGGATGGGGTATATTTAGTCAGACCATCATGCATAGCTTTTTCTGCAGCTTCAAGAATATATTCAGGTGTATTAAAATCCGGTTCACCTGCGCCTAAACCAATGACATCATGCCCTTGCATTTTTAATTCCTTTGCTTTTGCTGTAATTGCTAATGTAGTTGATGGTGTTAATGTTTTTACTCTCTTTGCTAAATCAATCATTTTTGATCACCTTTCTATTTAAACATTTGTTTAAAACGATATTGTTCATAGCGGGAACCATCATAGATGGATAAATAATCCAATACATATCTGTTGGCCTCATCTCTATAAGAAAGTTCCCAAAGCGGCTTATCATTTACTAATGCTGGAGTAATTTTTATAAATTCACAGCTAGAGCATTGCTGTCTCCATTCCTTTTTGATTGCCTCTTCTGTAATAATATCTGATTGATCTATAGTTGTAAGTTCTTTTTTCTTTTTTTGCAGGGGATAAAATATAATTTGTTGCTTATTATTATCCGTTGTACCAAAAATAACATGGTATGCTTCTTCTCCGTTAAATTTTCTAATTTCATCAATTTTCTCTATTGACGTTGCTTGTAAAATTTGTTTTTTTGTTTCTGCAAAGCCCTCTGTTTTACTATCTTTTAGATCAAGATATAAAAATAATACGTAAATAAAACAAGAAATGATTACGATTAAAAATATTATGCTGCTCCAAACAAACCCTCTATGTCTTGTATATTGTAAAGATCGCTTTATCTTCATCTTTATCATCCAATGATAAACCGAACATGAGATCTTGATATTTTAATGTTCGATTTAAAGTATCCACTATTTTATAAAGATCTGATGAATAATTTAGTTTCACTGTAGACAATGTCTCAATATTTTTATGTTTATCCATCTTAACCTCCTTCAGTAATACAATTCTTGTTTTATCAATATTTGTTAGTCATATTGCTAAGAACTTTGCAGATAATATAAATACTATTGTAATAAATAAAAGCTAATGTAAATGAATTTATTTATTTCAATAAAAAAATTCCTAACCTGTGCTTAATTGCTACTGATGTATTCTTCCAACATTAGTAGCTTTTTTTCTTAAAACCATTCCTTTGCTTGCTCCATTAGTTTTTGTGTAGAATCATTTGTTATTGGTACCTCAGGTATAGAATCTCTAAAATAACTGCCGTATTTGGCCGTGATCATTCTTGAATCACAAACAAATACAATACCGCGATCTGAAGCTGAACGAATTAATCTGCCAAAACCTTGTTTAAATCGGATCACCGCATTAGGAAGAGCAAGCTCCATAAACGGATTTTTCCCTTCATTTTTAAGGTGCTCCGATTTTGCCTCATAGATTGGGTGATCAGGTGGTTGAAAAGGAAGTCTGATGATCATTAAACAAGAAAGGTCTTCCCCTGGAATATCTACTCCCTCCCAGAAAGAGCTAGTTCCAAGTAAAATTGCCTGTTCAAAGGTTTGAAAATTCTTTTTTAATCTGGCGCGACTTCCACTGCTAATTCCTTGTGCGATAACCATATATTTGTCACTTTCCATTATTTCTTTTAATAAATAGTACGATTTTCGCAACATATCATATGACGTAAACAGTACAAGCATCCTGCCGTTTGTTATCTCAGCAAGTGACATAATAGCTTCACATGTGGCATAAATAAAATCATCGGGTTTTCCATATTTAATACTGGGAAAGTCATTAGGTATCATTAACTTAACCTGATCTTTATACGAAAAAGGAGATTTTATTTTTGTAGTTAAAACTAAATCTGATGGTAACCCCAGCCGATTCTGTATAAAGCTAAAAGACTGCTTCATCGTCAGGGTTGCACTAGTTAATATAACACTTTTCTTTTTTGTGAAAAAGTCATTGGTTAAAAAGTCAGCTATGTCTGTAGGCTCACTATATAAATATACAGCATTTTTCGCTCCATGTGTTTCAATTTCCATCCATTTCACATACTTTTCCCCATGATGATTAAAGAACAGTTCAGCTAACCGATCAATGAAAGATTGTAGTTGGTCTATATTTCCTTTCAATTCATCATGATCAAATTTTTCAAAAGTTTCTTCTTTCAGCAGGTCTGTCTCTATACTGGTGAGAATATGGATTAAATCCTTTAAGTAAAAAGAAACACGGGAAGCCATTTCTCTTATAGCCTTCCATTTATCCGGTATTTCGTTCTCATCTTCAAAGCGATATTGTATTCTTCCGACATCACTTAAAGATTTATTTTTACTATTCTGTGCCATAACATATTGAAACAGCGTACGAAATAATTCATCTATTTCATATTTCGCATCAGATAAGGTAGCATTCCATTTTTCTAAGGAAAGATGGTGTTGTTTATACGGATACTTTTCTATAAACTTACCTAAAAATTTAGTTTCCTCGGTAGTACCCAATTGATTGAGTATGTACTGCATGCTAATATAATCAAGTTTTTTACCATAATGACGAGAAGCTGTTTCCTCCAGATGGTGTGCTTCATCTACAATTATTTTATCATAACTGGGTAATAGCTTGTATTCATTAAAAATATCCGTGCATAATAAAGCATGGTTTGTAATAACGATAGAAGCTAGTTGTGCTTTTTTTCTTGCCTTTTGATAAAAAGATCTGGAAAACCAGGGAGATGATGGATCTATATATCCCTCTGATTCTGTAGATACTTTCTTAAAAAAATGAAATCCACTAGTTGGGAGCTGTATTTCCTCAATATCTCCTGTTTCCGTTTCAGTTATCCAAATAAGAAGCATTGCTTTCGTTAAAACAACATCATAATTGTCTTCATAAGGAGAAGCTAGCTCATGATTAAATTTTTCCAGACTAAGATAATGCGACTTTCCTTTTAATAGAGCTACTTGTATCGGAAAATTGACAATATCTCTCACTAAAGGGATTTCTTCTTCCAATAGTTGAGATTGCAATTGTGTCGTAAAAGTACTTATCACAATTTTCCGCTCCGAATATACAGCTTCGTACACTGCTGGAAGTAAGTAAGCCAATGATTTTCCAGTACCTGTCTCTGCTTCGATCAGAGCATGTTTTTGTAACTGGAATGCATCAAAAATCACTTCAGACATTTCTCGTTGACCATCTCTTTTTTCATAACTGGATAACTTATTCTGTAAAGCTCCATTCTCTTCATAAATACTGTCAAGGAAATCTCCAAATGAAACATGCTCCACCCCATGTTCTACTTGTGGGACTTCTATGTGTTTAAATGCAAGCCCCTGGTATGTTGCAATATTTTTTTGAACTATTTCTTCATACATAAGTTGCTTTTGTCTTTCTAACAGCAGTGGATATAGATCTGACTTTAGCTTCTTCTCCAATCTGATTAAATGTTCGATCGTTTCACCGGGCAATGCCCAAAGCTTTTCTTTAAGCTTTAAAAAGACTTTTCCGGTAACATACGCATCTGAGAGTGCTCGATGAGGTTCATCATGGTAAATTCCTAAGTATTCAGCCAGTTGTCCTAGTTTATAACTGGGTGCCTGGGGGAATAAAATTCGAGATAACTCTACAGTATCTAATACAGGATTCTTTAGTTGTTGAAATCCATTTATAGCAAGCTGCGTATTTAAAAAGCCTAAATCAAATGGCACGTTGTGTGCTATTAAATAGCTTTCCTTAAATAGCTCAATAATTTCCTCTGCTTTTTCAAAAAAAGAAGGTGCATCTTTAACATCCTCATTTGATATACCAGTTAGATTAGAAATAAATGGCGGTATTTTCTTATGAGGGTTAAGTAATGTAGAATATTGATCGACTATTTTATCCTTTTTTAATATAACAATACCAACTTCAATAATCCGATCGTCCTTCGTTGGAGAATGACCAGTAGTTTCCAAATCAATAACAACATATCTGTTCACTGTTTCACCTCATTTCTACCGCAAGCCTATCATAAAAAACTCTTACCTTTTCATGCGATAAGAGTTTTTACATCTTAACATCTAGCTAGTTACTTCAGTTAATGGCGGCTCTTGTTCTAGGAGTTGCTCAACTTCATTTTTCTCATTCATAATCGCTACTTTTGGACGGAATGTAGCTAACTCTTCAGGAAAAAACATTCCATAAGATACTATAATGACAATGTCCCCTTTTTGGACAAGTCGGGCAGCTGCACCATTAAGGCAAACCACTCCTGACCCTCTTTCTCCTGGTATAACATATGTTTCCAAGCGGGCTCCATTATTATTATTAACTATTTGTACTTTTTCATGTGGCAATATATTAACCAAATCCAAAATGTCCTGGTCAATGGTTACACTGCCTACATAATTTAAGTTAGCTTCCGTAACTCTTGCACGATGAATTTTTCCCTTCATCAATGTACGAATCATTGTGACTCCTCCTGTTTCCAAAAACGAATGATTTCTCCATCCTCATTCAATAATAAATTATCAATTAATCTGGCTCGCTCAAATTGAACTGCCAGTGCTATTATTACCTGTTGATTCATATCGGAAACTGGCTTCAATTCAGGGTAACTAAGCACTTCTATATAATCAATCTTACCGTCCGTATTATTGGAAATGATATTATTTATCTCTTTAATAATAATAGCAGGATTAAATTCTCCGTCAACAACAAGTTGGTGACCATGCTTGAGTGCTTTATACAGCCAATTTGCTTGAGCTCTTTCTCTCTTGCTTAGATTTACATTTCTGCTACTCTTTGCTAAACCATCCTCTTCACGAACTGTTGGTAAACCGATTAGAGAAATCGGAAAGTTTAAATTTTGGATTAACGCATCTATTACAGCAACCTGTTGTGCATCCTTCATTCCAAAATATACTTGATCGGGCTGTGTTATATGAAACAATTTTGTTACTACGGTTATGACTCCATCAAAATGCCCTGGACGAGCTTTACCGCACAACACATCAATTCGATCATTGATTGTCATTGTAATTTGCATCTTCTGTGGGTACATCTCATCAAGAGGAGGGATAAACAAGAAATCTACACCTACATATTCTGCCTTCCTAATATCCTCTTCTTCATTGCGTGGATACCTGTCAAAGTCCTCATTAGGGCCAAATTGCAGTGGGTTAACGAAGACACTAGAGACAACAGTATCATTTTCTTCTTTTGCTTTCTTCATAAGTTGGAGATGTCCGTCATGAAAAAACCCATTGTCGGCACAAACCCAATCTTTTTTTTCCCTTGCTTTAACAACTTAATTATATTCCGCATTTCATTCACTTCACGAATTATTTCCATAGTAATCCCCACTTCAATTTTCAGGTAGAATATTCTTATCCTTTATAAAGAAAGAATGTTTATCGCCAGGAAAAATAGATTCTTTTACATCTCTAATATATGTCTCTATTGCTTGTTGACCATGTGAGTTAAAGTCTCCATATTTATTAACAAATTTAGGAAGACGGTCAACACCATAATTTACTATATCATGATATACTAATACTTGCCCATCACAATGGGCTCCAGCACCAATTCCGATTGTCGGAATATTAATTGCTTCCGTTATTAGCTCCGCTAACTCTTTGGGGACACACTCCAAAACTAATGCAATGGCACCATGAGTACTTACTTCTTTAGCTTCATAAAGCAGTTTTGCTGCTGCATCTGCATCTTTGCCCTGAACTTTATATCCACCCAAGACGTTTACGGACTGGGGTGTTAAGCCTAAATGGGCAATGACGGGGACTCCTGCTTCGCTTAAACGTTTAATTAAGTCGAGGTTGTCCTTTGAAGCACCTTCCAATTTAATTGCTTGGGCACCTGTTTCCTGAAAAATTCGCTGGGCGTTTTTCATCGATTCCTCCATGGAAATATGATAGGACATGAAAGGCATATCCACCACGATAAACGTATTACTTGCCCCCCTTTGAACCGCCTTTCCGTGATGAATCATATCTTCAACTGTTACCTGGATGGTAGAGTTATACCCAAGTACAACCATACCTAATGAGTCTCCTACTAAGATCATATCTATTCCAGCTTGCTCTGCAAGCTTTGCTGATGGATAGTCATATGCTGTAAGCATGGTTATCTTCTCTTTAGTTTCTTTCATCTTCAATAAATCAATTCGATTTAACATTCTTCCACATCCTTAAACCATTCGATTTCAGCTGAATATAACTTTTTAATTTCGCCATCCTTTTGTTTTACCAATAATGCACCATCCTCAGCAATACCCGAAAATATAGCTTGGAATTGGTCACGTAAGGTAGTGATCGAAATCGATTCACCTATTTTAAAGCCATACCTCTCCCATTTCTTTTTCACTTCCGGGAAGCCATTTATCAAATAGGAATCATACGCTTTTTCAAACTCCTCTAATATAAGGTGGATAAATTGCTTAATAGAATGCTTTTCACTGGATTCTATCTTAAAGAGGTTGCTTTCGACTGAATTTCAATAGGAATGTCCTCTTTGGTCTGATTGATATTCATCCCAATTCCAATTATTACATATTGGATCTGATCCTGTTCAGCTTGCATCTCAGTCAAAATACCAGCAGTCTTTTTCTTGTTTATAAGTATGTCGTTTGGCCATTTGATCATCGGAGTAACGGTTGTGTTCTTTTGGACTACCTCTGCTAATACAGTAGCTGTTAATAAAGTTAATTGAGGTGCTAAATATGGTAGAATCTCTGGCCGGAGTATAATACTCATCCATATTCCTTTTCCCTTGGAAGAAAACCATTCCCTATTCAACCTTCCTCTCCCACTCGTTTGCTCGTCAGCAAGTATAATAGTGCCATGTGGCGAACCTTCCTGTGCCAACTGGTGAGCGATAACCTGAGTGGAAGGAGTAGATTCTTTATGAATAATTTTACTTCCTAGCCATGATGTATTTAAACCCCATTTAATTGTATTCTCGCTTAATTTGTCAGGGAAACTGATGATACGATACCCTTTGTTTGATTTACCTTCTATTTGATACCCGTCTTTTTCAAGGTTTTTCATATGCTTCCAGACTGCACTACGGGAAATACCGAGATGTTCAGATAACATTTGTCCGGATATATATGTATCCTTATCTTTTGCTAGCAAATCAATTAATTTGTTTCGGGTGGATTCCATCTTATCCACTCCTTTATTTCTTTATTATTATTTCGAAGGTTTCCTAAAACGATTTCTTTTTCCAAGTTATCCATAATTTGTCGGATCCACGGCCCTCTTCGCATGAAAGGAAATAAATCTATAATCTCTTGACCATTTATAGAAAGATCCACTTTAGAATGTATAGGTAATTTTTCATTAATAGTAAGTAATTTCTCCATGCTTAACGACACTGTCGGATCAGCTAATGTTACAATACGAAGGAACGGAGCAAGATATGGCTTTTTCAACTGATAGACCAGCATAGAATTAACTCCGAATCTTTTAAATAAGTAATAAGAATCCACTAAATGAAGGGCATCTTTTTTTATTTTATTGGAACATTTCCATTCCTTAACCCAATGGGCAATAGATATACTTGGTTCTACTATATGCATATATGCAATCACTTCACTAAAGCTCATGAGTGAATGTATGTTAGAGGGTAACTTTTTTATTAAGTTCGGAAACGATCTGAATACAGGTAGGAAGGAATCAACTTGGATTTCCTTCATGTAGTTAACAGCCTTCCTTATATCATTTCCAGCAAAAAGCTTGGAAAATTCATTCGTTAAACGCTCTACCGCAAGTGTATTAACCAGATGGGCTGCCTCTTTCATGTGTACTTTGGTATCAGGTGCAAGTGAAAATCCTAATTGGCTTGTAAATCGTAAAGCCCGAATAATGCGAAGCGGATCCTCTGCAAATCTTTCGTAGCCATTTCCTACAGTCCGAATAATCTTTTCCTTTAGATCTCTTCTACCTTCAAATAAATCTATGATATGGCCGCCTTTAGACATAGCCAAAGCGTTTATTGTAAAGTCTCTTCGTGCCAAATCTGCATCAATTTCATTCACAAATTCAACCTCATCCGGTCGTCTATTATCGGAATAGCTCCCATCAATACGAAATGTAGTTACTTCATAAGATTCTTTTTTATAACGGACCACCACTGTGCCGTGCTCAATACCGACTGGAATAACTTTATTAAAAAGCTGCTGAATGATCTCCGGCTTTGCAGAGGTAGCAATATCTACATCCCCAATTGGCCGATTAAGCAAATAATCCCTGACACAACCGCCAACGAAGTATGCCCGATGCCCGTTAGATTCAATTTTTGTTAATATATTTGTAGCAGTTAGAAAAGGTTCTGTTAACATAGTAATCACCTGTTATTCATTTCCAAGGTTATTATATAATTGCAGATATTGTCTGACAATTTTTTTAGAATGAAAGTGCTCCATAGCATGTGTTAATGAACGATTCGAGAATTCCACTAGTTTTTCAGAGTTCGTCAGTAACTCTATAGCATAAGCAGCTGCTTGCTCAGTATCCCCAATATTCACGAGATAACCCGTCTCTCCATGCTCGATAACTTCAGGTATCCCACCTGCCTTGTGCCTATACAAGGAACCTCACAAGCCATAGCTTCAAGTAACACGAGCCCGAAGCTTTCTTTCTCAGAGAGTAGAAGCTTTAAATCGGAAATTGATAATAAATCACTTATATTTTTTTGTTTTCCTAGAAAAAGCACCTTATCATTAATGCCAAGATCTTTTACTAACTGAACAATAGAAGTATATTCAGGCCCATCTCCAACTAGCAGAAGCTTACTCTTACAATGATGCTGGATCTTTTCAAACGTATATATGACGTCCTCAACCCTTTTTACCTTTCTGAAGTTAGATATATGAATGATTACTCTTTCATCAGCTTTTATTCCATATTGTTCTCTCAGATGAGGTAATTCCTTTTTCACATACTCTTTTTCATTAACAAAATTGTAAATAACAGAAATATCTTTTTGAACATCGAGCATTTCGTAAGTCTGTTCTACTAAATCATTTGAAACAGCAGTAACAGCATCCGATTGTTCAATTCCATGCTTTATCATTTTTTTAAATGTATGATCAATGCCAAGAACAGTGATATCGGTACCGTGGAGTGTAGTGACAATCTTTACATCTCTTTCTGCAATATCTCGCGCTAATATGGCACAAATAGCATGTGGCATTGCGTAGTGCACATGGAGTATATCCAATTTTTCCTCATCAATAACCTCTGCCATTTTAGTTGCTAGTGCAAGATCATAAGGAGGATATTGAAAAACCGGATAATGATTTAATTCCACCTCATGATAATAGATTTGTGGATAAATACGGTCAAGACGGAAAGGTATACTAGAAGTAATAAAATGAATCTGATGTCCTTGCTCTGCAAGAAGCATGCCTAACTCCGTTGCGATAACACCTGATCCACCAACGGTTGGGTAGCAAGTAATGCCTATTTTTTTCATTTCTCTTTATCCTTTTTTCTATTCGATTTCACAATATTTCTCCAGCTAAGATCGCCTCGCTCCAATCCCCTAATAAAAATTTCCGATGCAGCAATATTTGTCGCTAAAGGTATATCATGAACATCACATAGTCTCATCAATGCACTTACATCAGGTTCATGTGGTTGAGCTGTTAGAGGATCTCTAAAAAAGATCACCATGTCCATTTCTTGATTGGCAATCATAGCCCCTATCTGTTGATCGCCTCCGAGTGGTCCTGATTGAAATAAATGTATATTTAGACCTGTTGCCTCCATAATCATTGTCCCAGTTGTTCCTGTAGCAAATAAATGATGTTTTTTCAAAATGTGTTGGTATGCAATACTAAAATCAATGATCTTCTGCTTCTTTTTATCGTGTGCGATTAAAGCAATATTCATAGTATCTCTCCTACAGTAAGTTTTCCAATCCGTAAACAAGTTCTTTGCGTTCCATGACATTTTCGATGCCGAGTTTTATTCCTTCCATAAAAGACTCACGATTTATGGAATCATGTTTGATAGTCAAGGTTTGCCCTGCACTTCCGAACATCACTTCCTGATGTGCAACAAGTCCAGGTAAACGCACACTATGAATATGCATCCCGTCAGTAACTGCACCTCTTGCACCTTGTATGGTTTCTGATTCATTCGGGTGTCCTTGTCGTTTTAAGTCCCTTGTTTCTTTAATAAGCTCTGCCGTTTTAATAGCTGTTCCAGAAGGAGCATCAAGCTTATTATCGTGATGTTTTTCGATAATTTCTACATCTGAAAAGTACTTTGCTGCCATTTGTGAAAATTTCATCATCAGAACAGCTCCAATTGCAAAATTAGGAGCAATTAGACATCCTAAGCCTTTCTCCTTTGCAAGCTCAGATAATTCTTCGATCTGTTCTGTAGTGAAACCTGTTGTGCCTACAACCGGACGCATATTATGGTTAAGAGCAGATTTGGTATGTAAGTAACCTGATTCAGGAATAGTTAAGTCAATAAACACATCAGCATTTATCTCTTTAAAACATTGCTCATGGTTTTCATAAATCGGAACATCTATTTCTGGAAGTCCTTCAATATCAGATATTTGCTTCCCGCCATTTTTACGATCAATACATGCTACAAGTTTAAAATCTTTTTCTTTATTTACCATTCGTACGGCTTCTCCACCCATTTTCCCACGCGGTCCTGCAATTATAATATTTATACTCATTATCCATTTTCCTCTCTCATCAAATTAGTAGAATTATTTTCTAGTCCATCGATCTTTGTCTCTTGTTTCTATCTTACTGACCGAAGCTTCAAATGCCTCAGAGAGATCAATTTGTAATGAATTTGCAAAGCAGGTCAGTACAAATATAATGTCCCCAAGCTCTTCTTCAACGGTTTTCTCTTTTTCTGTTTTCTTTTTAGGTTTTTCCCCATGATAATGATTAACTTCTCGCGCCAATTCACCTACTTCTTCTGTAAGTCTTGCCATCAAACTAAGCGGTGAGAAATATCCTTCTTTAAACTGAGAGATGTATTGATCGACTCTTTTTTGTATTTCTTGTGTAGTATATATGGATTGATTAGTCATATTTCCTCCTTATAAAAGCTTTCCGATTATGTACCTGTTTTTATGGTAGCTAATCACGCGGGTTTTGACAAATTTTTTATTCTGATAAAAGGATTTTATTGTTCTATCATGCAATTTTGATTATAATGATAAAAGTATGCCGAAGTACCACATTTAAATGTTGGGAGGTACGTATTACGAATGCTGTTTGGCTTAAAAATTAAAAACATTGTATTTATTTTATTAGGGGCTGCTATTTTTTCTTTTGGGATTGTTCACTTTAATATGCAGAACAACTTAAGTGAGGGTGGTTTTACAGGTATAACCCTTTTGTTATATTTTCTATGGGAATGGGATCCTGCCATTACCAATATTTTATTAAACATACCACTATTCTTTATAGGTTGGAAATTTCTAGGTCGTAATACTTTTTTATATACAATAATAGGTACAATTGCTGTTTCTGTATTTCTAAGTATTTTTCAGGCAAATCAATTTAACTTGGGGCTCGAATCTGATATGACATTAGTGTCACTATTTGCCGGTGTTTTTATAGGGGTCGGTCTCGGAATAATCTTTCGCTTTGGAGGTACTACAGGCGGCGTAGATATTATAGCTAGACTTGTTAATAAATATGCTGGGTGGAGCATGGGCAGGACGATGTTCTTATTCGATTTTATAGTAATCACAACTTCTGTCTTCGTTATACTAGATCTGGTTCAGGGAATGTACACCCTTGTCGCTGTATATATTGGTGCAAGAGTAATTGATTTTATTCAAGAAGGAGCTTATTCGGCAAAAGGGGCAACAATTATCTCAAGTCAAAGTGATGATATTGCTGAAAAGATTCTTAAAGAAATGGATCGAGGAGTGACTGTTCTTGAAGGAAGAGGCAGTTTTTCGGGAGAAAAGAGAGATGTGTTATATTGTGTTGTAGCCAGAAATGAAATTGTCAGATTAAAAAGTATAATTAATTCTATAGATCCACATGCATTTGTAGCTGTAAGCACTGTACATGATGTATTAGGAGAAGGATTTACTCTGGATGAAAATAAGAATCCGTTACACGAAAATTAAAAAACAGAGGACCTCGACGTCCTCTGTTTTTTAGTCATTATTCCCGGCAAAGTAAATTAGTATAAAACGTACTAATTCTGCTACAGCTACCAAGGCTGCTGCAACATATGTCATTGCAGCGGCATTCAATACCTTCTTCGTTTCCCGTTCTTCATTATTTCTAATAACTCCTGTTGATACAAGCTGTGTCATAGCTCTGCTCGAAGCGTCAAATTCTACTGGTAATGTTACCAATTGGAATAAAACAGCAGCTGACATAAAAATAATACCAAACAGCAGTAAATTACTCATCTGCAGGAAAATACCCGCTAAGATTAAAAAGAAAGATATATTTGAACCGAAACTTGCCACTGGCACTAGAGCACTTCTAAATCTAAGAAAAGCATATTCCTCTGCATCTTGGATAGCATGTCCTACTTCATGAGCCGCAACAGCAGAAGAGGCCATCGATTGACCGTGAAAGTTTCCAGTAGATAGCCTCACTACCTTTTTTCTAGGGTCATAATGATCGGAGAGCATCCCTTTTGTTTCTTCAATAGAAATGTTATACAAACCATTGTCATCAAGTATCTTTCTAGCTACTTGTGCACCAGTCATTTGGGAAGAAGTTGCTTTTTTCGAGTATTTATTGTACGTGTTTTTTACTTTCGATTGAGCCCAGATTGGAATAATCATTAAAAGGGCAATATATATTATATACCCACCTAATCCACCTAACACCTTTGCATTCCTCCATTATTAGAATAAAATATCTATAGGTCAATTTTAGTCAAATCCAAGTAATTAGTCAACTAAATCGTCCTTTTGCATTTTCTTGTTTTTCTCGCCTTTATATTTTCTCCAACTTACGTAAGATAATGTAATACCAATACACCCACCAACTATTATAACAGTCCAGATAAGTAGTCCCAGACCATTACTTTGTGTGTCTACAACAGTGGTGCCAAGTTGGATTTCAGCTTTTACCTGTAGTGGAAAAAAGTAAGAGCTAAAAATAATCCCTATGCTGAAGAGGATTAACCAAAGAAGTGTAATTCTTTTACAACCTGCCATAGAGATCACCTCAATATACATATTCTATTACAATATATGTAACGAGTCGGCGTTATATAACAAAGAAAACGGATATTTATCTTTTATTATTTGTAACTGTTAATCGATAAGCAATAATAATGGATATAATGCTTAGCCAGAATGTAAAGTAACCTATTTCATTCATATATGAAGTAAGTGATGAGTAGATTGGCATCATTTCAAATACGTAATCAATGATGTCATTGTGAAGTGTCCATATTCCAGCAACAACTATATGTCTTAGTTTAATTTTATAATAAGGGGCGTACAATAACCCCTGAATCGCCATCGCTCCATGTGAAGCAATTAACATATAACCTTGCCAGCCTAAGTCGCCCTGTACCAACCATGTAAGCCCATTCATCGCAACCGCCCAAACTCCGTATTTAAATAAAGTAATTATGGCAAGTGCTTCTATGTAAGGAAAGTGCTTTTTGAAAATAAAAAGAAGTAAAAATATAGTAAAAAAAAGACTTGCTGTAGGACTATCAGGTACAAAAATCATAAAGATTGGAGGAGTAATTTTCAATTGACTCTCATACCAGATATATCCATATATCGTTCCGACTAAGTTTACAATAAAAAGAAAGATTAAAAATTTCCTGTCTGTTAATATGTATCTAATCATAAGTTCACCCTTTCCTATCGAGACTAGGTTTTCAGGTAATAAAACACCTTCACCCCATTCTTGGGTGAAGGTGTATGAGTTAGTATCTTATTCTGCTCCTTCGTTTACGGAAACAATGAAGTCAACTAACTGTTTAAGTTCTTCATCTGTTCCTTGGAACTGATCTGGAGGCATGCTGCCAATACCCTCTTGGGCAATTTTTGCAATCTCTTCAGCAGAGTGTTCAGTTCCAATAAGTGCTGGAGCTGCCGGACCACCTGTTAAATCTTCACCATGGCAAGACATACAATTACCTTCGTATATAGCATAGCCAGGACCTTCTTTATCAATTTCAATTGCAGATGGCGGAATAGGCTTATTCGCTTCAGCTCTTGTTTCCCAATCCACATGTGAAGAAGATTCATAAGTAAGCCACATAACAGCAGCTAGACCAAGGAGCATCATTCCTACAGCAACCGGTCTTTGATGTGGTCTCCTACCTGGTCCTTGGTCTAAAAATGGTGCAAGTAAAAGTGCACCGAACGCTAAACCAGGTAATACAATTATACCTATAAGGCTAAAAGTACCACTGGCAAATTCATATTTTAATAATTGGTATAGAAACAAGAAGTACCAATCCGGCAATGGTATATAGCTGCATTTGTAGGATCGGCCATCCCTTCAAGTGGTGAAGGGTGAGCAACTGTCAAACTTAGGAATCCTACTAAGAATACTGCCCCTACTAACCATTCTTTTAATAAAAAGTTAGGCCAGAAAGCTTCTGTTCTACCAGGATATTCAGAATAATCTTTTGGTATATTCGGTTTCCTTTCAGCAGAGATACGGGAATCTCCGACAAACTTCATACCTTTACCCTTATGCACAGCTTTCCCCTCCTTTTTATAATGGTCCAGAAATACCTTGTCTACGTATTAATATAAAGTGCACTGCTAGTAGAGCAAATAAAGCACCCGGCAAGAAAAACACATGAATTGCGAAGAATCGAGTCAGCGTTTGAGCACCAACAATATTCGGGTCACCAGCTAGCAATGTTTTTAAATCACCGCCGATAAATGGAACTTGTTCGGCAATTTCAAGACCAACCTGAGTTGCAAAATAGGCTTTATTGTCCCATGGAAGTAAATAACCAGTAAATCCAAGGCCGAGCATAATAAAGAAGATCAGGACTCCAACCATCCAGTTAAGTTCCCGCGGTTTCTTATATGCCCCTTGGAAAAACACACGTAAAGTATGTAATAAAAGCATTACGATAACGACACTTGCACCCCAGTGATGCATACCACGAACAATTTGCCCATGAGCAACCTCTGTTTGAAGATAATAAACGGATTTCCAAGCATTTTCAATATCTGGTACATAGTACATTGTTAAAAACATTCCAGAAAGAATTTGAATAACGACAACAAAAAATGTTAATCCCCCAAAACAGTATACAAAAGCAGAGAAGTGATGGGCAGGGTTAACATGTTCCGGAACTTCGTGATCTGCAATATCGCGCCATATAGGCGTAATATCGATTCGATCATCAATCCAATCATACATTTTCTGCAGCATAATCGATTACGCCTCCTCTCTTAATTGTGGTTCTCCGAGGAATAACATTCCATCCTTGACTTCCTGCTCATAAACATCCAGTGGCGCTAATGGTGGTGTACCAGGTACGTTTGTCCCATCTTTATAATAGCGTCCATCATGACATGGGCAGTAGAATTGGTTTGGATATTGATCGCTTCCTTCCCATGATACTACACAACCTAAGTGCTTACATATTGGGGAAAAAGCTTGTATATCCCCATTGTCATCTTTAAATACCCAAGCAGATCTGCTGACTTGAGATTCATACCAGCCGTCTACCTGATCAATTTTCCAGTCAACACGCTGTGGTTCGTTTGTAATATCTTCCACTGCTAGTCCAACATTTATTAGACCGCCGTGTTTTTCTTCCTTTAATACTGGGTCAACAGCCATACGTAACATTGGAGCAAGCATACCCGCTGCCATAAAACCCCCGACACCTGTAAGCGTATAATTTAAAAATTGTCTACGGGATACTTGTTGCTTTTCTTCGCTCATGATTTTCCCCCCTCTTTTACGATAATCACGGACATTAAAATTAAAATCAGATTACTAGGACATTACCATAATAGCGCAAACTGGTAATTCGGTCAATGATTTATCAAATTTGTTCTTAAAAAGACATAGAATCAATTAATTACCTACCAATAAGACCTCATAAACTCTGTTAACTGCTCTACTTGATCTTTTATTACTCCGTGCATTTCTGCAGATTGCAAGTCCCCTGATTGGATGCCAGGAATCCAAAGCAAGGTACCGTTTAATTGACTCTCTACTTTTTTCCAAGAGGAATCAAATGATATAAAGAATATATGTGAAAACGGTTGAGCTTGAAGATTATTAACCCAGCCATTCACTCTTTGTACTTCCATCTCTTTTTCGGCAGTTTTCACGTAATTATATATAGGGGTTAATAACAATCTTCCAGTCAATTCTTTTTCAATTTCAGAGCATAGCAGTGTAAGGACTTCATGTTGAAATGACATTTTTTCTAAGTCAGTATCATTTGAAAACTGAAATGGTGCTAAAGGTAAAATTATTGTGTCGATATACTCCTTTGCCTGAACATACTGTTGCAAGTCAGCTTTTTTCCACTTCATACTTATCAACCCTTCTTAACTAGTATTTAACAAATTAAAAAAATTATTACATTACACATAAGTTTATCTTATGCGAACAAAAAAAATCAACCTATTGCCTTAGCAATTTAGGTTGATTGGATTCTTCCTTTAATTTAAGTAACTTATTAGTAAAAAGAGTAAACTTTTCTTGATTATTTTCATCTAATGCCCGATCAATTTCACCTAATATATGAGTCAATTTGTATTCATATAAGGACTTTTCCAATAATAGTTCAGCTTGTTGCTGGTCTTTCTCTGTTATAAAATATTCATCTGGAATATAAGGATTTTCTTCAAGCACAGAAACATAGAAAGCATTTTGATAGGATTTCTTAAAATTCAACTGTAAGTATAATGGATCTTCTTGGTTCAAACGAATATCATGAAAAGATTTCTCAGCATCTGTGGTAACCAGTTGATTCTTATAAAAACGAAAAGGTGTTTCCTCTGAACAATGGCTTGTCATAATGATACCACGTGGACAAAATTTCGCTTCTCTTACAAAATGAACATTTGCCAGAACATCTTTATGATTTACTAAGTAATTTAAAATCCAAACACTTTCCCGCTTTTTAAGTTGATAATGATTTAGAAACCACTGTATAAAACTCTTTTTGTCCTGGACAGAAACAGGAGTTTGCATTTTTTAATGGCCTCCTTTATATTCTATTATGTTTTATTTCAACAAACCAGATAGAATTCCCTTTATTTACTCTTCTTCAGCTTGTTCCAGTCTCTCAACAAATTCCTCAATCTCGTCATCCACTGGAGTTAACTGAAGATATGCTCTAAATACCTCTGTTGCTTCCTTGCTCCTCCCTTCTTCTAATAGAAAATAACCATATTCTTTCAAGAAGTCACTGTCTTGGTTTAAATTATTGTATGCTTCTTTATAGTGATTTAATGCATCTTTAAATTTTTCAATTTCATTATATGCTCGAGCAAGCTCCCATTCGTATAAAGGATCTGTTGCTCCAGTATTCTTTATTTCGCTAAGCAGATCAATAATCCCTGCAAAATCATCTCGTTTTTTTAATAATTCTATTAAAAATAATATTGCTTCCTTATAATCGGGGTCTAATGCAATTGCTTCTCTTACCCATTGCTCACTATCCTGGTTTTGATCCAACTTATGTGCCAAGTTACCAGCTACAAAATACAGCTCCTTATTAAATTCATCTATTTTAATTCCTTTTTTAGCTGTGTCATATGCTTCTTTCAACATTCCCTCTTCTTCATAAACCGTTGCAAGATGTACGTAAACGGTATGATAATAGATATCTATTTCAATAACATGTTCCCATGCCTTAATTGCAATATCCTTACGTCCTGCTTGGGATGCAGTAATTCCGTATTTAAACAATGTATCTGGATTTTCGCTCTCAATATCTTGGTAAAAAGTAAGTGCAAGTTCATATTCTCCTGCTGCTGCATACGATTCAGCTAACCGGTCATTAATGGAAACGTTAGCAATTTCCTTTTCTTTTGGAAGTACTTTTTCGTAGAAGGTTGCAGCCTTTCTATATTCACCGATAGAAAAAAACAGTTCCCCTAAAGCGAAATCGATAATGAGTTCATTAGGCTCGAATTGTTTTGCCTGCAATAGCTTCTGTTCAGCAACCTCAAACAGTCCTTGAGCTTGATATAAATCTGCTAACTGAATCAATGCCTGTACGTATGCTGGGTCATCCTCTTTTATATTGTTTAATAATCCCATTGCTGCCTCATCTTTATCCAATTCAATGTACACATCTGCCAAGGTTACTACCAATTCAGTTTCACCTGGATACTGTTGTACTAATTCTTCAAGTATCGTGCTTGCTTCCTCCAAATACCCCCACTGCATGTATAATTCCGCAATCGTATATTTCTCTTCCTCGTCAGCAAGAGGCAGGTAATCTTCCAGTACTTCAATAGCTTTTTCAGTCTGATTGCTCTCCATCAGGTTTACTGCTTCCTTAATTTTTTCCATTTTCTCCACACCCCTAGCGTTTAATTTCAATTAACATGATTTTAATCATAACTAAAATTAAATACATGTTCAAATAAGAAAGAATCTGTAACAAGTACAGATTCTTTCTTATATTATTTAATTTTTTTCAGATCTTCAAAAAAGGAAGGATAAGAGATAGATATTGAAGAGATATCATCAATAACGACCTCGTCTTCAGCAATCAAGGATGCAATTGCTGCCATCATAGCAATCCGATGATCATGATATGATGTAGCCTTGCCACCATGTAATTTTGCTTCTCCATGGATTTTCATCCCATCTTCAGTTGGCTCAATTGTTGCACCTAGGGTCGATAAGACGTCGTCGACTGCGGCAATTCTATCAGTCTCTTTAACACGTAACTCTTTTGCATCTTTAATAATGGTAGTTCCTTCGGCTTGAGTAGCAATTAATGCAAGAATAGGAATTTCATCAATAAGCCGAGGAATTATTTCCCCACCAATTGTCGTACCTGTTAATTTTGAATAACTAACAATAATATCCCCTAGTAACTCCCCACTAATTGTTTGCTTATTCCTAATTTGAATGTTTGCCCCCATAGAAATCAGCACATCAATAATACCTGTTCGTGTCTGATTTAACCCAACATTTTTTAATGTTAATTTACTTCCTGGTACGATTAGTGCTGCAGCTATAAAAAAAGCAGCTGAAGAAATATCTCCAGGTACGTGTACGTCAGTAGCTACTAACGTTTTTTCATTTGTTATAGTAACCTGCTTTCCTTCTGTTTTAATAGATGCTCCAAAAGCTTTCAGCATATTTTCTGTATGGTCACGGGTTTTTGTTCGTTCCGTAATTTTTGTTGCTCCTTCTGCATGTAGTCCTGCAAGTAAAACAGCTGATTTAACTTGGGCGCTTTTCAGTGGCATTACATAATCAATACCTTGCAATTTTGAACCTCTAAGTGATAAAGGTATATAGCTCCCTTTCTCTCTACCATCAATTACTGCGCCCATTTGTCGTAATGGTTTTATCACTCTATCCATCGGACGTTTGGAAAGCGAAGAGTCTCCGTATATGGTCGTAAATAGTGGTAATCCTGCCAGAAGTCCAATCATTAATCTTGCTGTTGTTCCGGAATTACCGAAATACAACGGATTTTCCGGTTCTTTAAGGCCAGCTATCCCATTTCCTTGAATGGTAAGTGTTGTATTTTGCTTTTTTATTTCGACACCCATTTCTTGAAAAGCTTGGACAGTGCGCATGCAATCCTCTCCATCAAGAAAGTTGGTCACTGTTGTCTCCCCTTCTGCTAACGATGCCAGCATAACGGATCTATGTGATATAGATTTGTCACCGGGGACATGAATTTCTCCTGAAACAGGTGTTTTAACAGGCTTTAGTATAACCTCACTCATTTCTTTCACATCCTAAGTTATTAATTATGTTTTTCAATATAAACTGTCCTTCAATCATTATAAAACATAACAGGATCTCTAATTATTTCTCTATCATGGTTTCATAGCCATTAGCTTGTAATACCTGATCGCTCTTTTTCTGTGCTTCCTCACTTGAAAAACTTAAACGTAATGCACCATTTATACCTTCCCTTATCTCAAGTATCTGTATATTATTTATGCTAATTCTGTAACTGGCAAGCAATTGGGTAACAGTCGCAAGAGCTCCAGCCTGGTCTCGAATATCGACGTAAATATCATAAAAGGAAGGAATAGCTCCTTTGTCTGAGACACCCAATCCGTCTCGAAATTGCTTTGCCTCGTTTAGATATGTAATCATCTCATCTTTATTATTATCATCAAGTAAATTTTTTAAATAATGCATTTCCTTAATCCATTCTTCAAGCAAATGTGACATTTTATAGCGATTATGATAAAAAATATCCTGCCACATTGTAGGGTTACTTGAAGCAATTCTTGTGATATCACGGAACCCTCCTGCTGCCAGATTAGGTAAAAATGAATGCATGTCGTTCCATTTTCTTGCTTGATGAACAAGAGAAGATGCTATTAAATGTGGAAAATGAGAAACTACCCCAGTCATTTCATCATGCTCTGTCTGATTTAATATGACAAACTTACTTTTCGTATTTACTAATAGAGTTTGAAGTAAATACGTATCTTCACTATTTGCGTAAATGGAAGGAGTCAATACATAAATGGCGTTTTCAAACAAATGTCCTCTTGCTGCCTGAATACCTTTTTTATGAGAGCCAGCCATAGGGTGTCCACCAATAAACGTAATGTGTTTGTTTGTTAACGTATCAGCTATACGCATGATATTACTCTTTACAGAGGAAACATCTGATACAATTACTTTTTTATTAAATGTAAGAGCATTTAACTCTTTTAATAGATAGATGGTTTGAGTAATAGGCGCAGCTAGTATAATAAAATCAGCTCTAACGGCATCCTTTTGGAACTCTGTTGCTGCTTCGTTAATTATTCCATTTTCTAAAGCATAGTTCATTACTTCTTCACTTACATCATAACCAATTACATGATTATCAGCTGATAAGACAATAGATTTAGCTATTGAACCACCAATTAATCCTAATCCTGCAATAACAATTGTCTTTTTCAAAATTTAACGCTCCTTGCTCACTTGCTGTTCCAACTCATAAAGAATCCTTTGCAGTTCCTTCATGTCATCTTTTTGTCCAAGTGTTATTCTAACAGTCTGTGGGCAGCCCAACAATTCACCAGGTCGAACTATAAACCCTCTTTTTAACAAGAAGTCAAAGACTTCCATACCACTTATAGGAGTCTTAACTAAGATAAAATTTGTTTCTGTAGGGTAATAACCCCATTTTATTTGGTCTAAGAATTTTTCAAAGTCATGCTTGACCTCCACATTATATCCCAATGTTTCATCTAGAAAAGACTCATCTTGAATAGCAATAACTGCTGCCTTTTGAGCAATGGATGATGTATTAAAAGGCCCTCTTACAACATTCAACTTCGAAATAACCGATTCATCTGCTATACCATAACCAACTCGTAAACCAGCTAGTCCATATGCTTTTGAAAACGTCCGGAGAATAATTAGATTTTTATGTTGAGATAGTAATGTGATCGCAGAAGGATCAAACTCTTTAGACAAATATTCATAGTATGCTTCATCTAATACGATAAGTACGTGTTTTGGGCATTTTAGCATAAACTCGTGAAGTTGGTTCTTTGATATAATGCCACCAGTTGGGTTATTAGGTGAGCAAAGCCACATAATCTTTGTATTTTCGTTTACCATCTGAAGCATCTGCTCTAGATTGTGCTTACCTTCAATCGTAGGGACTTCCTTTACCTCTGCCCCCTCAATAAGAGCATGATGTCTGTATTGAGGAAAAGTCGGTGTGGCCATAACAGTGTTCAATCCAGGTGCCAAAAAGGCACGGCACAGCATTTGAACAATTTCATCAGATCCGCTACCAAATACTAACTGACTCTCTGTCACCTGCCATTTATCAGCAACTGTTTTTCGCAATTCTCCGGCATTTCCATCCGGATAGATATTTAATTCCTTTATATTGTCTGTTAAAAATGTTTCTACCTTTTTAGAACATCCATATGGATTTTCATTGGATGCTAATTTTACAATTCGAGACAGTCCGTATTCATTCTGAATATCCTTTACTTGTTTCCCAGGCTTGTATGCGGAAAGCTGCTCTAAAACCGGTTTCCCCTCCATTGACTCTTCACCTCTTGTTCTTCACTAAATCTGGACGTAGCTTTACTGCCTCATTATGAAAGATGTGTTTTATATTTTGTTGGTCTTTTTCCGTATTGATTACCATCATAATGCGTATACAGTTTGGCAAGCTGCCAGGCACATCTATTTCAGTCATACACATTACTGGAACAAAAGTGTAACCAGGTAATTCACGAAGTGCTTTGGCAGGAAAAGCTGCATTTAAATCTTTGGTAACAGAGATAAATACATGTGAAACATCATTTGCTTCAATGTCATTTGCATTAACCATTTCTTCGAACAATGCTTTTGTGTTAGCAATTATTTGTCCTTCTTCATTACTTAAAACAGATGTTGCTCCTCGCAAACCCCTCGTCATGCTACCACCAGCTTTCTTAAAAATTGTTTTAGATAGCTACTCATATCCTCATCACTTATTTCTTTTATAACTGGTTCACCTACACTTTTAAGCAGCACCATTTGAATGCGGTGATTCAATGTTTTTTTGTCTGTTTTCATTAATGTAATTAAATCATTAACATGGAGTTGCTCTAAGAACAAAGGATAGTTATTGTTTAATAACCATCTATATAAAGGCTCATAAGGTAATTTTATCGTATAAACAGCTTCACTTACGTACATAGAGAATAATAAGCCAATGCCAATAGCTTCCCCATGTGTTAATACCCCGTACCCCAACGTAGTTTCCAAAGCATGACCTAGCGTATGTCCAAGATTCAAATACTTTCTCATACCTTTTTCTTTCTCATCTGCCTCTACAATGGCAGCTTTTATTTTTATACCAGACCGTATATGATTATGTAGCTGATCTTGAGAAAGACTCATTAAATCTGAGCTTAGGATAGACTGGAACAGTTCTTCATCCGCTATAAGACCTTCTTTTATAAGTTCAGCATACCCGGAACGAACTTGTGACCTTGGCAGAGTTGATAATGTATCAATATCATACAATACAGCTTTTGGTGGATAAAAACTGCCAATCAAGTTTTTTCCAAGCTGATGGTTAATAGCGACTTTCCCTCCGACACTGCTGTCATGTGCAAGAATAGTAGTAGGCATTTGAATATAATCAATACCACGCATATAAGTTGCTGCCACAAAACCTGCTAAATCACCAACGACGCCTCCGCCCAGTGCTATAATCAGTGACTCTCTGTCCAGCCCATATGTAAGAGCTTCTGTATGCAGTTTTTCAAATAAAGCAAAACTTTTTGATTGTTCACCAGCTGGGATAATGCTTGTGAATATGTTCTCAGCCTGCAGGTTACTCATAACTTCATTTAGATATTTTTCTGCGACTTTATCGTCTGTAATAACTAGAATGGTAGAGTACGGTTTTGGCAATAATGCATTAATATCGTAACGAATTCTGTTTCCAATTATTATCTTATATTGATGTATTTCCGAGTTAATTATTAACTCATCCATTTAAAAACACCTGATTTCTTCACGATAATCGTCAATTGCTTTCTTTAAAGTAGGAAATTGATCACTTGGAAATTGTTCAGTTATAGCTTTAGCTAGTTCAAACGCTACGACATGCTCCATGACTACAGCAGCTGCAGGGACAGCACATGCATCTGATCTCTCCACTGTAGCTTTGAATGGCTCTTTAGTTTCGATATCGACACTTTGCAACGGTCTCTTCATTAACGTAGGAATAGGTTTCATTACTCCCTTTACAACGATTGGCATCCCAGTTGTCATACCACCTTCGAAACCCCCGAGGCGATTTGTTTTACGATAGTAGCCTATCTCCTCATCCCAAGCAATTTCATCATGTACCTTGCTTCCATTTCTTTTGGCAGCTTCAAATCCAAGACCGAATTCTACACCTTTAAAGGCGTTTATACTCACGACACTGCCAGCAATGCGACTATCTAATTTTCGATCGAAATGGACATATGATCCCACACCCGCAGGCATGCCTTCTACATAAACCTCAACAACTCCACCAATTGAGTCGCCTTCTTGCTTTGCCTGGTCTATCGCGTCCATCATTTCCTGTTCTACATCTTTATCCAAAACTCTCACTGGCGAATCTTCAGAAATTGTCTGCCTATCTTTAATGCTAAGCTCTTCTACTTCCTTTGCTTCAATTCCGGCAATTTCTTTTACATAGCCAGAAATTTCGATACCTAATTGCTTTAATAATGTTTTTGCAACAGCACCTGCTGCAACTCGTGCTGCTGTTTCTCTGGCAGACGATCGTTCTAACACATTACGAATATCTCGGTGTCCATATTTCATAGCACCATTTAGATCAGCATGGCCTGGTCTGGGTCTGGTTATAACACGTCTGATTTTTGCATCAGCTTCGATAGGATCTTCTCCCATAATATCCACCCAATGCTTAAAATCATCATTGTTTATTACTAAAGTAATTGGCGAGCTAATGTGTATCCATGTCTAATACCACTGGTTATCTCCACAAGATCTTTTTCGATCTGCATTCGTTTTCCGCGTCCGTGACCTTTTTGGCGGCGCAATAATGATTCATTGATGTTTTCTTTAACTAGAGGCATGCGAGCTGGTACACCTTCAATTATTGTAGTTAGTTTTTTTCCATGGGATTCCCCTGCTGTTAAATAACGCAATGAACATTCTCCTTTTGAATTTTTTCTAATAACTATATCATAAGTTCATTTCATTTTGGGATAAAATTTAGAAAAAAGCAACTTATTTATCATGTTTTTTTATTCCTTGTCAAATGTAAGCGTATACAGTATTTCAGTATTTTTATTTGTACACATGCTAACGTAAAATAGGCATTTAAGCTAAACATGGATGTTCGTACATAGAAGATGATGTTAGTTAGTATATTTTTACATAAAAAAACCGAACTAATTCGAAATATAGTACCTCGAATAAAGTTCGGTCTCTTAAAGATTTTTCCATCTGTTTATACTTGAATTACATTTCCTTCTTTCTTGTAAAAGAAAGTATCCAGTAATTGCAGTTTATAATCTTTTGGGCTGAAAATTTGTTCTGTGCTTCCGACAAATAATATCCCATTGGAATTTAACGATCTGCCAAAATTCATATAGATCTCTTCCTTCGCTTGGTCAGTAAAATAAATAAGAACGTTGCGGCATATAAGCAAATCGACATCTTTTGGGTAACTGTCTGCCAATAAGTTGTGTTTTTTGAAAGAAATATTTCTTTTTATCGTAGGTGAAACAGAATAGAGGCCTTCCCTCTCAATAAAATATTTTTTAAGGATTTCGGCAGGCAACTCTTTTAATGCATTTTTGCCATAAATTCCTTCCTTTGCCTTAAGCAATACGTTTTCATCAATGTCTGTTGCTATAATTTCAGCTTTTGCTTCCGGAAAATGCTCCTTAAGCATAATAGAGACTGAATAAGGTTCTTCACCAGTGGAACAAGCAGCACTCCAAACCTTTATACTATTCTTTTGTTGAAGTAACCCTGGTATAATATTATCTTTTAGCACTTGCCATCTTTTCGGGTTCCGGTAAAACTCGGAAACGTTAATTGTTAAGCGGTCGACAAATTCATTCATTAATTCTTTCTGATTAATCAATTCTTCATAGTAAGTATGAAAGTTTGCGAAGCCTCGTTTATTTCTCAATGAAATAATACGCCTTTTCATTTGGGCTTCTTTATATAAACTCAAATCTATACCGATTCTTTTTTTTATTTCAGCAATAAAATCATCATAATCACTTATCATTTCATCATGCCTCTCCGCTATAATAAGGCCAATATTTAGGTTCTAATATATATGTGTTAGTGTTATTCACTGATTCGCAAAAAAGATATACTGCGACGTAACTAAGAATATAGAGGCTGCGTAAATCCACCGCTACGGGGAAATATTCCGCTTTCCGCGGGCGGCTGATGAGCCTCCTCACGCTACGCGTTCCGGGGTCACATCTAGGCCTCTCCTCCCGCAGGACAAGGAAAGCTTCGTCAGCAAGGCATCGCACGAAGAAAATGTGTATTTTCATTTTCGAGGAGTCTCCATATTCCCCCTTCGCTACTATTTCCTATTATATCTACGAAGGATATGCTGTGTACGAATTGATTGGAGTGGAGGGCGGCAAAGAAGACACTGCGAGATAACGAGCAGATGTCGCACTTGTACCCGGAGGTGTGAAAGCGTCCGCCTGAAACGCAAATCAATGGGGCACTTCTCCTCAAATATTTCACTGAGCTTTTCATTAATAAAGTTACATCGCAGTTTACTCCTACTATGAATGTACTAGTTAGAAATTGTTCCCTAACATTTGCAATCAAACCACAATTTATTTCTTAATAAAAGCCTCCGCTTAAAACGGAGGCTTGCAATGATATATAGCATTCCTTGCTATGAAAATTAATAAATCCAAGAGCTGTCTTGTTTTTCATAAGAAACTAACTCATTGTTATCAAAGAACAAATTAATTTCTCTTTCAGCGCTTTCAGGTGAATCTGATCCGTGGATTACATTTTTCCCTACTGTCATGCCAAAGTCTCCACGAATAGTACCAGCAGCAGCTTCCAATGGATTTGTCTTACCCATCATATCGCGAGCTGTAGTGATAACTTTTTCACCTTCCCAAACCATAGCAAATACAGGGCCGGATGTAATAAAGTCGACCAACTCACCAAAGAATGGTCTTTCTTTATGTTCTCCATAATGTTCTTTAGCTAAATCATCAGAAATAACCATAAGTTTAGCGCCAGCTAATTTAAATCCTTTTGATTCAAAACGTTTAACTATTTCTCCTACCAAATTGCGTTGTACTCCATCTGGTTTTACCATTAAGAATGTTTTTTCCATAATCTACACCTCTTCTATGTAATATAAGCTAAAAATGAGCGATAGCCAGTACCAACGTTTAATCGACTTAGGCTAGTTTCACTTCTTTTACTCGATAAAATTCTACCAAAACTTCCGTAAAATAACAAATAAATTATGACCGTCTATTACCAATATACTTAGCAATATCTTTTAATGTACTCTTTGCTTTCTTTTCAGGAGTTTTATCCAACATGTGAAGTGCCTTTTCTAAATACAGATTGCTCATCTCATAAGATCTTTCAATTGCATTTGTAGAGTGCAGATGAGACAGAATTGGTTGTATATCTGTTTCAGTTATCTCTTCCTTCTGGCTAAACAAATTCTTTACCTTCGAATTAAAAGATTCATCTTCCATTGCAAATAGCACAGGTAATGTTATGTTCCCTTGCAATAAATCATTTCCAACAGGTTTACCAAGTTCTTTTGGCGAAGAAGTAAAATCTAAAATGTCATCAATAATTTGATAAGACATGCCTATATAATACCCGTATTGATAAAGTCGGTTCGCATCTTTCCTGGATACCCCTGCTGCTAAAGCACCCAATTGACAACTGGTAGCAATTAATAAAGCTGTTTTCCTTTTAATTCTTCGTAAGTAATCCCTTAATCCCTGATTATAATTATATTTATCTTTAATTTGCTCAATCTCGCCCACACATACTTCCACGATTGTTTTTGAAAGAATGCGGTGAATGGCAATATCATTTAATGTAGTAATCTCCTCTAGGGCTCTCGCTAGTATATAATCTCCAGTATACATAGCTATCCGATTTCCATACAACCTTCTTATTGTAGGCTGACTTCTTCGTATGTCTGCATCATCAATTACATCATCATGTACTAATGTAGCCATATGGATCAATTCAAGGGTCACTGCAACTGTTTTCAGCCGTTCTATGTCACATTCCCCAAAACGACCGGATAGCAACACAAAGATAGGACGGATTCTTTTCCCGCCCGCTTTCAATAATTCTATAGAAGCCTCACGCAATACAGAATGGTCGGCCTGTATTACTTTATTAATTGATTGCTCAATTAAATCTAAGTCCTTTTTTAAGTATCCATATGTTTTAGCTAATTTCATGTGGGTCACCTTTTATTTCATAGAAAATGTCTGTTCTGAATAACTTTTTCTGCATTTAGTCATTCTTTAAAGCCCATATGCATGGCAGCTACTCCACCTGTATAGCTTTTTATATCCACCTTTGAAAATCCTGCTTCCAAAAACATCTTTTTAAGCTCTTTTTTATCAGGAAAATTCTTTGCGGACTCATGTAACCATGCATACTCTTTATAGCTTTTGGCAAATAACCGGCCAAAGGCAGGCATTATAAAACGGAAATAAAAATAATACAATTGTCTAAAACCAATCAATTCCGGTTGGGAGGTTTCTAAGCAAACAACCTTGCCACCGGGCTTAACTACCCGATACATTTCTTGTAAAACTGTCAGGTAATCAGGAACATTCCTTAAGCCAAATCCGATCGTAACGTAATCAAACGTATTATCTTTAAAAGGCAGTTCCATTGCATTACCATGAATGAACTGAAGTTGCTTGATATTGTGTTCCTCTTTCTTCTGTTTAGCTACAGATAGCATATTTTCACTAAAATCAAGTCCTATTATTTCTCCAGAGGTACCAATTTCTTCAGCAAGTGAAATAGCCCAGTCTCCGGTTCCGCAACAAACATCCAGTGCCATAGCACCTTCTTCAACTTGCATTCGTTTCATTACATCCTTTCGCCAAGCTTTATGGCGCTGAAAAGAAATAATGGAATTCATGGCATCATATTTATTGTAGATCTTTTCAAAGACATGATGTACACGTTCTTCTTTTGATTGTTGTTGAGACATAAATTATCCACCCTCTGCAAACATTGACTTACCATGCCATACTTTCTTCAATAAACCCTCTACTTGGATGCCGTGAAGTGAATGACAATCCGGTAATGTGCGTAAATAACCATTAATTTTTTGCGATTTATGTTTAATAATTTCATCTATCTTCTCTACGATTGATGAATAAGTCCATTCTGGATAATAGGCCTGCCAATGATTGATAATAGAATTTTCTTTTGTTTTTATAAAAATTAATTTATTTACATACATCCAGTCTTCGATCAAAGGCATAATGGTTACATTTCCCACATAGCGTGCTAACGATAGTGCTACTAGTGATTCTGTTTTCATAACGAAATCCAAATGCTCTATAAAAGTATTTGCTTCGTGGTAATATACTTTCATTTTATATTCATTAATCTCTTTAATGGCTGTTGCGAGTTTATGTATAAGATCAATTTCCTCAAGCTCTGAAAGCAACATATAGTATAGTCCACTATAATAATCTCCTGCCAGTACTCTCAGCTGTTTTTCTAGTTTTTCTGTTTTACTTTCCAGGCCATTTATTTCAGCTGGAACGTGATCATGTGTATCCAAGGCTATTTGCACAAGCATTGCTGTAATTATAATTTGCTCTTTTTTGTTTTTCGAAAAATCAGTACCTTCCATAATGCCAGACAAAATAAGCAGTTTTCCTTCATCAACAAAGGGCTGTTTTATATATTTATTAAGAAATGAATGCTTCATTCTATCTTCCAGTAAAGTTTTGATAGTTGTTGAGGTATTCAAAAAATCACCCTAGCCCTTCTAACCGTCAGTAATCGCATTTGCTATTATAGCATAATTTTAGTAAAAACGTTAATCAATATTCATGGGAAAACTATTTATACATTAATTATTATCTATTTCTCCATGACTTGTTTGAATAATTGCTTTACCACGAACTTTTACGGCCGAAGTATGTTCTGTAAATTGAGCAATCATAACTTCATTTTTATCCAGTTTTTCGGAATGGTGAAAACGGGTATCAGTACCTCTCGTTAAACCAATTACGTTAACTCCGTCTTCCAATGCTCTAATAACAAAAAAATCACTTTTACTGTCCATAATAACCTCCTGTTTGCTTATTCCCTCGTACAAAACCTATTATCTAAATATTTATACTAATGCTTGAGTTAATATCTTATTACTAAAAAAAAGATACGCCGAAGCGTATCTTTTTTGCCCTATGTAAAATTTATTATTTTACAATGTCTTTAAGGGCTTTACCTGGTTTAAAAGCAGGTACTTTGCTTGCTGGGATTTCAATTTCTTCCCCAGTTTGCGGGTTACGGCCTTTACGGGCTGAACGCTCGCGTACTTCAAAGTTACCAAACCCGATTAATTGTACTTTGTCACCATTTTTAAGTGAATCCATGACAGATTCAAAAACTGCATCTACTGCTTTAGTTGCATCTTTCTTAGAAAGATCGCTTTTCTCAGCTACAGCATTCACTAGGTCTGTTTTGTTCATGACATTCACCTCCTCCCAAAATCTTTCAATCGACATAGGAACAAAAGAAGTTATTCTCATTTGTTCACCAATTTGCCTACTTTTATACATAAAAGTCATCTTTTTCATTGATGACAAGGCTTATAATAACCGAGTTCGCGATAAAATTCAACAATAAGTAACTAATTTTTACCGATTTATTTAGAAAAAACCTGTTTTCAAGGAAAAAAGCACAATATTAGCCAAAATATGGGATGAATTTAATGATTGCGAACAGGTTGCTAAGCCTATTATACATATACGACAGAGAAATCAATTTTCCTGCCGTTGTTAAAAAAGAATAAAAAATAGCAGCTGGGTTACAGCTGCTATAAAATAATTGCTATCAATCCACCTGAGCCTTCATTGATGATTCGCTCCAAGGTGTCTTTTAATTTATATCTTGCATTTTCAGGCATGAGAGCAATCTTAGCTTGAATACCTTCTCGAACAATAGAACTTAATGAACGACCAAAGATATCTGATTCCCATATAGATAGTGGATCTTCTTCAAAATCCTGCATTAAATATCGTACTAATTCTTCACTTTGCTTCTCTGTACCAATTATAGGGGCAAATTCCGATTCAACTTCTACTTTAATCATGTGAATGGACGGTGCCACGGCCTTCAACCGAACACCAAATCTTGATCCTTGTCTGATAATTTCAGGTTCATCTAATAACATATCTTCCAATGAAGGAGCAGCGATACCATATCCTGTCTGCTTAACCATTTGTAATGCTCCTGAGACTTGATCATACTCTCTTTTTGCATGAGCAAAATCTTGCATTAGCTGAAGAAGGTGGTCTTTTCCTCTAATTTCCTCTCCAACAATTTCTTTTAATACTTGATCATATAAATACTCTGGTGCATGCAAATCAATTTCCGCAACTCCTTCTCCCATTTCCATTCCTGCTATATTCGCTTTATCAATATAATCAAATTCGGAAAATTCCCCTACTATCTCGTCAACATCCCGTAATCGCTTAATATTCTTTACTGTTTCTTGAATGGTGTCCTGATAGTTCTTTCTCAACCAGTGATTTTCCTTTAACACCATCACCCAACTTGGTAAGTTTACATTTACCTCTAAAACTGGAAATTCGTAGAGCGCTTCTCGCAAAACATTATGGACATCATGTTCAGTCATTGATTCTATACTCATAGAAAGTACAGGTATGTCATGTGTTTCGCTCAATTCCTGCCGTAACAGTTCTGTTTCCTGACTAGTTGGTCTTGTAGAATTGATGACCATTATAAATGGCTTACCCACTTCCTTTAATTCCTCAACAACTCTAGCCTCTGCATCTAAGTAATCATTTCTTGGGATCTCCCCTATGGTCCCATCAGTTGTAACGATTACTCCGATAGTTGAATGTTCCTGAATTACTTTTCTCGTACCAATCTCTGCAGCGTCGTGAAAAGGTATGGGATCTTCATACCAAGGTGTATGAATCATTCTGGGGCCATTCTCATCCTCAAAGCCTTTTGCCCCTTCTACTGCATATCCAACACAATCAACAAGTCTTACATTTACATCTAATCCTTCATCTACATTAACTGATACTGCTTGGTTAGGAATGAACTTTGGTTCTGTAGTCATTATTGTCCTGCCAGCAGCACTTTGCGGTAATTCATCGTGTGCTCTTGCTCTTTCGCTTTCCTCTTCAATATTAGGGAGCACAACCAACTCCATAAACTTTTTAATAAACGTTGATTTTCCTGTACGGACTGCTCCCACTATTCCTAGATAAATATCTCCATTTGTCCGTTTTGAAATATCTTTAAAAATATCAACTCTTTCCAAAAGATCCCCTCCCGATCTCCGTACTTTTATTAACGTACAATCTACGAACTATTGACATTACAAGTCTATGATGTTGTCCTATCAAATTATGACTAAAAATATGTGTAAATAAATATATTTCGTAAGTAAAAATGGATAACAAAAAAAACCCTTGCAACAATATATGTTACAAGGGAGTTAATATGTTATATTATTTATTTTTCATAAATACAGGTTCACCATTTTTTATTGTGTAAGGTAAAGAGTAGACAGGTAAAAACGGAGTATTTTCAGCTAGAATATAACGTATATCATCGCCTTCTTTATAGGAATGATCATATTCTTTTAAGGCATTATTTAAATCTATCCGATAATCAACAAATAAATCTCCATTTACATCCATTACTAATTGGAGATTTTCCTGTGAGTATGGACTAACTATTTTTGGTGCAGCATCAAAGCCAAGCTTTTTGTAATCAATAGTAAAAATACCATCAGAAATTTCCTTTTTATACGGTGGATATATATGTTTATCTCTATAAATATCCAGCTTAACATTTATCTTTCGAATAGCTTCAGTAATTCGAAGGTCGATTAATTTGACTTGCGGATTATCCTCTGGATAGATTAACGAGTATTGATATACTCCGCCGTTTTCATATGCATTCCCTGGTATATCAGTTAGTAAATTGCTTTCTTTTAGAGCTGAAAAATCTATTAAATATTTTTGAAAGATGGGTGTGTCGCTTGGTTTTGTTTTAATAGGTACCAAGCCATTCGTTCCTTCCTTGTACTTCTCAACAGCCTGTTGTACTGTATCCAGTTGTAGTTCATTAGGTGATTGGTTTTTTGAAAGTTCACTCTCAGGATACATACACCCAGTAAGCAATCCTATAATAACCAGTAAATAAGTTAATTTATATGTAAATTTCATTTTTGCAACCTCCCTGGTTAACTTAGCCACCTGTTGGACCACTAAAGACAATATATAATATAATTATACTCCCTAAAAGAAGAGATATATAAGCAAGAATTGAAATGATGCCAGACAGCCATCCATTTAGCTTATTTCTGCTTAGCCAGATTAACCCTATAGCCAAAAATAATAATAGCATTCCGGCAAAAGAGATATACATGTTCAGCATTGATTGTGACATTTTATTTCTCACTCCTATTAATGACTTTTTAACTGCAAACTGTATTATACCATAAGCTACTTGGATGCATAATAAAAAAATCAAGGTTTAAACACATAAAATATAAATAAAAGTTTACCTTATTAATTGGATTTTACAGCATTTGATATAAAGTTAATTTTTTTTTACTACAACATAAAAAAGCACAGTCCTAGTAGTAATGAAAACAGACTGAATTTATCTCATGAAACATTGATTTCAATTATTCACCTTCTCAAAAGCCAATTTAATTATGGAAAATCTCAACTAACTTAATGCTTAATGCGTTATAAGTTTATTTCAGCACATATACATTGACTTAAGACCTTGAGTGGGTAAATGCCCTTTCGATTTAGTTTGTTAGCTTATCAACTATTGAAATGATATACAGATATTAGATATTGCGATTTTCTAAGCAATAAAAAATCCGAGATAAAGGGGGCTATCTTTATCTCGGGTTGACTAAATAACATCCACAGCAACTCTATTCTTGAATGCTTGTGCGATTTATTTTATGCAAGTATACCTGTTAATGTATCCTCACTTGCCCAAGGACAATTACTTTTTAAATAATTCATTTAACGATTGCATATCTGCAGGCATTTTATTTTTTACAATAGATTCAACTATTTTATTCTCTTTCTCTTTTGAAACCGGCTTATTGGCTATTTTAGATAATTGACGAACCAACCGCCGGACTGTTTTTTCATCAGTAAAATCAGCATTCTTCACCGAATCTGCTACTTTAAAAACATCTTCGGGTTTAATATTTGCATTCTTTTGGATCTTGTCAAAAAGTCCCTTCTGAAAGTTATTCACATACTCTCCTCCTTGCTGATATCCTCAACATATTGTATGCAAGAGAGTATTGACGTGTTATTGCGAATATCTTTCCATAAGTAATTTAGCAAGATCATCCATTTCTTCCCGTTTTGTTCGGTTCATTAATTGATCAACAACATCACGAGGATCTTTATCTTCAAATATTACTTGGTAAATGCCTGTAGTAATAGGCATTTCAACCTTTTGTTCATTTGCAAATTGATGAGCTGCCTTTACGGTTCTAACTCCCTCAACGACCATCCCCATTTGTTCCAAAACATCATCCAAATTATTACCTTTACCGAGCAAATTTCCTGCACGCCAGTTTCGGCTATGGACACTCGTACAGGTCACAATAAGATCGCCAACTCCTGGAAGTCCTAAGAAACTTAAAGGGTTTGCCCCTAAAGTGGTCCCTAGTCTGGCAATTTCCGCCAAGCCTCTTGTAATTAATGCAGCCTTTGCATTATCCCCATAACCTAGACCATCAGAGATGCCTGCACCAAGAGCAATAATGTTCTTTAGTGCTCCACCAAGTTCAATCCCAATAATATCAGGGCTTGTGTAAACACGAAAGACTTCATTTATAAATAAATCTTGCGCGTGTTTAGCCAACTCAATATTCAATGCGGATACAGTAACAGTAGTCGGTTGTCTTAAGGCCACTTCCTCTGCATGGCTTGGGCCCGATAATACAACAATATCTTCATTGTCATATTGACTCAACTCATCGCTAATCATCTCGGACACACGTTTTAATGAAACAGGTTCAATACCCTTAGAAGCATGAATAATATTCACTTTCTGCTCAAGAACCTCGTTAAGCTGTTTGCATACTTCCCTAATTGCCTTTGTTGGAACTACGATTACAATTGCTGTTACATCTTTTACAGCACTCTTTAAATCATGATAAGCATTAATTTCTTTAGGTATTATAACATCTAAGTATTTCTCGTTTTTATGAGTTGTATTAATTAATTCCGCCTGTTCTTGGCGATGTGTCCACAATCGTACATCATGTCCATTATCTGCCAAGACAATGCTCAGCGCAGTTCCCCAGCTCCTGCCCCTAATACAGCGACTTTTTGCATCAAGATCTCCTCCTTTATTGCCTTCTTCTTGGGAATAATTTTATGGGTGTCCCCACAAAGCCAAAAGCGTCCCTTATTTTATTTTCTAAAAATCGTTGATAAGAAAAGTGCATAAGCTCCGGATCATTGACAAATACAACAAATCCCGGTGGCTTCACTGCAACTTGGGTAGTATATAATACTTTTAATCTTTGACCCTTCATAGTAGGAGTTGGGTTCATAGCTAATGCATCCATAATAACATCATTTAAAACATTTGTCGGAACACGTTTTGCGTGATTTTCGCTAGCCAGCTTTATCGCAGGCAGCAATGTGTGTAATCTTTTTTTCGTTTTCGCGGATAAAAATACGATTGGAGCATAATCAAGATATTGAAAATGGGCTCTAACATTCGCTTCAAACTCTTTCATTGTTTTATCATCCGTCTCTATCGTATCCCACTTATTTATAACTATAACAATTGCTCGTCCAGCATCATGGGCATAACCGGCAATTTTTTTATCCTGCTCTCTAATACCCGTCTCTGCATCCAATAATACAAGAACTACATCTGATCGTTCTATCGCCTTTAGGGCCCGAAGTACGCTATATTTCTCTGTTGTCTCGTAGACCTTCCCGCGTTTACGCATACCAGCTGTATCAATTATAACAAAATCCTGATCATCCTATGTAAGTGGGTGTCAATAGCATCTCTTGTAGTTCCTTCAATCTCACTAACAATCACACGCTCTTCATTTAACATGGCATTGACCAATGAAGATTTTCCAACATTAGGTCTGCCAATTAAACTGAAATAAATCGTTTCCTCATCCTTCGTCTCTTCCTCTTTCTCTGGAAAATGACCTACTACTTCATCAAGCAAATCCCCTAATCCTAAACCGTGTGAACCTGAAATAGGAAATGGTTCCCCAAAGCCAAGGGAATAATATTCATAAATATTTTCCCGCATCTCCGGGTTGTCAATCTTGTTCACCCCGAGCACAATTGGCTTATTTGACTTATAAAGCAGTTTAGCAACTTCTTCATCGGCTGCAGTAATACCTTCTCTTCCATTTACCAAGAAAATGATTACATCTGCTTCATCAATAGCTATTTCTGCTTGGTGACGCATTTGGACAAGAAGCGGTTCATCACCTATTTCAATACCACCTGTATCAATCAGACTAAAGGTAGTTGTCAGCCACTCAGCTTGGGCATATATACGATCTCTAGTCACTCCAGGTATATCTTCTACAATAGAAATTCTTTCACCAACTAATCTATTAAAAATGGTTGATTTACCTACATTCGGTCTACCTACAATTGCTACTACAGATTTCCTCATGAAAAGGAACATCCTTTCTCTATACGTTCTATTTGCCTAACTTTATACATTTTAGCAAATGTAGCACGTATTAACAATTCTTTTTAATGCTTAACAATAATAAATAAGTCATCACTAAGAGAATGTGCAATACCATCAGTTATTGCTTCAAGATTTGCAGCAAGAGCTTCCGATTCATTTCTATTATCACAAATAAAGATGGGGGCGCCTCCAGATATTCTTGTTTTATCCGTTGTAACCACCGCTAAGATTGCTTTTTCAAGCTTCATTCAAATTCCTCCTTAGCAATCGGTTTTGATTCAGAAGGCATTCGTATGGCACTTTCAAGCACAGGTACAGAACCGATCACTTTTATTGCTTTTTCAACATCTCTTAATTGAGGAAGAATAAACACACCGATTCTTCCGTCATCCAAATCTCTTTTTATTAAAGGAGTTAATGCAGGGGTTCCAGAATCTCTAAATACTCCGAGGGATACTGCTGTATCATGCAAGATAGCTTGGCGTTGTCCTAAATTACCGATTGTTGTAATCACATTCATATTTTTTGGTGTTAGAATAAAGCCCATACCATATTTTAATATCTCTTCTTGTCTTTCTTTTAAACCGATATTCATGATGTAGATAGTATCTACATAAAGACCAGCACCATCGAAATGAAGGTCATGCTGCTTGATGTCGACAATATCCTTAATTATAGAGCCACTCATCAAACCTTTCCCTAAAACTAGCGCAACAACTCCGCCCAAAATTGCCAAATACGGATTAAAAACTATATATAACAAGGTACCTATTAAGGCGGTAAAAATAACAAGATAATTTCTACCTTCAAAAGATATAGCGATTCCTTCAATATAAGTTTTTCCACGGGGTACCAATTCTAACTGATCTAATTCATTTAATGTATTTCTTTCCATGTTTCTTACTTCTCTGAATTGAGTAGCTGCAAGAGTCAAAAAAGTAACGGCAGTAAACTCAAGTTCCATAATTGCTGGGACAGCGACTGCACCAAGTGATGCTGCAATAAAACCTAACGAAATATGTATAATTTTCCCATGCAAATAAGTGGGATATTGGCGATAATCCGTTCGTAACATAATCATTCTTGCTATTACCCCAAGCATAATCCCAAAAACAATTGGATAGGTATATTCATTCATTTTGCCACCTCGTTAAATGATGATTAAATATTATTGAAACTATCTTATTTCTAATCCTTACTAGTATGTGTAATAAAGATATTAATACTATAGTTAAAAGCAATTCGTCCAAAAACTCCATTCCACCAATATCAACAGACAAGCCATACCCATATAAAATATATTGAAAAAGAATATCCCCGAACGTCATACCGATAATACCTATTATTAGTTGACCTTGTATCTGTTTAGTTAGAAAAAAAATTATTATCACTAGAACAAATGGTGTAATTTTAAATATTGGATTTATATATAGAATCGGTAAATTTGCTTCCCATAGTTGCGCAGATGCAAAAGCAATCATTACAACGAAAGAATACAAAGAATGAGCAAAGGTTCTTTTTAATTTTACCATCCAAATGCCTCCACCCATCAATAAAACAAATACAACCACTGTTAACGTTATACCTGAAAAGCTAAAGTATAAGTTGGAAGTTATAATTATTAGCAAAAGCCAGCAAGAGAGTTCCGTTCGATATTCATTCTTTGGCATAATGAACGTTAAAATCACCCAAGCCATCCAACTAAACCAAAAAAATAATAGTCCACTCATCACGACCTCCTCCCAGTAGCAGTATAACTATTCTTATTTCTTAATATACCTCTAGGTGTTCAGATCTCACTACTTCTAAAAGTTGCTCTTTTGCTTCCATAACAACCTATAGAATGAATTACAAAATAAAAAGACCGTCGAGAATATCGACAGTCTTTTGACCACACAACTCAAGAACTTGAGTCAAATGGTTTATTTATACTTATTTAATTTATCACCGATGAAGTCACCAAGTTGGAAACCTGATTGGTCTTCATCTTTTTCATATTGTTTATATTCTTTTGTTTCTTGCTCCTGTTCTAATTCTTTAATACTTAAAGAAATACGTTCTTCTTTTGCATTAACATCAAGAACTTTCACTTTAACTTGTTGCCCTGACTCTAATACTTCTTGAGGTGTACCAATATGACGATTGGCAATTTGGGAAATGTGTACAAGCCCCTCAACTCCAGGTTGTATTTCAACAAACGCACCAAAGTTTACAAGACGGCGTACAACTCCATCTACTACATCCCCACGCTGGATACGATCTTCGATGTCAGACCATGGCCCAGGAATTGTATTTTTATGGGATAAAGAAATACGTTCATTATCACGATCAACCGACAACACTTCTACACTTATTTTATCTCCTTCTGAGACAACATCAGATGCATTATCCACGTGCTCATGAGCTAATTGGGAAATGTGTACAAGACCATCAACTCCACCAAGATCAACAAATACACCAAAGCTTGTAATGCGTTGCACAGTACCTTCCAAAACTTGACCTTCTTCTAAATTATTTAAGATTTCATTTTTCTTCTCTTCTTTCTCTTCTTCAGCAATAGCCCGATGAGAAAGAATCACACGATTTTGTTCTCTATCCAGATCTGCAACTTTAACTTCCAGTGTTTTATTTAGGTAATCAGAAAAATCTTCTACGAAATAGGTTTCAACTAAAGAAGCTGGAATGAAGCCACGAACTCCTACATCAACAACTAAGCCGCCTTTAACAACTTCTTTTACCTCTGTTTCAAATTTTTCCTTATTGTCATATTTGCGTTCAAGCTCTTCCCAAGCTTTATCAGCTTCAACTGCTTTCTTTGATAAAACAACTTCATCATCTTCTTCGTTTACCTTTTTCACCATAAGTGTAAGTTGATCACCTTCTTGAACAACATCCCCTGCAGTTTCCACATGTAGGTTTGAAAGTTCACTAATTGGAACAATTCCTTCGGTTTTATAACCTATGTCAACAAGCACCTGCTTGTCCTCCACTTTTATAACAGTTCCCGTCAATGTTTCTCCTTCTCTTACTTCTGTTAATTCATTCTTTTGTTCACTCATATTCTTAGCCCTCCTAATTACAATTAAAACTGCATAACTACAATAACAACCTGAAAATTCATCCTATAAATCCAGGTAACTGTTGTTATCGCCTTTTTTATAATTTCTAATAATTATAATTAATTGTCAAGTAAAGCAAATCATTTTTGGTGAGTTTCTATCAGTTTGCTGATTTCTTCCATTATTCCATCAGCAGCTTCCTTTGCAGATGCCTTTGATTGCCTATAATGCTCCATGTCTACAGGGGAGCCATACACTACTTTTAGTCTTTTAAAAGGTTTATATGGGCCGATAATTGCACATGGAATAATTACTGCTTGCGATCTTAATGCAAAAAAGCCTGCTCCAGCTAGAGGCTTACCCAACTCTCCTGATTTACTTCTTGTACCTTCGGGAAATAAGCCTAAAGTTTCTTGATTATCGAGAATTTTTAAACCCTTCCTAAGCGCATTTCGGTCACTTAGACCCCTTTTCACCGGAAATGCATGTATCCCTAATAATAATTTCCCTAAAATGGGTTTTTCAAACAATTCTCCTTTAGCCATAAAGTAAATATCCCTTGGAGAAGTAATCCCTACCACAGGCGGATCTAAATTAGATATGTGATTGGAACATATTATTACAGGCCCTTGCTTTGGTACATTTTCTTTTCCAATAACTTTAATTCTATAAAGTGGGAAAAGAATTATAGCAACTATCGTTCTTGCAAATTTGTATAAATTCATATAAAAACTCCTCGTAACCCATTATAACAAGTTATATGCTATTAGTTTCCGTTATTGCTTTTTGGAAACCTCTTCCATTATTTTATTGGCAACGTCTTTAATAGACAATGATGTTGTATCTATTTCTATTGCATCATCGGCTTTTATAAGTGGTGCCGCTTCCCGTTTTGAATCAATTTCATCTCTTTTTTCAATTTCTTTTTTTAATTCTTCCATGGAAGGAGTATGGCCTTTTAAAACATTTTCTTCGTAACGACGTTTTGCTCTTTCTTCCACCGTTGCAATTAAAAATATTTTAATCTCTGCTTCGGGCAAAACATGCGTACCAATATCTCTACCGTCCATAACTACACTTCGCTTTTCAGCTAACTGTCTTTGTCTATTTACCATTTCATGTCTAATTGCAGGATGTTTGGCGACATAGGATACAGAATTCGTGACCTTTTGACTACGAATAGCATCCGTGACATCCTGACCATTTAAATAAACTAGTTGGCCTTGTTCACTTTGCAACAATTCAATCTCCGTATGAAGTAACAGATTTAACAGACTTTTTTCATCATTGATATCCGTATTATTTTCAATTGCATTTAATGTTAACGCTCGATACATCGCTCCTGTGTCAACATAAATACAAGAAAGTTTTTCTGCTACTATTTTTGCCACTGTACTTTTCCCTGCTGCCGCTGGTCCGTCAATGGCAATTGCTAACGATTTTTTTAACATGATTCTACCTCATTTCCTCATTAACCATAGTGTCTTTTGGAAGTAATTTAAAATAGTCAAACCTCTCCCAACTTAGTCCAATATAAATAATAACATAGCAACAGAAAAATGGTCTATTTGAATGAAGAGAAGATTAAACGGATATTTCTTTCTTTCTGCGTTCTCTTTGCTTTTCAAAACAATAACGAATAATATGCTGCTGATCATGTTTTGTAATAGTGGTAAACTGAAACGAGCCTATCTTTACTGTGCTTTTCTCTTTTTTTACAAATACTGTTTTTGCTTTCATGTTAAGATATCGCATTTTTCCTGTATGCTCACCAAAAGCCAACCACACATCTACCTCTTTATCCTCACCCCATGTAATATGATCCGGCAGAATAATTGAAATACCCCCACCACTTATGTCCCGCGTCACAGTAGTAAATGGTATAAAAGAGTTGTCTAATGGATGAATAGCAACATCTATTGCTGTTTCAATTCGCACAAATTGCCTGCGTTGTATTTTTTCGTGACTTTTGTCCGGTTTTCTAATTGCCAAAGCAGGTACATTCATTTTCACTCTATCAATAAGCTCAGATTTAAAGTGATAAATTGTTTCATCTTTAGTCATATATGTAATAGAGAAAATTGCACCGATTGGCAAAAAAGCAGTCTTATTTGTCTTTTTATTTACCGGATAATCAATATATATAAACTCTTCGTTATCTTCTATTACTTTACTATAATATTCAGTAGGCTGCCTTTCACCAGGTCGGGTATGTTCTATATTTAGTAATGTTCCGATAATCATAATTAACCCCCATTTCTTACGGCTAATCGCTTACAATTTAATTATTACAGAAAAGTCTAAAAAGGGAAAGACATTTGTCCTTCCCTAAAAGCTTCCTGCGTAGTTTATTTCTGTCCCATCTAATTTTTCTATCTTCTCTTCCTTCCCATCCATTGCATTAATAAAAATACGGTAGGTCTCCTGTCCCATCACACCTAAAAATTCATACGTTAATACCTCTTCTCCCAGATCGTTATCGATAATTGAAAGGAAATCTTCTTGAATTTTCACATTCGGATTCACCATTTCTTTTGCCTCGGATTTAGTAATAGACGGCTTAGGAATATTTCTTTCTTGATGATTCATAAAATAATTTCTTGCCGTTAATCCTAAGATGTCTCCATTATCCAATCCTATTTTTACTTCTATAGCATCAGAGAATACACGCACTCCATTATCGGTATACAAGAAGGAGTAAAACCCAATATTATTATATTCACTACTTTGGTAGAGCTGCATATCATCAAAACCAGCGTTTTCCAAGTACTTTTCAGCCTTATTCAATCCTTCATTTAGGCTTATTTTTTTATCATCTATTGGTCTTTCTACCAAGAGGGTTAATGGATGTCCACCTTGTACTGACATATCCATATAAGCATTAGTATTTCCCTTTTCGTAAGAGATACTGTAGAAAGGTATATCAGCACCTTTTCCGCTTTTTGTTATTTTCATATCTTCTGTATTATTTACATTAAAATAATCCTTACTCTTCAATAATGCTTTTTGTTCATTAAGCTTATCTCCCTGCAAATTTTGATATTGATGTTCTTTAGATGAAGTACCAATTATCGAAGAATCTACATTACTTTCTGAGTAACCTTTCACCGTTTTTTCTACTGTCTTAAAACCATCAATTATTGTGTTATCTGCCTGTTCATCTGCATTTACTAATGCCAGTTGCACATCCATCCAACGAAGGTTATTATCCAGTGCTACATGTTGTACTTGTCGAAGTTCATCACGTATGTCACCCGATTGCTTATATAAATTTTGTAATGCTTTGGTTTCCTTTTCAGATAACGGATCTTTTTCAAGATTCCTAACAGCTGTCTTGTAGGTGAAATCACCTATATCAGCTAAAAATTCCTCTGTTTTGTTAAATGGTAATAACCCAAGTGGTAGCTGACCTACGTTCGATAGAGCTTCTGAGGATAGCCGCCAAATTTCAACTAGTTGTGGGGATAAGCTCTTATTAGAATTCATTGCCAGTGCCGTTCCTATTTTATCATTCAAAAGATCCATATGATAGGATAGTTCATGAAAAGAACGTTGATATGTGTTCTCCGCTTGAATTAGTATGGCGTTTTTTTCCTGATGCTCCTGATATCCCCAAAAAGCAGTTCCAGCTATCCCCAATGTGAGTACAGTAATAATTATCCAGCGAATCATCAAATCACACCTTTCTATTTACAGAATATATGTTTCCCAATTTGCTTAATTTGTGGCCGAGACCATATCCATGCAGAAGTAGCTGTATCCGGATTGAAATAATATTGGGCACTGCCCGTCGGGTCCCACCCATTTATAGCATCCAAAACTGCCTGTCTTGCAGTGTCATTTGGGGTCAGCCATATTTGTCCATCAGCAACTGCTGTAAAGGCTCGAGGTTCAAAAATTACACCTGAGGCAGTATTAGGAAAAGTAGGGCTTTCTATTCGGTTCAATATTACTGCAGCTACAGCGACCTGCCCTACATACGGTTCACCCCTTGCTTCTCCATAAACAGCATTCGCCATTAATTGAATATCGTTTTGAGAGTACCCTTGGGGCACATTAACAGCTGTATTAGCTGTGTTTGCCGGTTTACCATCTTTGTCTTTTTGAGGGGCAGATTGTTTATCTTTATCAACACCACCGTAATGAGTAAATTTTTTACCTTGATTTAATTGGCTTTTTACATATTTCTCATCGTATTCACTTGCTTTTGCTAATTTTTGCTTGGTTGTTTGCCCAGCTAGCCCGTCTATTTCCATACCAAATTCATATTGAAAATTTCTAAGTGCCCAGTACGTACCCCATCCAAAAACACCATCAATCTTTCCGTTATAAAAACCTAAATATTGTAATCTTGCTTGCAATTCAATCACATCATCCCCAACTGCTCCCTGCTGAATTACCTGGGAACTGAAGGCATCTGTTGTTTTTACAGGTAGTATCGTTACAACACCTATAAACACCAAGACTATTAACAAAAATATTGGGGAAAGTTTTTTATATGCCATGTTTTTTTCCTCCTGATGAAACCTTGTATTATATGAGCTATTTTTTGAGTAAATCTTTCTTTTTATTCATCAAGAATTAAATCATGGACAAAACAGCATTTGAAGATTAATAAAGTAAAACAAAAAATCCTTTGTATTTTAAATACAAAGGATTTTACACTTGTTGTTTCTTAGTATGCAAGATAGTATGAGGTATAGAGGCATTTGCAGACTTAACACGACGCATTCCAATTATCCACAATGCAATCATAAAAGGGATAAGTAGTAACAGCCAGTCACTTGCTATTGTTTTTAATATATAATTATATATTCCGTGTAAAAGAAATGGAATTAAAAATGCAAATAAGATATTTCTTTTTTTATTGGTAGTGTGAACCTTAGCTTTACCAAAATAATAACCCATTATCACTCCAAATAAAGCATGGGATGAGACAGGAAACAAAGCCCTGCTAACTGCATATCCTATCCCGTTAGTAAGCAAAAACAAGATATTTTCAACTGTCGCAAATCCTAAACTAACGGCAACTGCGTATACAATTCCATCATAGTGAGCGTCGAATTCCGAATGATGATAAATGGTATACATGATGATAAACCATTTAAAAAATTCTTCTATTAATGCAATAGCGAAGAAAGACTGAAGAAATGCATCATTACTAATACCCTCCGAGCTAAGTATGTGTTGGATAAACATGATTGGAAATACAAGTAATGCGCCAAGGATGAAGGTTCTGATTATTAAACCCATCGGCTCAGCGAAGCGATCTTTTAAGTAAAAAAAGGACATTAATGCCAAAGCAGGAGCCACTCCGGCAGAGAGAACAGCAAACATAACCAAAACCTCTTTTCAATCCCGATAACATCATCCTATCATTAAGTTAACTTATTGGGAATAACAAATTTCAAAGTAGGTGAGTATATGAAAAAAATACTAATAATACATACTGGTGGAACAATCTCTATGTTAGAGAACAAAGAAACAGGAGAAGTTGCGGAAACAAATACACATCCCTTAACTGACCTTTCCTATCATTTTAGCAAATATGCACAAACAGAAGAGATGGTAATATTTTCGTTACCATCTCCCCATATTACACCTGAGCATATGTTAAAGCTATCTGAAGAAATAAAGAAGAAGTTATCTGATTATGATGGAATTGTGGTAACTCATGGCACTGATACATTGGAAGAAACAGCTTACTTCCTTGACTTGGTAATCCAGTCCTCCAAGCCAGTCATATTAACGGGTGCCATGCGATCTAGTAATGAAATAGGATCAGATGCTTTATATAATTTAATTAGTTCAATAAGGGTGACTGTTGAAGAGCATGCTAGAAATAAGGGCGTCCTTGTTGTGATGAACGATGAAATACACACGGCAAAGAATGTAACAAAGACTTCAACAAGTAATGTTGCAACATTTCAAAGCCCCCAATATGGTCCTTTAGGAATTATAACTAAAGATGCAATTATATTTCATCACACACCAATTGCGCATTACTCTTATCCTATAGATAAAATAGATAAAAAGGTCTTTTTATTAAAAGCTTATGCAGGTATGGACCTATCCTTGTTGGAAGCGATCATACAAGCAAAACCAGATGGCTTGGTAATCGAAGCATTAGGCCAAGGAAATTTACCAAAAGAAACGATAACTCCATTACGCGATCTAATTCAAAATCAAATTCCAGTTATTCTTGTTTCCAGATGTTATCAGGGGATAGTGCAGGCAACCTATGGATATGAAGCTGGTGGAAAACAATTGAAAGAAATGGGAGTTATTTTCGCCAATGGACTAACAGGTCCTAAAGCAAGAATAAAATTACTTATTGCTCTGCAAAATGAATATAATCTCGAATCACTTCAGAAGATGTTTGAACGTGAATTTTAATTTTTTAAAAAAACTTGTAGAAAGTCATTAGATTTTCTACAAGTTTTTTATTGCTATATTTATCTATAGTTCAAAGAAATATGGTTTGCGATAGCCTCTCCGTGAAAACGACCATTTTCAATGAAAATCTCATTATTATTATAACCTGAAGCAACTACCCCAGCAATATAGATACCGGGAATATTTGTTTCATAAGTATTTTCATTATAGTTAGGGCGACCATTATCTTTGTTGATTTCAACACCAGACTGTCTTAAAAAAGAAAGATCAGGATGATACCCAGTCATTGCAAACACATAATCATTTTCAATTGAGTAATCTTTGTCATCTACTGAATAGTGGACCTTTTCTTCTGTAATCTCCGTCACGCATGCATTAAAATACATGCTTATTTTTTTATTTCTCACCAAAGAATCAAATTCCGGAAGAATCCATGGCTTTATACTTTTTGAATATTCGCTTCCACGGTATAAAACAGTGACGCGCGCGCCTGCTTTGTGAAGTTCAAGAGTTGCATCTACGGCGGAATTCTTTCCGCCTATTACTAAGACATTCGCATCAAAGTAAGGATGAGCCTCTTTAAAATAATGCATTACTTTTGCCTTATCTTCACCAGGTATTCCCATATAATTGTTGATCATAATAACCAGAAGCTATAATTACGTGGTCAGCGAGATATTTATTTTCTCCACCAGCTTTGTATTCTGTATTAACTTCGAACAACTTATTCTTTTTATTTATTGATACCACTTTTTCAAATGGTTGGATTCGAAGGTTTTCACGTTCGGCTACTGTTCTATAGTAGGCTAAAGCTTGATTGCGGACAGGTTTTTGTTTTTCCGTAATAAAAGGAATCCCTCCAATTTCCAACTTTTCACTGGAACTAAAGAAGGTTTGATGTGTTGGGAAATTATAAATTGTATTTACTATATTTTCTTTTTCAATGATGAGCGAGCTTATACCTTTTCGTTGTAATTCTATAGCACAAGACATCCCACATGGCCCACCGCCAATAATTATTACCTTTTCTCTATTCAATTCTATGCACTTCCTTTAATTAAACGATAACTTAACTAATGAAAAAACTCTTATCCAACTATACATGATAAGAGTTTTTTCGTCATATGATTTGTTTTATACCCAACCGCGGAATCTGGATGCTTCTGCCATTTTTCTAACTCCAACCATGTATGCTGCCAAGCGCATATCTACACGTCTTGTTTCAGCTACATTATAAATGGAATTAAATCCTTTAATCATAATTTCATGAAGCTTTTCCTCAATCTCTTCTTCAGACCAATAATAGCCTTGATTATTTTGAACCCACTCAAAATAAGAGACTGTTACACCACCAGCTGAGGCAAGCACATCTGGAACAAGTAAAATACCTCTATCAGTTAAAATCTTTGTTCCTTCAATGGTTGTTGGACCATTTGCCGCTTCTACTACAATACTGGCTTTAATATTATGAGCATTCTCTTCTGTAATTTGGTTTTCAACTGCAGCTGGAACTAATATATCACAATCTAACTCTAACAATTCTTTATTTGAAATTGTGTTATTAAAAAGTTTTGTAACAGTTCCAAAACTATCTCTTCTGTCAAGTAGATAATCAATATCCAGTCCTTCAGGATCATGCAAGGCCCCATAAGCGTCGGATATGCCTACAACTTTTGCCCCTGCATCATGTAAAAACTTAGATAAGAAGCTACCAGCATTACCAAATCCTTGCACTACAACTCTAGCGCCTTTTACATCAATGCCCTTTTTCTTAGCAGCTTCATTAATGCAAATTGTAACACCTTTTGCAGTTGCAGATTCTCTTCCATGGGAGCCACCGAGTACAATCGGTTTACCTGTAATAAAACCTGGACTATTAAATTCATCAATGCGACTGTATTCATCCATCATCCATGCCATAATTTGTGAGTTTGTAAAGACATCCGGTGCCGGAATATCTTTAGTTGGCCCAACAATTTGACTAATAGCACGAACATAACCTCTACTTAAGCCTTCAAGTTCACGGAATGACATTTCGCGGGGGTCACAAATAATCCCGCCTTTACCACCGCCATAAGGCAAGTCAACAATACCAGCTTTCAGACTCATCCAGATTGAGAGCGCTTTAACTTCTTTCTCAGTTACATCCGGATGGAATCTCACGCCTCCCTTTGTTGGTCCAACCGCATCATTATGCTGTGCACGATACCCAGTAAATATTTTAATTGACCCGTCATCCATGCGTACTGGAATTCTGACAGTCATCATACGGATTGGTTCTTTTAGTAATTCAAAAACCTCGTCTGGGTAACCCAGTTTTTCCAATGCTGTTTTAACAACAGTTCGTGTTGAACTTAATACATCCATTTTATTACTTCCCTTGGTAGAATCTGCTGCTTTATCGGCTACCATTAATTTACCTCCTAGAATATCTATAAATATTTTATAAATAGCTGTACTCAGAGATTAGTATACACTTTCATCATAATTATGCAATAAAATAAAATGATTTTATACAATTATTTTATTTTTGATTCTATAAGTAGTGTTTCTATTCCTGGTACTGCGGAATAGTTAGTTAAAAATCATCAATTTTTATTATGTGGAGATAAACAATTCACATATCCTATTACTTATCATCCTTGCTCATTAAAAAATACTGTACTACCTGTTGAATAGCTTGGGAAGAGAATATTATCTTTCCATATTCTTTTAAGCGTATGGACGTAATAATACTAGGAAAAGCATATTCTGACATAATAGCAATGATATCTTCTTTATGTTGACCGTTTAGATCTTCCTCATTTAACAACACATAATATGAATCGCTCATATAATATATCTCTCCACCATTAACTCCTAATGGAGATAAATAGGAACAAACTTGGATAATATTCTCAAAATCGTTAAATGAGAAAATCAATTCATTGCTTTCATCAAGAGTGACCTTCATTTCAATAAAATCCTCATCGTACTCCATCTCTTCTTTCTGTGTCACAATAACATGCATCCCTTGAGCTTGCATTAATTGTACTTGTACAAGTAGCATTCCTTCCAATTCAAAGCCAAGCTCTGAACTTGCCTCATACATCATATCACTAAAAAGCGTCCGGACACTTGATGCATCATGCCACAAATCTTCTTTCGTAAAACCACGTTCGATCAAATCATCAAACGTTAAGAAAATCGTAAACTGATCGTCAGACATTCTTTCAATGCGCATACAGTATCCTCCTTTGTATTGCAAAATACAGAATCCTTATTTCTTTAAATGTGCTGTAAAATACAGCGTTAATTTAATCCTTTATATACTATATGCAAATTTTAAGATTGTTGAACACGGCAACTTCTTTAGATTAGCATTAATTTCTCTTCAATTGAAGAATATGGCACTCTGCGTTTGTTCCCAGACGCAAAGGAAAGGTAGTATAACCGTATCCCTCACTAATTAACACATTCGTATCTCTGATCTTTCTAAGCTTACCTCTTTCATATGGCCCTTTGCCAAAAATCCGTATTTGCCCACCGTGTGTATGTCCAGCTAATACAATATGAAACATATCTTTTTCGTTGTTATTTAACTCCATGTAAGTGCTTGGATCATGTGTGATAAGTAGTTTATATCTACCCTTGGATTCGTTCATAGCTGCTTCAAGATTGACGCTTCCATACCTATAACAATCAAGTCCTACTAAGCTAATAATATGATCTCCTCTTTTTAAATCTTTACTAGCATTCAACAGTATATTGACATCTTCCTGTTCAAGCATACGTTTTATTTTTTCAGGAGAGGCTTCATAGTCATTGTTCCCCCAAACAAAATAAATGGGTGCGTGCATGTTTTGTAATTTCTTAATGTTATTTCTAATCCTATCAAGCGGAACTCCTTTCTCCGTTAAATCTCCTCCAATAACGATAATATCAATTTGGCTCAATATGGTTTTCAGTGTTGTTGTCCTAATCGACCTTCTATGTATATCAGAAATAAAGAAAATCTTAAAGCCATTAAATTTAGCGGGTAACCTTTCATCTCTGATTGTCTGATATCGTACATGATCATGATGTGCCAAAAATAACATATAGCAAAAAAGTATAGCACCAATACCAAACAGTGTAGCTATGAATAACAATACTTTTCCTCCTATCCATATCACCAGAATGTTATATATTTTAGATCAATACCACAGGTAATATGCTATGAGGACAAGAAAAGTCAGAGCAAGAAATACAATGATAAATCGGATGAATGCACTACTGACTTTAACCTTGGTTGATTTTTTTGTCGTATGTACTTGTTTTCTGGGTGGCAAATTTAATAAATCTATTTTAGTAGTTTCATCATCCTCAATGTTTCCTTCTTCTGCTATATCTATGCTTTTTTCATCATCTGTAACTAATTTTCTTAGTTCGGCTGCTTGATCTTTAGATTGATTAGAATCCATTGTTTACACCTCTTTTTTTAAGCGGATGAGTAACGCAAGTACAAAGTCTGTTATAAAATGAGCTGTGATGGTTACAACTAAATTTCCAGTCAGCTCAAATATGTACCCTATCAAAAAACTGACAAACAAAACAGAGATCAATAAGACTGGTTTCTTCAAATAACGAAGGTGTACCAAAGCAAATGTTATACTTGCAACTATATACCCGAAAGAACTCTGTATTACTCCTCTAAATAGCATCTCTTCCGCAATAGCAACAAACATCGTAATTAACAATAAAGATGAAAAAGTTATGTTATTAAATAAGCGCTTATTTACCCCACCATCATCATAATATTCTGGTGGAAAAATTAACATTATAAGCAAGTCTATCAGCACAATAATTAAAGCTGTTCCTATACCAAACCAAACTATTTCTCCAGGGTCTATCTCGAATAAGTCGAACCACCTCGAGGGTGGATCAAACAAGAAGAAACTCAAAAGTAAACTTCCCACAAAAAATACAGTCTGGGTTAATACTACTTGTTGTCTTAATTCTTTATCAGTTAGTCGTTTAATTAATTCAGATTGTTTCATCGGGTGCCTCTATCAAAAGTAATTTTCTTAATTTTGTCTTCCAAGTATCATCCATCCCTTTTTTTTCTATATTAGTTTGTGGGGGATTCCATTGAGACCATTGGAAGTCACAATTACTACAGCATTGAAAAAGGGGTGATTTAACAGTGTTTTGAAATGCACTATACAGCCTCTTTCTCAGGCAACTTTTCTCCTCTGTCCATCTTAGAATTTCGGTAAGATTTTTTTCTTTTAAGCCAGACCTCTGATTCCTTAGTTTTATTATTTCTTCCTGTGCAGTTTTCCATTTCACCGGCTCGAAATAAATTGCTCTTCTTTTAATTATCCCTCTCTTTTCAAATTGAAAGAGTAAGAACCTCCACTGAATTTCACTTAATTGAAAGTAATTCTCTATTTCAATGTTATCAGTTGGCAGGGATTGATTCGCTATAACTAATTTTTCAAGTTGATGAAAAGTATATTCGATCTGATTATTAGTAGGGAGTTCTCCTTGAATCATAGATTGGGGAATATAAATATCACCAGGAGAAGACAAAAGTAAACTAACACATGTGTCTCCATCCCTTCCTCCCCTTCCCACTTCTTGAATAAAGCTTTCCAAATTCGGAGGCATATGAAAATGTATAATTAGCCGAATATTACTTTTGTTAATTCCCATCCCGAATGCACTTGTGCAACATATTACATCCAACTGATCATTCATAAACTGTTGTTGGATTGTAACACGGTCATATTGATCCATACCACCATGATAAAAAGCAATTCGAGCTTCTGTATTGCTTTTTAACTGTTCGGAAACCTTTTCTGTAGCTTCTCTGCTAGAAAAGTAAATAATGGTAGGTACCCTGTATTTATTAAGTAAGGGCGTTATTACCTGTAATTTTTCATTTTCGTCTACTACTTGCTGCACACTAAAAGTGATATTGTCTTTGTCCATGGGGTGTACATGGCGTGCGAATTCTTTTCTTCCAAGCGTTTTCACAATATCTGATTGTACCTGCAACGTCGCTGTTGCTGTCAACGCTAGTATTGGTGGATTATTTAATAATTCTATAGTAGATGCAAGTCTAAGATAATCTGGACGAAATTCATGCCCCCATTGAGAGATACAATGTGCTTCATCAATTACAAACAAACTGACGTGAAGTTCTTTTAGTAACCTCTGCAATCTATCCTGCTGTAAAATTTCTGGAGAAACATATACTAATTTATAGTAGTGTATATTTTTGTAGATGTGGTTTCTCTCTGATCTGGAAATAAAGCTATTAATTGCAGCTACTTTCTTGAAATGCGAGGCCTTCAATTGCCGCACTTGATCAACCATCAGTGAGATCAATGGGGATACAACAATGGTTACTCCTTCCAGAAGCTTTGCAGGTAACTGATAGCATATGGACTTACCTGAACCGGTAGGTAAAATGCCTAATACATCTTTCCCTTTCATTACATCCAGGATTATTTCTTCCTGACCTGTACGAAAAGCAGAATAGCCAAAATGTTTTTGTAAATTTTCTCTTAATATACGTTTATTTATCACGTTTATCACCTGAATGGGTTGTGTTCTTAATTAATGACAATACTAACCTGATCTCAAAGTAGCTTACTTCGTGATTAATATTCTCTTTAATATCTTTTAACATATACGATTTTGTTTGTTGGATCGCTTGCATTATGGATTGTTGAGTTTCTTTATTAACATACTTTTCAATTGGGAATGTTCGATCATGGATGGCGATTTCTACAATATGATCATATATTGTATTATATTTTAATTTTCTAATCTGGGCAATTGCAGGAATATCATGTCCCTTTTGTAAAAGTCGGTTTGTGATTAAAGCTGAATTCGTTAATAGAGTATTTTCGGTTTGGAGGTCAGCTGCAATAAAGGTGAGAAAAGGGAATCGCTTTTTATTTGTAATTACAACCTGCAACATATTTTGTGTCATTGCTGTAATTAATAATTGTACTTCCAAATATGACTTACCATATTTATTTGCCAGCTGATCTAAGCTTAATCCATATTGGTCAAAACCAGTTAAACGGTCAATAAATAGATGAGCTTCTTCATCGGTAAAATAAAGAAATAATTTTTTAAGTTCCTCATACAATTGGTTGAGTATTTCTCTGGGTTGATAAACAGAGCTGCTATAAATTTTCTTCACCCACCTTTCTGTCTCTGGATCATTGACGATCGGTAGAAAAGAGTAATTATTCAATGATGTATTCGTAAATGTTTGAATGAGGAGTACTAATCGCGAGTAAAACTTTAGTGAAGTGTTAGCATATGTTAGACCATTAAAGTAATGAATGGAGGAGCTACCAATATTTTTGCCCAACCATTCATTTCCTAATTCTGTCAACAAATAGGTCGCTATTTTTGGTTCTACATCTGTTTTTTTTATTAAATTTTGTCTAAGTAATTTCTGCATTTCTTTATTAAAATCAGCTTTTCTAATATCTTTAGCGCTATAATAAAATTCTGTAAGTCGATACATATGAATATCCTGTATGGTTTGTATCGAGCGCTTTCCTTTAAGAATATGAAAGATAGCTGAGCTGGAACGTTCCCCATTTAGTCTCTTTATACTTGTGAGTAGCAGTGCTTCTAATATCAATCTATTTCTTCCTTTACTTATAAAATTATTGAATTACGGCACGATCAGATTTAAACTATAGTAAAGGTTTTGAACAAAAACGAAAATGCCTTAAAATAAAAGGTACAAGATAAAATCAAACACTTGTGACTTTACTATTAAGGTCTGTCTGTCGGAAGTTAGACATAGCCAGAAAGAAAATCAAAACCTTTATACTTTTTTTAAAAAGCTCCCTTTAGACGAAGGAGGTTCTAAAATGTCTAAATTCACAGCTGTTGATCAAGAAACATGTATAGCCTGCGGTGCCTGTGGCATTAACGCTCCTGATATATTTGATTATGATGATGAAGGAATAGCATTTTCCTTACTTGATAGTAATTCGGGCACAGTGATCGTTCCGGAACATTTGGAAGAGGATCTAATAGATGCTTGGCAAGGCTGTCCGACTGACTCCGTAAAAGTGTCAGAAGCTCCATTTAAAAATAATCTTAAATGTGTTAAGTAAATATTTAAATACCAGTTTTATTGTAAACTGGTATTTAAATAAATAACACTTACCTATATTTACTTAGAAGAATGAAAATCAAATACAATTTTATCCCCAGGCTTTAGCTCGTAATTCTTTGGGTTTTCAGTAGTTGCCTCTCCGTTAACAGTATAGTACCACTGCTTTCCCTTATTCTCTTCTATTGACAATCGTTCAATCGAGGTAATTTCATCATTGTGGGAATTTGTTTCTACATAAAAATTATTCATCATTACATCAAGTAGATTATTCCCTTTTACTACTGATATTTCTTTTTCATGTAGATATTCACTCCCATTGTCCTTTGAAATTGTAATTAATACAGTATTTTCTTTCTTACTCATTTCATCTCCGCATCCAGCCAGCAAACAAATTATAATTAATATTATTCCCAGCTGAAGTGGTTTTTTAATCATCTCCAAACCCTCCACAATTTCACAAGTAGGTTACTTGATAACGAAAAAAATCAGCTTAGATTTTGATCAAGATGGTGTAGCTTAAACATAAAAGTAGTTCCTTGATCCAGCTTACTTTTTACCGTAATCAACCCATTATGAGTATCAATAATATTCTTTGCTATAGATAAACCCAGGCCTGTACCTTTTTGTTTATGAACTCTTGTCCTAGATTTGTCTGCCTTATAAAACCTTTCAAAAACAAACGGCAGATCTTCCTCAGAAATTCCACTGCCATTGTCAACTACCTTAACTTGAAGGGCTTCACTATCAGAAAAAACTTCAACATTTACATAGCCATTTTCTGCCGTATGACGGATAGCGTTATCAATTAAATTTGTAAAAACCTGATCAATTCGGTCAGGATCAAAATAAGCTGTAGGAACTTCAAGTTTTTTGGAAAGAGTTAGAGATACATTATTATCGTTTGCCAGTCCACTGAATTTCTTCATTATACGATCTACATATGGACCTATCTCAACTTCTTCGATATTTAATTGAATATTTCCTGCTTCCATTCTAGCAAGATCTAATAATTCATTTACTAATCTTCCAAGCCGGAGTGATTCATCATGAATAATTTGTGCCAATTCATTTTTTTCCTCTTTAGAATCTGCAATATCATCTACAATTGCCTCACTATAGCCTTGAAGCATAGAGATAGGTGTTCTTAGCTCATGTGACACATTTGCTATGAAATCCTTCCTGAGCTTATCCAAGCGTCGCTCGTCTGTCATATCCCGAACCACAGCAACCGCTCCGCGCACGTAGGATTGGTCATATAAAGGTGTCATAAGCATTACCCAGTTTCTTCCTTGTAGACTGAATTCATGTAAGACTTCTGGTTTCCCTTCAATGACTTCCCTTAACAACTCTTTTAACTCATCAGGAATTTTTCTTTCTTCATTGTTGACAGTTATGTTATTTTCAAAATACCAATCTTCAATAAACTGCTTTGCAGGTCCATTCGTTACAATCATATCGCCATTCCGATTCATTGTAATTACACCATCAGCCATTGAGCTAACGATGCTTGAAAGCTGTTCCTTTTCTTGTCTTAATGCGTTTATATGAAACTTTAACTGTCTTCCCATACGATTAAATGCCAAAGCCAATTCCCCTATTTCATCATGAGTTAATATCGGCACTTTCGTATTAAATTCTCCACGAGTTAGATCAAAAGCAGCTTCACGCATTTTAATTAAAGGCGAAGTTATTCTTGTTGATAGGAAAAAAGCAAATATTGTTGTAAGTACAATAGCAATTCCAGCAGCTAAAAAAATTATTTTAGTAGTTTCTGCTTTAGTTTGTTCTATAACATCCAAGGATTGGTAGACAAATATCGCACCATTTCCAGGAATAGGCATTCCAACAATCATTACTTCGGTTTCTTCATTTGGCAGTGTAATTTGTTTCCTAATTTCTCTCTTTTCAGTCAGTACATTTCTTAAATCAGGTTCATGATTGATTAGTTGTCTGTTTAGTTCCATTAACTCTTTATTTTTACTATCAGAAACCCAGCTTTCTCCATCTCCAAAGAAAATTGCAATTCTACTGGCGGGGTTTTTCACTCGTTCAGTAGTTTCCTCAATTAACGATGCATTTTGATGCTGTTCCACAAGGACTGAAACCTTTGTAGCTGTTTGTATCATTGCTTTTTCAGCCTCTTGGATGTGGAAGTTTTCGAAAAACTGGAGCAACAAGATTGTTAAAATAAAAAGTACAAATGAAACAAGTAGCAAGATTGTAATTGCCAGCTTCCCTACTACACTACGCCAGAACATTAAACATCATCAACTTCGAATTTATAACCTACACCCCATACAGTCACAATCATTTTTGCAGCATCCTTGGAAACATTATTAAGCTTTTCTCTAAGACGTTTCACATGGGTATCTACTGTACGTAAATCACCAAAAAATTCATACTGCCAAACTTCTTTCAATAAATGTTCACGATTGAAAACCTTGTCTGGTGACTTTGCTAGAAAGCATAATAATTCGTATTCTTTTGGCGTTAAGCTAACTTCCGCGCCATCTGCTGTAACCCGATGTGCATCATGGTCAATTGTGATATGTGGGAAAACGAGGATATTGGTAGAAGTTGATTCAGTCTGATTAAAAGCACCTGTGGTTACTCTTTTAAGTATAGCCTTAATCCGTAAAACAACTTCGCGAGGGCTAAAGGGCTTGACAATGTAGTCATCCGCACCAATTTCAAAACCCTGTACTCGGTTGGCCTCTTCTCCTTTAGCAGTGAGCATAATTACCGGTGTTGATTTTTCTTTTCTTAGCTCTTTACAGACTTCTATCCCATCCATTTCCGGCATCATAATATCAAGTAAGATAACATCATAATCATTATTTAACGAAAGTTCTAAAGCGTCTGTACCATTATCTGCCTCTTCTACTGTGAAATCTTCACGTTCCAAATACATTCGAATCAGTCTTCTTATTCTTTCTTCATCGTCTACAACTAAGATTTTCGGTGATGTTTCCATCAGTGTTCCCCCTTTGCAATTACGGAAAAATAAAAAATATTAAACAATTAACTAATAATGACTCGCCTTATCTAACATAGTAATAGTAGGCTAATAATATTATCTCTTTACATAGAGTATAAACTATAAACTATAAAAAGTATAAGAAAAAACAAGGCATCTCTTTTTCAAAAGATGCCTTGTTGGAAGAATTAAGCGTATGAATGTAAACCTGCCAACACAAGATTTACTGCAACTAGATTAAACATAATTATAGCGAAACCTACAGTTGCGAGCCAGGCAGATTTTTCTCCATGCCATCCTCTGGAAAGTCTTAGGTGAAGAAAAGCAGCATAGAAGAACCAAGTAATTAGCGCCCATACTTCTTTCGGATCCCAGCCCCAGAAACGTCCCCACGCTTCCTGTGCCCAAATTGCAGCGAATATTAAACCACCTAAAGTAAATACAGGGAAACCAATTGCTACAGCTCTATACGTGATTTCATCAAGTAAATCAGGTTTAGTATTTTTCAACAATGGTTGAATAACTGCACCAATTCGTTTACGAAGTACAACTCGTAAAAGTACGTATAATACAGTTCCGGTTATAAACGACCAGATTAGTGTATTAAACTTTCTGCCTGCATCTGCCCCGTGCATCCAAGCAGGAGTTTCAAATAAAGGTTGATTTGCATCTTTCGTTAGCAATTCCCCATCATTTGGACCTGCTATAGGAGGTAAATGATAATTAGACTCCAAAGTTTGTCCGCCTGTTGGATAAGTAAAGGTAGCATTATAATTCATCATATTAAAGGTTACTGTAATAACAATAAAACCAACAAACACGATTAATGAGTACAATACTACTTCTAGCCATGCTGTGCGTTTACTGCTCTTCGTCTGGTCAATTTGTCTTATTAAATAGATCAATCCCGATACAAAGCTAAAGGCCAAAATACCTTCTGCAAGTGATACGGTTGTGACGTGAATATATAGCCAGTGACTTTGCAACGATGGAACCAATGGCGATATATCAGTAGGGAACATGCTGGCATATGCAATAATAATTAATGCAACTGGTAATGCAAATAATCCTAAAACCTGCAAATCATAGATAAAGTAAATGATGATAAATGCCAGTACCAGAGACATCCCGAAAAAGGTCATAAACTCAAACAAATTACTAACAGGTACATGACCACTAGCTATCCATCTGGTCACAAAATATGTGAGTTGGGATAAAAAACCAATAATAGTAATAGTAATTCCTATTTTACCAGCATTTCCCTTCTTTGAACTTGTGCGTTTGTCCTTTATCGTAGCAGCAAAAAAAATGGTTGCTATTAAGTACAGTATAAAAGTTATATATAACATCGTACTACTGATCGTTGTTAAATCTCCCATGTATATCCTCCTAATATAAACATTGGTTAATCATCAAGTTCCTGCTGATCATTCACCATATTAACTTGTGTACCAGCTATCACTTTTTCAATGTCTTTTTTGACACCAAACCAGTTTTTATTTGTATGTGCAGCCATTAATAAACCACCATTTGATGGTTGTATCCAAATTCTTCTATGCTGCCAATACATCCCCTGTATTACACCAATCATGAAGATCAACGCCCCTAGACCGAAGAAAGGTAAGGAGTAGTCACGCTTTACAGCTAAACCACTAACATCATGCATTTCAAAGTCGGTAATTCCTAACTTATAATCATTTTCACCAGTAGCATCAATATTCTTACCTATGCCTAAAAAGCTAACTTCTGCTTCTTCGCTATCTGGTGGATATACTAAGAGTACAAATGCAGGATTTCTGGGAAAGTTAGTTTTTGAAGCAGGAATATTATTATCGTTTAAGTAATAGTCAGGATAATATTTACTTATCTCCACTTTAAAACCGTTATCTAAAATGTATTCCGGTTTAGGCGAATTTAAATCAATTGTAAACGATCCCAGCGCTTTTTCTTCTGCATCCTCAACTTCATGCAATTTAAATGTCATGTTGGTAAACTCATTTAATTGGTAGCCAGATTGGTAAATCGAATAACCATCGAATTGGATCGGTTGATTCATACGAATACTATCTTCAATAATTTTTGTTAGGTCAGGGTCTGCTCCTGGTACGGAAGATTCCTCTGCTTTATATATAATAGCATTTGTCTGAAAATTGCTTGGGATCTCTCCACCTTCTTTAACAATTGCTTCCTGGAATTTTTTGTCATTTTTATCATATGTTTCAATGATAAAATCTTTGTTTTCTATATAATACTCTCCGTCTGTTCCAGGAATCACTAATTGCTGTCCTTCTCTTACCCATACGTATTCATTGGTATAAAACAGCGGGGTTAAGCGCAAAATCGCTGCAAGTAAAATAATAATTAAACCAATATGATTGACATATGGTCCCCACCTTGAAAAACGGCCTTTTTCAGCTAGGATATGACCATTCTCTTCTTGAAGCTTATACTTTTGATTTTTTAACTGTTGTTTAATTAATTGTATCTCTTCATCGGTCACCGCATTCGTTTCACTGAACAATCGTTGTCTTCTCAAAAAAGTTTCATGACGCTTGGCTTTTTGTTTCTTTAATGCTTTGTATAGCGGTACGAAACGGTCCAAACTACATATAACTAGAGAAATACCGATTAAAGCGATTAATACCATATACCACCAAGAACTATATAAATTATGGAATCCAAGCTGATAAAAAATTAAACCAAAAATACCATATTGAGCCTCGTAGAAAACAGCTGGATCCCGGGATGGTGCATCGGCAGGTATGTACATTTCTTGAGGAAATATGGACCCAATTGCTGAAGCGATCAAAGCAAGAACAATCAGCCATACCCCTACTTTAACAGATGAGAAAAAACTCCAAATTTTATCAATGATGGATTTATTGTATGTTTGAGATCTTCTTGCTGTACCGTCATAACGCATGTTTAATAGCTTTTTTTTATCATTTCCGTCAATATGCTGGTTTCCTTCAATCGGCTTTCCACATGATTCACAGAGCACTGTCCCTTCCGGATTAACATGCCCGCATTCACACTTTATTTTATTCATTTAAATCCCTCGCAATAAGTTAAAATGATATTAGCTTTTCGGCTTAATATCCTGCAAATAACTTTCCAATCTGTCTAACGTCAAGGCCCCTTCCACAACTTCAACTATTTCGCCTTCGGGGTTAATAAATAATGTGCTTGGAATCGGCCCTATTTTATACAAATCCTTCACTTCACCTGATTTATCAAACGGAACAGGAAATGTAAGACCATATTCATCGATGAAACGTTTAACCACTAATTGAGTGGCATCAAGACTTACAGCTACAATCTCAACTCCTTGTTCTTTGTATTTTGGATAAAGCTTTTGCATATAAGGCATTTCAACTTTACAAGGCTCACACCATGTGCCCCAAAAGTTAAGCATGACTCCTTTTCCCTTTAAGTCGCTAAGTTGAATTGTTTCTAGCTCATTATTCTCATTAATCTGTTGGAGCTGAAAATCCGGTGCTTTGTCACCCGCTTTATAAATAGCATTATCTTTCTGAAAATGGGAAACAAGTGCAAAAATGACTGCACCAACTAAAATTGCTAATATAATCGAACGAAAAATCAGGCGATTACGTTTCTTTACTTTCTTATTTTCTCTAATTTTGTCTAAGCTCAAGCCGATCACTCCCTCAGCTATTATACCATTTAAGCTTACTTCTAATTTTGACTATTGTTTAACAATTTTCTAATGCAAGATTTCTCATTTGCTTTACTTCTTTTGGAGTAAGCGGTCGATACTTCCCTGGTTGCAAACCTTCCAATGTTAACATGCCATACTTTTCTCTTTTAAGCTTAATAACAGGATAGCCAAGCTTGTCCATCATTCTACGTACATGTTTATTTTTTCCTTCCTGCAAGGTTAACTGAATAATACTAGTATTTTTATTTTTGTCCGTAGAAAGGATATCGTAACGTACAGCCTTCAATAAGTCTCCCTCGTCGCGAACTCCTTTTCGCAGTAAGCCCAATTCTTTTTTTGTTGGGAGGCCTTTAACCTTAGTAACATATACTTTTTCAATTTGATATTTAGGATGCATTAGCAAATTAGCGAACTCACCATCATTCGTAAGAAGAAGAAGTCCAGACGTATCATAATCTAATCTTCCTACAGGAAAAACTCTCTCTTGTATATCTCCAAGTATTTCTGTTACGACTTTTCTCCCCTTGTCATCCTTCACACTAGAGATAACCCCTCTAGGTTTGTAAAGCATATAATATACAGGCTCTTCTTTTTCTAAAGGAACTCCATCTATTTCTATCTGGTCTCCTTGAGTTACCTTTGTACCTAATTCCGTAATTGTTTTTCCATTTACTTTTACTTTTCCATCTATAATAAGTTGTTCCGCTTTTCTTCTCGAAGTAACTCCACTTTGTGCTATTACTTTCTGAAGTCTTTCTAAAGAGTTTGTCATCTTTTTATCACCATTTCCACAAAATTTTCTTACACAATAATAGCGTTAACTTTATGTTAACGCTACTAAGTCATTATTTATTATCCAAACACCAATTTTACTACAATTACTGATGCTATTATACCAAGAAGGTCTGCTAATAGTCCAACTTTTAAAGCATACCCCATTTTCCGAATACCAACTGCCCCAAAGTATACCGTTAAAATGTACAATGTCGTATCAGTACTTCCTTGCATCGTGGAAGCAAGTCTGCCAATAAACGAATCAGGGCCATGTGTGCTAATTAGCTCTGTAGTCATTCCCAAAGCAGCGGTTCCTGATATAGGCCGGACAATTGCTAAAGGAATAATATCAGGCGGAACGCCCATATAGGATAGGGCCGGTGCTAGTAAGCCAATAAAAGCTTCCAAAACCCCAGAGCTTCTTAAAATTGAAATGGATACAATCATACCTACTAAAAAAGGAAGTAAGGAAAATGCCATCTTGACACCATCCTTTCCTCCTTCCACAAATGATTCATAAGCTGGTACTCTTTTCATTGTAGCGGTTATCAAAACCAGAAGTAAAAAGCACGGTATAAGCCATGTGCTTATAGAGGTTATTAACTGCATGATCTATCCCCCCACATTTAATATAAACTTTTCGCCTATTTACTTATTCTAAAGAAGATTACTTCAATTATTTTTAACATAGCATAAAGCATGGTTATTTTTTGTTTTCTCTATAGGCGAAAAAGCGATCAATTAGTATAGCTCCAGTGGAAGAGATGACAGTAGCAATAATTGTTGTACCAACTATTTCTGTTGGTGAGACAGAATCATATTGCATTCGTATAGCTATGACGGTTGTTGGTATGATCGTGAGACTAGAGGTGTTTAATGCCAGAAATGTAATCATAGAACGGGATGCAGTTTCGCTACCGCTTAATTGCTTCATTTGTTCCATTGCTTTTATGCCTAGTGGTGTTGCTGCATTTCCTAACCCAAATATATTTGCAGTAAAATTACTTAAAATATACCCCATGGCCGGGTGATCCTTTGGCACTTCGGGAAATAATCGAGTTACAAAGGGGCGAAATAATTTAGCAGGAATTTTAATATTCCAGCTTCTTCAGCTACCTTCATAATCCCAAGCCAGAACACAAGAACACTAATGAGACCAATCGATAGTGTTACTGCTTCCTGAGCGCTTGCAAATAATGCTTTATTTACTTCTTCCATTGTTCCATTAAACATTGCATAAATAATACCTATGATCGCCATAGAAGCCCAAATTATATTTACCATATAGAATTCATACCCATAACTTTTTCTATCATGTATTTTAGATCTGCGGATAAGTCCCTACGTTTCGGATGATCATATACAGAAGCTTGCAGTATAGGTTGGTTGTTAAGGTAAAATACCGACTTACCTATCGGATTATTAGCTGATTGCTTGGTTTTAGCAAGCAACACGTTTTTCTGCACTATCCTGTCCGTTTCATCTTCAGTTAGTGGGTATTCTACATCATCCCTGATATAACCTGAAGTCAGATTGTTTATGTCATCAAGTTTATATAATTTTTCTCCCTTTTTTTCCACTGTCTTCATTTTATAATTTTTAAAACCCCATTCAAATAATTGAATATGGTCATTCCAATCGTCTGGTGCATCTAAGGTAACGGCAATTAACTTCATCCCATCTTTTTCAGCAGTTGTGACAAGTGTTCTTCCAGTCTTTTTGGTATAACCTGTCTTTCCTCCTGTACAATATTTATAATACTGAGTAAGTAATTTATTTTTATTTCTCCAGCTGTAGGTTCTTGCATCAGATAAGTAAGTCTCTGCTCCACTAATTGCTCTAAATTTTTTATTATCCATTGCATATTTTGTAAGCAATGCCATGTCGTAAGCTGAAGAATAATGCTCCTTTGCATCAAGACCGTGTGGGTTCATAAAATGAGAATCATTCATACCTAACCATTTAGCCTTTTCATTCATTAAAAAAGTAAAACCTTCCTCACTACCGCCTACGTGCTCACTAATGGCCACCGCGGCATCGTTTCCAGAGCGAAGCATCAAGCCATATAAAAGGTCTTCCAGAGTCATTTTTTCCCCTTGTTCTAAATATATTGAAGAACCCTCTGTATAAACTGCTTTACGGCTTGCAGTTACTTTCTTGTCTAAATTTCCAGATTCAATTGCTATAATCGCAGTCATTATTTTTGTAATACTGGCGATGGATTGTCTATCGTAAGCTCTTTTTTCAAATAAAACTCTTCCTGATGAAGCTTCCATTAATATAGCATTATTAGCTGAGACTGCAGGGGATGCTTGTCCAATCCTTGGGAAAGCAATAATTAACAAAATAGTCATCGTAAGTATGATATAACGCATAATAGTTCTCCTCCACCGTAGTAGTGTCTTTATATAATATGCTTGTATATATCGAGTATGAGTAAATTTTACATTCTACCATCGTCAAAGATCGAGAAGTACTGTTCGCTAATGAAACTGAGAGTACATGCTCTCCAAAAATAAACAAAAAAGTTGACGTTAAGTAACTTTTTTTTAAGTAATATTGTATTATGCCTGGTTATGTACTTAGATGAAATTCGCTTGAATGGACAATTAATTTCACTGGTAATTTCATTATCAGCAATTATATGGCTATTCCTATTAGCGCCGGGCTTACATACCCAGCTCTGCATTCACCTATCATTCACTTAATTTTTCATTGAATTGTTTAAAGAAAAGATCTGCATCTTCCTCTACATTGCTTGGATCTGAGACCTCTGGAAGTGGGGGAAGTTCTTCTAGAGAAGTTAATCCGAAGAACGTTAAAAACTCTTTTGTTGTTGCAAAAAGAACTGGTCGACCAATTCCTTCTCTTCTTCCTACCTCTTCAATTAGCATACGAGCAATCAATGTTTGTACTGGACGATCACTTTTAACTCCTCTTATTTCCTCAATCTCAGTTCTGGTGATCGGTTGTCGATATGCAATAATAGCAAGTGTTTCCAAAGCTGCCTGGGAAAGCTTCGTAAGCATTGGTGTTTCCAACATCTTTTTATAATAGGAACTGTGCTCAGGTTTAGTTGTCATATAGTACTGTTGATTTGACTCCAAAATAGTTACTCCTCTGTGTTCACTTTCGTAGTCAAAACGTAATTCTTCCAATATGTGAACAACATAATCCTCGGGCACTTCTATAATTTTTGAAATTTGTTTGCAAGTAATTCCTTCGTCCCCGCTTGCAAAAAGGAGACCTTCTAAGATCGCTTTGTGTTCCGTAATTTCCACGTTTATTCCTCCATATGATAAACATATAAAGCTTCAAAATGTTTCTCTTGATTACAATAGACTTTATTATCTTTCATTAGTTCCAGTAATGCCATAAAGGTAACTACAATCGCACTATTTGATGGAACGCTGAATAATTCATAAAATAGCAAGCCCTCTTTAGCTCTGCTAACTTGTTCAAATATCTCGTCCATCCGCTTTTCTATAGATATTTCCGCCTTACTTATTCTTGTCTCCAGTGGTTCTTTCCATTTTTTTCTTTCCATCATCTTTCCAAGCGCGTGCAACATATCATACACAGAAATATTTCCTCTAGTCAAGGTAGGTGGTTCATTTAACAATTCTTCAAACGAAGAAGGGGGACGTGTGTGAACTTGATTTAAGTCTTCTTCTCTCTCCCTTAATTTTTCTGCAGCCTCTTTATATTTTCTATATTCAATTAGCCGCTCCATAAGTTCAGTCCTTGGGTCTTCCATATACTCCTCTGTATCTTCCACTATATCAGGCTTCGGCAAGAGCATTTCGCTTTTAATGGCAACCAATGTTGCAGCCATTACCAAGTATTCACTTGCAACGTTCAATTCAAGTCGTTGCATTGTATGTATATAGTTCATATATTGTTCAGTAATTACAGCAACTGGAATATCATATATATCTATCTCATATTGGTTAATTAGATGTAAAAGTAAATCAAGTGGCCCCTCGAACTTATCTAGTTTCACCTCATATGCCTGATTCATTTTTAACAACATCCTTTCTAATTTTTGTTGCATGAGTTTGGCATAAACGCCTATACAAACAACAGGGTCCCTACATAATTTACTAATGTAAGATAAATAATAACACAATTTATTTGTCTTAAGAAGAAAAAGGAGGAGTACTATTATGAGCAATAGTTATGGATATGGCGGCGGTTTTGCGCTAATTGTAGTTCTATTTATTCTGTTAATAATCGTTGGGGCAGCTTGGTTCTAAACCAAAACTGTATAACAATGCCGTAAAATAAAAAAATAAAAAGCCAGCCCTTCATATAAGAGGGCTGGCTTTTTATTTAACTAGGGCACTATAGATTTAAAACTTTGGATACTTTATTACTGGATTAGCCATGTCCAGATTTTTAATTAACCATTATGTTCATCTACATCATCACATTTTGTATAGAACTGTTGCACTTCATCACTTGCACAGACAGCGTATTTCTCCTGATATAGATTACTCACTTCAATAACCATTTTTTTACCTATTCCATTATTTCGGTGAGATGGATTGACAGATACGTGTTGAATAACAGCATTAATTTCATCTTCAATCTTTAAACCTACAGCACCTAATATATCATCATCTTCTTTCCACAAAAAAAGATGCCAATCTGGATTAGTTTCATATTCTTTTATCGTCTGCTGTAATTTTTTCACGTCTTTTTTTTCCTCAGGCATAAAAGATAATAAACCCATGGCGATTTTTTCTAAGTTCTTCTTATAGCGAATTAACATAGATACCCCTCATTAACAAAATAACTTAAATAACAGGTTATCCTGTTGTTTATTAAAATTAAACTAACATTTGAATAAGTAAGATTTGATTCGTATCTTTTTGCTTGTTATTATATATATTTATACATTATTATTATTATTTGTCAACTCTCGCATAGCTATTATTAATAAGGATGAACAAAAATCTCCCAAATAATACCTTTTTCAACTATATGTATGTCTAAATTCTTCTGATAATCTCCTTAAAAATGGTATAACCATCCGTTTGCTTTTCCTTTATCTTAAAAGGAATTAAATTTACAACCGCTAGCCAAATATTAAATAAAAGAAATAAAGAAGTATAATTGTTAGGTATCCAATCATAAAGTAAATAAACAATAAATGCTATTATAGCATTCATAATAGGACCGGATAAGCTGATCCATATAATCTCTCTCAATTTATATGGATGTTTCTTTTCATGCTCTACTACGCCGCCTAAAAAGTAAAGGCTATAGATGGAGAGCTGAAATCCTTTCCGGGAAATTCCCCCCAGTTTTTTTCCAGCTCCGATTGAAACTTCCACCTTATGTGCTTTTAACACAATAGCCATTAATGCATGACCGAGTTCATGCATTGCAATACTAATTGGCGCTACAATTAATATCAGATAAAACAGTAAAGGTATACTCATTCTATTTTATCCTTACACCTACTACTCAGAAAAAACTTTCATTTCTTTCATTTGATCTCCATTTTTCATTGCTTTGGCATGCTCAATGCCTGAGGTTACTTTACCAAATACCGTGTGCACCCCGTCGAGATGCGGCTGAGCTTCATGCACAATAAAGAATTGACAGCTACCTGTATCTTTTCCTGCATGCGCCATAGATAAAGAACCTTCTTCATGCTTATGAGGATTTCCTTCAGTTTCACATTTTATAGTGTAGCCAGCAGAGCCCGTTCCATTTCCAACTGGACAACCACCCTGGCTAACAAATCCGTCAATTACTCTATGAAAAGTCAACCCATCATAAAAGTTATCGTTGGCAAGTTTTTCAAAGTTAGCAACAGTGTTTGGAGCTTCATTTGGGTATAATTCAAATTCTATTTTATTACCATTTTCCATCAAGATATAACCATGTTTAGACATAGGTCACAACCCCTTTACTATTTTTCAACCAGTGTTATTTTACCACTTAATTTATTTTATGAAAAGAAATGCTTACTTTAAACATAATGTAAATCATTTTTTGTAACATCCATATAGCTTTCTCGACGTACAACTAATTTTTCAGTTCCATTCTCTACAAACACTACAGCTGCCTTAGGCAAGCGATTATAATGATTTGCCATTGAATAGCCATAAGCCCCTGTTGAAAATACGGCAAGCACGTCACCATTGTTAACTTCTGGAACAGGCAAGTCCCAGATTAACATATCGCCGGATTCGCAACATTTACCTGCAACGGAAACATCCCTCACAGGAGGGTGTGACGCTTTATTCGCAATAACTCCTTCATACTTGGCCTGATATAACGCTGGTCGCATATTATCTGTCATTCCTCCATTAATGGAAATATAATCTCTCGTACCCGGTATATGCTTTTGGGAGCCAATCGTATACAAGGTGATCCCTGCATTTCCAACTATTGCTCTGCCTGGTTCAAGCCAAATTTCAGGCATCGGTATGCCCATTTTACGGGAGTGGTTACGGACCGCTTTGACTAATTCCTCTATATAAAATTCATAAGGAATAGGGTTATCCTTTTCCGTATATCTAATTCCAAAACCGCCCCCCAAATTCAATACTTCTGGAGTATAACCATGTTTTTCCTTCCAAGTATTCAACTCCTGAAATAATAGCTCTACAGCAATTAAAAAACGATCAGTTTCAAAAATTTGTGAACCTATGTGGCAATGCAACCCTTTAAATTGGATCCTGCTGTGTTCATGTAATAAACAGAACGCTTTTTCAGCCTGTCCATTATTTAAATTAAAACCGAATTTAGAATCTTCATTTCCAGTCATAATATATTGATGTGTTTTGGATTCAATTCCTGGAGTTACCCGAAGAAGAACATCCATTTGTTTTTCATGCTTTTCAAGCAAGCTTTCCAGTAAATGTATTTCATTAAAGTTATCTATAACAATACAACCAATGTTATTTTCGATAGCCATCGTAAGTTCTTCTTCACTTTTATTATTGCCGTGCATATGGATTTTCTCTGTAGGGAAATCGGCTTGGATCGCAGTATATAATTCACCTTCCGAGACAACATCCAAGCAAAGGTTTTCCTGTTTTATTACTTGGAGCATAGCAATTGATGAAAAAGCTTTGCTCGCATATGCTACTTTAGCATTTACATTTAAATTATTAAATGTTTGAACAAAAGACCTACAATTTTTACGAATTAATTCTACATCATATACATACAATGGTGTCCCATATTTGCTTGCTAAATAAGTAGTATCTATCCCTCCAACTTCTAAATGACCTAATTCATTTACTTTAAAGGGATGATTGTCAATAATCATGCTTAAGTTCCTCCGTTCCCCAACACCTAAATATAATTACAAACTTTATCATAATAATGAAAATTTTAAAAGAGCTAACATCATACTTAGCTCTTTTTAATTGGTTGACTATAGTTGTTTTTCGGATGCACAATACTCGGTCTACTATTACTGTATGGTTTAGGGACCCGAAAAATAATTTGTAACATTGCTCGTGGGTTAAATGGAATAAATGGCCATAAGTAAGGTGTTTTTATGGAACGTAAATGGATTAAAAAGAGTAGGTGTGACAATACACCGATAGTTAATCCGTAAACCCCAAAGAAACCCACTGCCAAAACTAATCCTAAATTTATTAACTTATTTGCCACGCTCAATTCATAACTTGGTGTAACATAAGAGCCTATTGCGCTTACTGAGATATACAGAATTACTTCCGGACCAAACATCCCAACATCAATTGCAATTTGTCCAATCAGAACGGCTGCTATCAGACCCATTGCTGTTGCTAAAGGTGTGGGAGTATGAATTGCTGCCATTCGCAAAAACTCTAAGCCGATTATACCTAATATGATTTGATAGGTGATAGGGATATTCCCCTCATCATTTGGTCCAATAAAAGCCAGTTCTTTCGGTAAAAACGTTGGTTCAATAACAAATAACAACCAGACGGGCAAGAGATATAAAGATATAAAAACAGCAATAAACCGAATGAGACGAATAAAAGTTCCTGTTAGAGGTGCTTCCCTGTATTCCTCAGCGTGCTGCATATGATGAAAAAAAGTAGTTGGTAAAATAATGGCACTTGGGGAAGTATCTACAAAAACAATAACATGTCCTTCTAACAAATGAGAAGCCGCTACGTCTGGTCTTTCTGTATACCTTACTAGGGGGTAAGGACTCCATTTTCTATCGATAATAAACTCTTCCAACGTTTTGTCGGCCATTGTAATCCCATCAACTTCAATTTTTTCAATCTTATCTTTAATAGTTTTTACTAATCCATCATCAGCTACGTCTTCCAAGTAAGTAACACACACATCCGTTTTGGAACGTTCTCCCACTTTCAACATTTCATTACGTAAACGAGCGTCTCGAATTCTCCTTCTCGTTAGAGCTGTGCTTTCTACAATGTTTTCGGTGTAGCCATCACGTGATCCACGAATCACTCTTTCTGTATCTGGTTCTTCAGGGGTTCGACCAGGATAATTACGTACATCAATGACAAAGGCAATTTTTTCACCATTTACAAAGACGATAATTAATCCGGAAAGCAAATTATCCACGACTTCATCCATCGTTTCTACTTCTTCTACCTGTTGATGCACTAACCGATTATTGACAATTTCTTTTAACTTCTTGGAATTTGCTTCATTATCATTTATTTGAATAAGAGTTTCTAAAATTTCTTGAATAATAACAGAATCACATAAACCTGTCACATAATATAACTGAACCTTTTTTCTTAATAATGTAATTTCGCGGAACCCCAAATCAAAGGAGACATCTAGTCCAATTCTTTTTTTCATATATGTTTGGTTATCCATTATATTAGATGAGACCGCTATTTTATTATCTCGGCGTTTCATTGCTTTCACCCCTAAATCAGTTATTTAACAAAATACAGCCATTGAAATAATGAACCGGCAATCTTACCAAACACAAAAGCCATTAAAAGGAATAATAAATAATCATCCATTCCAATCCTTTTTGATAATACTGGAAATACGTTCAAAACCTCAGTTAAAGCCGCAGCAAGCATGCCATTAAAGATACCATGAAGCAATCCCCATACAATTAGCATAATAGTTGGCTGATCCCAGCTAATATTAGCAAAGGAAATAAATGTACCAAAGATAGATGCAATCAGCACACACGCACCGTATACTTTCACTAATTTTTTTCTTTTTGTCAGTTGTACCATTCGCGGAATAACCCCAAGAACAGTCAGAAATGCTACAAAGCCAGCTCCGACCGCTATCCCTCCGGAAAATCCAATAAGTGCTTGAAAAAAATTAACGATTATTTCTTTCATCGTCCAACATATTTTCATTTTGGATTAAATAATCATCTAAATTTTGCTGGTAATTATTAATCTCGATTTCCAGGGGGCTTGGTTCCTCATTAAATTTTTTGCTAAACCAATGATTAAAGAACAGTAACATACCTATCCCAAGTCCAATTGAGTAAGGGACCTGAATCCATAATGGAAACTCATTCTCTTGTCCTGTCAATAAAAAGTGGAGCTTTTGCTGAACTTCCTGCATACTGACATCATAATGAAAATTCATGATCGTCATTGCGGTGCCTATGAATAAAATTAGCCATACGATTACTACCAGAAGAAAGGATAATGGCTTTTTCTTTTCATGAATCCGAATAATACATTGAGCTGGGCCTATAACTTGCAGTTCCAACTCAGGGAATTTTTTATTTAAATAATCAATGATTAAAAAACTGTCAATTACTACAATATTTTTATCCTTTTTTGTTATGTGATAAATAGTTGTATTATCCAGCTCTTCTTTGTAAGAAGAATCTATGGAGATATGTGCAATATTTTTTAAGGTAACTTCTTGATATTTAGGTAATTCAACACTTTTTTTCATTCTAAGATAAACAATAGACACAGGATCTCTCCTCTAAATGATAATCTACCTGTATTGTTTACCAAAAAAGGAATTATTATTAGATTCAATTGCAAATGTTGCGTACAAATAAGTTTGTTCATTCATAGTTGGAGGGAAATGCGACGTAACTTGTGGTGGACGGAGTAATTCATTTTACAGAGGAAGCACCCATTGATTTGCGTTTCAGGCGGAAGCTTTCACACCTCCGGGTACAAGCGCGACATCTGCTCGTGCCCTCACAGTGTCTTCTTTGCCGCCAGCATGGCCTCGGCCGCTTCCTTCGCTAAGGTCCGTGCAGAGTCTTCAGCTCATGCTATTCCGGTAAGAATCACCCCCTTCCGCTCCAATCAATTTGTACGAGCTTTAAAAGAGTGGTTTTTTTCACTTGTCCTTGAGGATGTTAAGCTAGCTTTTTACACCTGATACTAAAGTCACTTATAGCTTATAAAGTAAAACTAAGCGGAGGAAAATACGGAGACTTCTGGGGGAGATGAGGCATAGGTGAGACCCCGGAATGCGTTAGCATGAGGAGGCTCATCAGCCGCCCCCGAAAAGCGTAGTTTTTTCCGTAGCGGTGGTGTAATCAGATTCAATATTTCAGTGAACTTTCCAGCAACACAGTTATTTTTCTTACGCTTAAGACGAAAAGTTACTTCGCATTTTATCCATTTTGCGAATCATTGGATAACTACATTATTTGTAGTATTATCCAAATAGGTGGTAATGATGAATATACTTCTTGTCATGTAAAAAGATCACCATCAGTATGGTGATCTTCTTTGTTATGTACCATCTATGTTGACTTTCATATCCTGCAGGATTTTTTTCTCAAGTCTGGAAACTTGTACCTGCGATATTCCCAGTCTCTGGGCAACTTCAGATTGTGTTTGATCTTTGTAGTATCTTAAATAGACAATCAATCTTTCTCGCTCATTTAAACCTCGAATCGCTTCCTGCAAAGTGATTTTTTCGAACCAGTGGGAGTCTTGCTCAGCAATTTGATCAAGTAAAGTGATAGGATCCCCATCGTTCTCGTAAACTGTTTCATGAATGGAATGCGGTGACTTTGAAGCCTCCTGTGCATGTACTACTTCTTCAGAAGAAATTTCTAATGCGTTGGCTATCTCATTAACAGTAGGAGACCTACCAAGTTCTTTAGTCAATTCATCCTTTTTTCTTCTAATTTTGTTTCCCATTTCTTTTAAAGAACGACTAACTTTTAAACTGCCATCATCTCGAAGAAAACGTTGGATCTCTCCAATAATCATAGGTACGGCATATGTTGAAAATCGAACATCATAGGATAAATCAAATTTATCAATCGATTTTATTAAACCAATACTTCCAATTTGAAAAAGATCTTCTTGTTCGTAGCCTCTATTCATGAAACGCTGAACAACTGACCAGACAAGACGGACATTTTTTTCCACCAACAAGTCCCTTGCACTCATATCACCTTGTTGACTTCTGCGAATATACTCTTTTACCTGTTCATCAGTTAGTGTCTTGTTTTCTTTTTTAACGTTTACATTCATAGACATCCCTACTTACAAACAGTCTTACTGTTTATTAGTTGTTTTGTCATGTGAACTGTTGTTCCTTCACCTGGATTAGAAATAACCTCAATAGTATCCATGAAATTTTCAATTATTGTAAACCCCATTCCAGACCTTTCCAAATCTGGCTTTGAAGTGTATAAAGGTTGTCTTGCTTCTTCCACGTCACCTATACCTACACCGTTATCCTTAATAACTAGTTCAATCTCACCTTCGTGAATAATGCACTTAATGAAAACCTGATGGTTAGGTTCATTATTGTAACCATGAATAATAGAATTAGTTACTGCTTCAGAAACAACTGTTTTAATTTCCGTTAGTTCATCCATAGTAGGGTCCAATTGGGAGATAAAAGCACCAACGGTCACCCTTGCAAAAGACTCGTTCTCACTTACACTTAAAAACTCTACTGCCATCTCATTTTTCATGAAGCCACCCCCAACGTTTCTAAGGCAAATTGCTCACTTTCTTCCAGTCTGATTATTTTAAATAACCCCGACATCTCAAATAGTCTTCTTATTGGCGGAGAAATAGAACACACTACCATTTCCCCACCGAGTTGTAGTACTTCTTTATATCTGCCTAAGACCACTCCAAGTCCGGAACTATCCATAAAGCTTACAGCTTCCAGATTTAAGATCACATGTTTTATCCCATGTTTATAAATTTCTTCTTTCCATTTATCACGAAGCTCTTCTGCTTCGTGATGATCTAACTCACCGGAGAGCCTAACGATCAATACTTCATCTTTCACTTGAAATTCTGCACTAAGACCCATCTTCTTTTCCTCCTTACATAACTTCATATGACTCTCTTTCTATATTGATTGATTGAAATCCTGCTAAGTGACAAAAGAAGAAGTATTTCATTGAAATTAGAAGATATCACCTAGAATTCGCTAATTTTTGCACAGATCTTTTAAATAAGGTTAAATAAGATGCCTTTTCGATATCTTCTTTCACTGTAAGTGGTGTCTTAGATAACGTTTTGTCTCCGTCCTTTACATATAACATTCCTACTTTAGCTCCCTTTTTCAAAGGTAAAGTAAATTCAGAGTCTAGTGTAATGACAGTTTCAACATTCTTTGTGTCTTCGCCTTTTCGGTGAACGGTACTTATAGACTCTGAAGTAATTATTTCAATATTTTTTCTTTCTGCCTTTAAAAGATTTAATGAAGTTATTCGCTCACCTTTATCAAATATATGCTTTGTTTCATAATGATTAAATGCATAATCCAGCATACCCGATATTGTTGCATTCCTCTCTTTAATCGTCCCTGCGCCCATCACAACAGCTATAACTCTCATGTCATCTTTCTTGGCAGTAGCAGTTAAGCAATACTTTGCTTCATTGGTATAACCTGTTTTCAACCCATCTACGCCAGGGTAAAACTTTACAAGTTTATTTGTGTTAACAAGCCAAAATTCATTTTCTTTCCCTTTTCTCAAATAATCTTCATAAATGGAGGTATACTTTGTGATTTCTTCATATTTCAAGAGTTCTTTCGCTATCATAGCCATATCATAGGCTGTGCTATAGTGATCTTCTGCCGGTAAACCAGTTGTATTTTGAAACTTTGTGTTTTCTAAACCTAGTTTCTTTACTTTTTGATTCATCTTTTTTACAAACGCTTTTTCACTGCCAGCAATTCTTTCTGCTAAAGCAACGCTTGCATCATTGCCAGAGGCAACTGCAATCCCTTTAAGCAAATCTTTTACAGTCATTTCTTCGCCTGCCTCCAGAAAAATCTGAGAACCTCCCATAGAAGCAGCACGCTCACTCACCCTAACTTTTTCTTCGTACTTTAAGTCACCTTGTTCCAATGCTTCCATAATTAATAATAATGTCATAATTTTAGTCATACTAGCAGGGGGTAATTTTACGTGTGCATCTTTATCATAGAATACTTGACCAGTATCTCTTTCTAATAAAATTGCAGATTTCGCATTATCTGCAAGGTTAATTGAATTGGTTTGATCTCCTTTACTTTCTTCCGCATATACTGACATTCCAAATAAGCTATAAACAATTACCATCATACTGGTTATGAGTAACTTTTTCTTCATCGTACTACCTCCAACTCATTTTATATAAGTATAGGATTCCCATTAGTAAATATATTTATACTGCTTTATAAGTCAGTTTAGCGATGTAAATAAACTCATTTGAAATGTTAAGTGCCGTAACAAATACTTTAAAGCCATAAAGAAAAATCCGAACTATGATTCATATTAAAAGAATCAGTTCGGATTTCCCATAATTAAAAATATATTTTCTTAAACATTAATCTGTATAAACCTCATAGATTAATGTTGGTGCTTTAATTTCTGACGAAGCTATGGTGATGTTCTTATATAATAATTGTTTTACTTCTTCAATGTCTTCTTTGTTGGAATGGACAGTCAGTAAGGTCTCTCCTTTTTCAACTGAATCTCCGATCTTTTTATGCAAAACAATACCAACACCTAGATCAATCTCTGATTCTTTAGTTGCTCTTCCTGCTCCTAGCATCATTGCTGCAGTACCAATTTCATTTGCAACAATTTCAGAAACTGTGCCTGCTTCTTTAGCAGGTACATCTATCTTATATTTTGCTTGTGGCAAAAGTTCTGGTTGATCAGCGACGGAAGGGTCTCCACCTTGAGATTCAAGGAATTCTTTAAACTTTTCAAATGCTTTACCGTTTCGCAAATTTTCTTCTAATTTGTTTCTGGCTTCATCTAGATTTTCCGCTTGTTTAGCCAGAACTACCATTTGACTACCTAATGTTAAACATAACTCAGTCAAATCTTCTGGGCCTTTACCTTTTAAGGTCTCAATTGCTTCTTTCACTTCCAGCGCATTACCAATGGCATAACCCAAAGGCTGACTCATATCGGAAATAACCGCCATTGTGTTTCTTCCCACTTTATTTCCGATGGATACCATCGCCTTAGCCAGTGACTGAGCATCTTTCAAATCCTTCATGAAAGCACCGGAACCTGTTTTAACATCAAGCACGATAGCATCCGCTCCAGAGGCTATTTTTTTACTCATTATAGAACTCGCTATCAATGGGATAGAGCTAACTGTTGCTGTGACATCACGTAAGCCATAAATTTTCTTGTCAGCTGGAGTTAAATTGCCTGACTGACCAATAACAGCTACTTTATTCCTGTTTACAAGATTTATAAATTCATCATTTGATATCTCCACATGGAAACCTGGAACAGATTCTAGTTTATCAATTGTACCTCCTGTATGTCCCAAGCCACGACCGCTCATCTTGGCTACCGGGACACCGACAGAGGCTACCAAAGGCGCAAGTATTAAAGTAGTTGTATCTCCTACTCCACCGGTGGAGTGTTTATCTACTTTTACTCCGTTTATATCGGAAAGATTAATTTGATCGCCGGATTCAACCATAGCTAACGTCAGGTTTGCTCTCTCTTCTTCCGTCATATCTTGAAAATAGATAGCCATTAAAAGTGCGCTGGTTTGGTAATCCGGGATATCTCCGTTCGTATAACCCTCGATAAAATAGTTAATTTCTTCAGAAGTTAATTCTTCTCCATCTCTTTTTTTCTCAATAATGTCATACATTCTCATCTTTATCGCCCCTAATAGGTATTATGGTAAAGTACTGATTATTTTTTTAATAAACCTTAAAAAGTCATCACGGACTCTTTGAGTTGTTTCAATAACTTCCTCATGCGTTAAAGGTTGATCCAGTATACCAGCTGCCATATTTGAAATACAAGAAACACCTAACACACGTAATCCTGCATGTCCTGCTACTGTTACTTCAGGGACTGTAGACATTCCTACTGCATCCCCTCCCCATGAACGTAACATTCTAATTTCTGCAGGAGTCTCATATGTTGGACCAGTGTTACCTACATATACTCCTTCTTGTACTTGCAAATCTAAATCTTCGGCACATTCCTTCGCTAAACGTATATACGATTTGTCGTAGACCTGAGACATATCTGGAAAACGAGGCCCCAACTGCTCTTCATTTTTTCCAATTAAAGGATTATCACCCATGTTATTAATATGGTCAGTAATTACCATTAGATCTCCAGGTTGAAACTTTTCGTTTATTCCACCAGCTGCATTTGTAACAATAATAGTTTCTATTCCAAGTTGTTTCATTACTCTTACAGGGAATGTAACCTGCTGCATAGAGTAACCTTCATAGTAATGAAAACGCCCTTGCATAGCTAGTACCTCTTTACCTTGAAGTTTACCTATAACTAATTGGCCTTTATGCCTTCCACAGTGGATACAGGAAAACCTGGAATATCTTCATATGAAATATCAATAGCTTCTTCAATTTCTTCAGCTAACACTCCTAAGCCCGAACCTAGAATCAACCCGATTTTAGGAGTAGTATCTAATTTCCCTGAAATATAAGCACTCGCTTCTTTAATTGATGATGGAATCATTAAGCATCTTCCCTTCCTAATTGGTTTAACAAGCTTTTACCGTAAGATGGCAGCTTCACGTTAAAATTATCAGAGATTGTTGCCCCAATATCAGCAAAAGTTTTACTAATAGGCAATTCTTTCCCTTCTTCTATACCTGTATGATAAGCAATTAAAGGAACGTATTCTCGTGTATGATCCGTACCGTGATGAATTGGGTCATTACCATGGTCTGCAGTAATAAGCAGTAAATCATCCTCTTGCAATCTTTCTAACACTTCAGGTAAGCGGGCATCAAATGCTTCTAATGCATCACCATATCCCTTGGGATCACGTCGATGGCCGTACTTCGCATCAAAATCCACTAAATTCAAAAAGCTGATTCCTTTAAAATCTTTTGACATTGTATCTACAAGCTTAGTCATACCATCCTCGTTATCAATGGTTCTAATAGCTTCAGTAACCCCTTCCCCATCATAAATATCGGAAATTTTTCCTAGGGCAATTACATCATAGTTTTCATCCTTTAATTCATTCATTACCGTTCTTCCAAACGGCTTTAAAGCATAGTCATGACGATTAGCTGTCCGTTGAAAAGAACCAGGATCACCAACAAATGGACGTGCGATTACACGACCAACCATATATTTTTCATCGAGAGTTAACTCACGCGCCATTTCACATATACGATATTGTTCCTCAATAGGAACAATGTCTTCATGTGCAGCTATTTGCAGTACAGAGTCGGCAGAAGTGTAAACAATTAAGGCTCCGGTTTCCATATGCTCCTGGCCAAGTTCTTCAATAATTTCCGTACCGGAAGCAGGTTTATTTCCAATTATTTTCCGTCCGGATTTTTTTTCTAACTCTTGGATTAACTCATCTGGAAAGCCATCAGGAAATGTACGAAATGGCTGTTCTATATATAAACCCATTATTTCCCAATGACCTGTCATCGTATCCTTGCCATTTGAAGCCTCTTGCATTTTTGTATAATACGCCAACGGTCTTTCTGCCTTTTTTATTCCTTGAATTTCTCGAATATTACTTAATCCAAGCTTCCCCATATTAGGCATTTTAAGTCCTTTCATATGTTCTGCAATATGTCCTAATGTATCTGCACCTAAATCGTTGAATTCAGCCGCATCCGGTGCTTCACCAATTCCAACAGAATCCATAACAATTAAAAATACACGATTAAATTTTTTCATACCTAAAACCTCCCATAAATTGTATTCCCATTTCCTAGATATAATATGTCCAGTATTCTAAGACTACTGAACGAAACAACAACTTGTAGGATGTCAGACAACTATAATTAAAAGATTATGCCCTAGGATGATAGGCTGTATAAATATCTTTTAATCTATCTTGGTGACATGTGTATAAATTTGAGTAGTTGAAATGTCAACATGGCCTAGCATTTCCTGAACAACTCTCAGATCGGCTCCATTCTCTAATAAATGTGTCGCAAAGGAATGTCGCAAAGTATGTGGCGTAATCTTTTTTTGGATACCAGCACGATTAGCATTTGCTTTAAGTATCTTCCAAAAACCCTGTCGTGTGAGAGGTCTGCCATGCTGATTAAGGAACAACACATTCCCATCCTTATTATTTTTCCCTAATATTGATCTTCCCTTTCTAATGTATTCTTCAAGGGACTTTATGGCTATATCGCCTAGTGGGACGATCCTTTCTTTATTTCCCTTTCCAACACACTGAACAAAGCCCATAGTTAAATGCAGGTCACTTACTTTTAAATTAATCATCTCGCTAACACGCAAACCCGTTGCGTATAATAACTCAAGCATTGCTTTATTTCTGAGTTCCAAGGGTTTTTCACCAGAAATAGACAACAGTGAATCTATGTCTTTTTCGCTCAGCACATCCGGCAGTTTTCTTTCTTTTCTTGGTGATTCAATATGTAAACTCGCATCTTGCTGTACAAGTTGTTCGCGGATTAAAAACTGATGAAAGGATCTAATTGATGAAGTGTACCTTGCAATACTCGCCGCTGATTTACCTGCATCTTTTAACATTTGAAGGAACGCAATAATATCATTGCGGTGAACTGTTGCCCAATCAGATTTTAACTCTACCTTGCTAAGATAGTTTATATACTGAGTAAGATCACGTTTATATGAAATTAACGTATTCTCAGACAAGCCTCTTTCAATTTGCAGATAATGAAGAAAATCTGAAACAGTATCCTTAAGCATAGTCTATTCTCCTAAACGAAAGAAAATATTCAAACGGTCGATAAACCGATCCTCTGTGTTTGACACCTTTACAGCTGGACCTTCTGGTGGATCATACCGATGAATTTGTTCATATTCATCGTGCATATAACGTAAACCAAAATAAAATAAAAAAGTGCAGGCAGTAAAAATGATAAAAACTTTTAGTATCTCACTAATGATCTGTTTCATGTCATATCTCCTTATTCAGAATTTAAATCCTACTAAAAGATATGCCAGAAATGGATCATATTATACATATAACTAGTTATTCAGTACACTTTAAATGTAACCTTTTTCTATTGATTTGTAAATTATTATGAAGAAAAGGATTTTTGTAATTTATATTTTAAGCAATGGGTATATAAAACTAACTTTATGTAAAAATAAAAAAACCTTTTTTCAGCTGAAAAAGGTTAGTCTATGTTAAGATTTTATGGTTATCTTTTGGCATTGTTTGCACACTCCGTGAAAAGTAAGCTATGATCTTTAACTTGAAACTGCCAATCATTTTCTACAATTTTTTCTACATCTTTCAGCAAATCTTCCACTATTTCTTCAACTGAACCACATTCTATACATACAAGGTGATGATGAAAATGTTCAGCACCTTCTTTTCTCAGATCATATCGAGAGACGCCATCACCGAAATTTATTTTATCCACGATTTTTAACTCAGATAATAATTCCAGTGTACGGTATACTGTTGCTAACCCTATTTCAGGTGCCTTTTCTTTTACCAATAAAAAAATATCTTCAGCACTTAAATGATCTTCTTCACGTTCTAGCAGCACTCTAACAGTTGCTTCTCTCTGAGGCGTAAGTTTATAACTCTGTGCGTGGAGCTGCTTCTTTATATTATCTATTCGATGTTCCATGGCATTTACCTCCCTCGTGTGCCCATCTTCATTATATGCATGAATGAAAAAAGTGTCAAAACAAAATACTACTTTGTATTTATAATAATTATAATATAATAACTGTTATTAGTAAAATGATTTTATTAGAAGCTCCATTGTTTCATTAGCCACAAAAGCTTCCAGTAATGCAGCTATAAAAGAAAATAATAAAAGAAAAGCAAATGTTATGAAATATCTTCCGAATGGTTGAAAAACAGGCTGAGAAATCTTACGTGCAAATAACTTGTTTAACAATTTGAGCGAGAATATCATCGCCAAACTGCCTGCAGTAATATATATTGGAATAATTATAATGTTTTGAGGAGCAATTGACAAAGAAGCTAATAAGAGTCCTTTAAATCCTAGTTGGTTAACAATAAAGCCAATCGAAAACCCCACTACCAGTCCTTTAATAAACAGTAATACCCAAACAATTGGTAATCCGATAACAGATAAACCCAATATAAATAGTAATAATAAGTACTTACTGTGATATAAAAAGCTGCTTTTTAATATATCTACATTTTTAATATCTTGTTGACCTATTATTTGGCCAAAAAACCTCTCTAAATAAAAAAACAATTCCTGTTTTTGAATGAAATTCATACTATTAACCAGGATAGCTCCAAAAACGATTCCGGTAAGAAACAAAATGATCATAAATAGATAAACAGTGGCATTTTCTTTGACATGATCGACTACTATGAGAGATTTATTTTTGTACATCGGAATCCTCCATTCAATAAATACGACTATAGTAGAAATCTATGAAGGATCCCGAAGTAAAATACCAAGTTCTCTATCTTTTTCCTATCTTTTCATATAAATTTATTCTGAACCCATCGCAACACGGCGCAAAGAAGATACTGCAATAGCAAACGAGCAGATGCTCCACCTGTTACCGAAAATATGAAAAAGGATCTATTTATTAGTAAGTTGAGTTCTATACCACGGCTATTTGGATTTTACACTTCCGTATTTGCCTCCGCCCCCAGCTTCTATTTCCAACTTACCTTCGCGCATCTGTATAATATAGTGTGCAAGCTTTTCAGGAACTATCTTCACCAATTCTTCAAATGAAACATGGTGGATAATATTCATTTCGGTTGCAAACTGATCTAAAAGTTTCTCAAACGTCCTTTTTCCTAAAGCAGGCAGATATTCTAATGGCACTTGGTATAAATAAGGTGGCCGCTCCCTTTTAAAATTACTATCTTGTTTTAGTTCCTGAATCCGATCAAACACGCCTTTAATAATCTTTTTAGAACCACAAACCGGGCACTCTATGGTATCAGAAGGTAATTTCGAAAAGCATTTGTTGCAAACTGTAGTATGATATTTTCCCAACTGTGGTTCATACCAAAATTTTTAGTAACCTTCCTACCTTCTAATTGGTGTAAAGCCCACAGAAATTCTTTAAATGACGGTTTGTCCATTTTAATCTCCTGATATTCTCTAGCTATTTTTGCTAGAGAGTGTGCATCCGAATTAGTTAAAAATGTATAAGCATGTAGTTCCTTAATTTGATCAGCCATTTCTGTATCAGAGCTTAACCCCAACTCAACACCATCAATTAAATCTGGATCGAGTACTTCCTCCAACGATTCTCTTACCCCTTTACCATATAAACTTTTAAACGGAGTAAATATGTGGGCGGGGATAAATATACCTTCCAGTTCTTTTACTTTATACTGTAATTCCTTGGCTGTTCCGTAATATCTTTGAGAGCTTAATGTAATGTTCTTCATTTTGGTTGTAAGCCATTCAGAAAAAAGGCTGATTTTTTCCAAAGTAGGAAGGAAACAAAGAACATGAATTGGCCCTAAACAATTATCATCATACACCTCTATTTCTGAACCAAGTAATAAAGTAACTTCTTCAAATTGGATACCACCATCTGTCAATTCATATGCTTTTCCTTCACTTATCAGGTTTTTAATTTCCTGCTGTACAGCAGGAGCATGGCTATCAATTACTCCTACCATGTCAATACCCTTATTACGGCTTGATTCTTTTAATATATTTGTAAGTGTAAGATTTTTGGACCCTGTTATTTTCACTGGCTTCCCATATATATCTCTACCTACGTGAATGTGCATATCTGCAAAATAAGGTGTAAGCATCAAAATCTCCCCAAAGCATGCAAATATAAAATTGCATAGTTTGTTTTTGCATCATGGATACGCTCTTCTTCTACATATTTCTTTGCTTCATCTAAGCTAAGCTCAAGTATTTCCACAAATTCATCTTCATCTCCTGCTGGAGGATTTTCTATTTTTTTTATTTCATCAGTTATATAAATATACATCAATTCATCCGCAAAGCCGGGAGAAGTATAAAATGATGTAACAAGTGAGAGATTATTTGTTGTATATCCTGTTTCTTCTTCCAATTCACGAATGCCAGTAAGCTCTGGCTTTTCGCCTTTTTCAAGTTTTCCTGCCGGAAGTTCAATAAGTGATTTTTCCAAGGGTTTACGATACTGCTCTACAAAAACTATCTTATTTTCCTCAGTAATTGCGATTACTGCAACGGCTCCTGTGTGATTAATAATTTCTCTTTTAGCCGTTTTTCCATTAGGTAAAGTAACGTCATCCACCTTCAAGTGAACAACCTTCCCATCATAAATTGTTTTGGATTCTATCGTGTTTTCAGTAAATTTATCCATCTCAATCATCCTTTTATATCTCTTTTTATTTCATTCTAGCATACTTATATATACCCAATAAAAAATAGTTGTATTTCTTTATATTAATTCCTACAATAATAGTTAGGATTGGAGGTATTTATTATGCAAAAAAACCGGTTAGGCAATTCCGAATTGCATGTATCAGAACTAACACTCGGCTGTATGTCACTTGGTAAGGATCAGAAACAAGCAGGGAATATTATTGACTATGCACTGGAACATAATATTAACCATTTAGATACTGCTGACTTATATGATTTTGGAAAAAATGAAGAAGTAGTAGGTAAAGCTATTAAAGAAAAACGTGAGCAGATCATTCTGACATCAAAAGTTGGGAATAATTTTAATAAGGAAGACAAGAACTGGTATTGGGACCCTTCAAAAAAGCATATTACTGAAGGATTGAAAGATAGTCTGAAGCGATTGCAAACAGATTACATTGATTTTTATATGCTCCATGGAGGTACAATTGAGGATCCAATTGATGAAACAATCGAAGCCTTTGAGATTTTAAAAAGAGAAGGGTTGATTAGAGCTTATGGTATATCATCCATACGTCCTAATGTTATAAAAGAATACGTAAAACATTCCAATATAGATGCTGTTATGATGCAGTATAACATTCTCGACCGAAGGCCAGAGGAAGAAATACTCGACCTGCTCCACTCCAACAACATTAGTGTTTTGGCAAGAGGCCCACTTGCCAAGGGAATGCTAAGTAATCATTCAGCTAATGTGATCGCCCGAAAAGGCAAAGAAGGCTTTCTTGATTATAGCTTTAAAGAACTTACAGATATAAATAAAAACTTGGCTACACTTTGTGATGAGGATTTCACTTTAAACGAAATGGCACTAAAATATACACTAAAAAACCCTGCCATAGCAAGCGCAGTATTTGGTGCAAGCTCAGTTGAGCAAGTTAAAGAGAATATTGCGAACTATAATAAAGAGCCATTATCTGATGAGTTATACTCAAAGATTAGGCAAATAAGCAAGCCAATTCAATATAACGCTCATAGATAAAGCAACGAAGGGGATCCCCCTTCATTGCTTAGCCATTAAAAACCCTTCTATCCGGCAAAAAAGGATTCAATATACCTTCCGGACTAGATAATCGAAACATCCCATTCACAACAGTTAATTTCATCTCATCAGAAAAAAATGTTGCTTGCTGCTCTTCCATTACAGTCTTGTATTCTTCATTTTCTACTACAATATAATTATTGGGGAGACGATCAACAAAGCGAATCATCGGAATCCCATTAACTCCGCAACCGCAACCTTCCGTATCATACCATAGCAGTAAATAAGGAAAATTCATTGTATTTATTTCCTTTAGTTTCTTCTTAGCTACTGGACTAATTTCTAGTTTCAACCTCATGGCCCTCCCAGTACTTTATTTTCTTACTTTTTATTAAACTGCTTTTTTAATAGTCTTTCCATAAGCCCTGGAAATAATTGATATAGTTTACTCCCCATCTCCATCCATACTGGTAGGTTTATTTCCCGTTTACGTTTAAATAAAACACCAACGACCCTGCCTGCTACATAATCCGGATCTAGCATGTACTTTTCTACACTCTTCTGATAATTCCCTTCCGGATCAGCCTTCCTAAAAAAATTCGTCTTAACAGGGCCTAAGTTAATAGATGTTACATAGACATGGTGAGCTTTTGTTTCTAATCGCAGACCATTGGTATATCCGATTACAGCATGTTTTGTTGCTGCATAAACTGCAGATTTAGGTGTGGCAATTTTTCCTGCCTGGGATGCGATATTAATAATATGTCCTTGACCATATTCAATAAAGTGAGGTAAAAATAGTTGAGTAAGCTTGATAACCGAATTAACATTTAAAAATAGCATTTCCTCTGTTTCCTGCCAACTAGTATCTATAATATATTTAAAGTATCCTAAGCCTGCGTTATTAATTAAACCATGTACTTGTTCTTGCTCTTTAATAATTCTGTCCGCAAGCTTTTTTACTTCTTGGACGTCAATTAAATTAATTTGATATACAGGACTATTAATATGGTAATCCCTCTTAATAGAGTGCTGTAAATTATCCAGTTTCTCCTTAGACCTTGCCAACAAAATAGGAATCCCACCATTTAAAGCAACATGTCTGGCAATTTGTTCTCCGATTCCGCTTGAAGCGCCTGTGACAATAATTTTTTTATTTGTTAATTTATTTTGTTTCATATACATATTGTCCATTGACTAAGTCTTTTTCAATTAAACCTTCATTTTCTAAATAATCAAGCTGCCCGATAGTTTCTGACATAGTTAAACCAATCTGCTTTTCATATTGTTTTGGGAATAGCTGCTTACATATTTGATAGGGAGAAGCGGACTCCTTTTTTAGATATTGGTAAACTTTATCTGCTCGCTGTTCCTGCCTCGATAATTGATGTTCTACTACTTCATCTACATTAGAAAATACAGGACCATGGCCTGGCAAAACAGTTCGAATACTTGCCTCTTTGCATTTAATTAAATTCGACCTAAACTGCAGTAAAGATTTAGAACGGTCGTTTTGCCCTTCATATGGTGGTTCAATGAGTGGATTAGGAGAGATACGCTGTAAAAGATGGTCTCCCCCTATAAACATGCCGTCTTGTTCTCTTAGAAAAGATAAATGACTCTGTGCGTGTCCCTTTGTTTCAATAACACTCCAATCTTCATGTCCTGGTAGATTTTGTCCTTCATCAATAAATTCAGTTAACTGCCCTCGACCAAAATACTCAAAGGCTATCCGCTCCTTCTCCATTTCAGATTGAAAAGAGTCGGGAACCCCATTCACATGAAAACAAGTTTTAAAGAATTCAATATAATTGTCAATAAAACCTTCGTCCCTAATTAAAAAGGGATTTATATATCTGTGTCCTACAATACTTCTCACCCGTGGAAATTCTTCAATTAGCCCTATATGGTCAGGATGGTGATGAGTTAATATAATTTGCTCTATATCATTTGGTGAATAGTTTAATTGCTTTAACTGACTCGTCAGTGCTTCCCACGCTTCCTTTGTTTTTACACCAGCATCTACTAATGACAATGTATCTCCCTTCAAAAGATATACATGTGTATCCCCCACTGCAAAAGGAGTGGGAAGGGTGATTTGACTAATATCCTTATTAATAACTTTCATTTAGAATCCCCCAAAACTGAACATCCATTCATTTTTATATTAATCTTACATCTTTTTAAAGAGATTGTCACAGTATTATGCTACTTTTTTAATAATTGTTTTATTGCCTCCGACACAATTTCCGGTAATACTTCAAAGCTGTACGATAATTCTAGCCGTTCTGTCCACTGATGCGCGTCCTTTCCAAGAGGACCAATATTTAAAATAGGCATCGTTAGTTTTTCCATAATATCACTTGGAAAAGTGAACCCATGATTTTGCAATGGCATATTGACTGTTAACTGATCCAACTTCCCTTTGGAGGATACCGGGCCAATAAAACTCAAATCGGACAAACCAGTAAAAAATTCGGACACAGTCAAGGACAGGCCATACTTGTCAGCTACGTATTCCTTCACATAATCCATAACCCGACTAATATACTTATCTTGATGGGAAGATACCGCTGGATAAAATGGAGGGCTGTAAAATAAAACTATTAACGGTGTGAGATCTTTACACATTGCTGCCAACTCTTGAACAAGTAATGTAGAAAAATCCCTGTCGCCTTGTTCTCTCTGATTTACCAATAAATTTTGTATTCTATCAATTTCATCTTGGCCAAACCGCTTAACCGCTTCATTGTATAGTTCTTCATACATCATTACATGCACTTTTGAGTAAGACATGGTAAAATCAGATGCCATATCAGCATACTTTTCAGCTTTTTCATTAACATGTGTTTCTATATTTTTCGCAGCTTTTTTTGCGCTTTCAAGTAATTTTTCATTTATATCGTTAAAAGATTGCTGAAGGTACAAAACATTATACATAGAAACAGCAGCTTGCGGAGTTTGCACAGAATATTCCTCTTTCAAATCTCGCTGCATAAGACTTACAGGTGGTGGAGTTACTTCATCTCCTGCTTTCTCAATAAATGATTCGTTTAATTCAAGCTGCTGGGATAGAAAGCTATTCATAAGATTCGGATTTATTCCGGAGAAAGGCTCTCCTACATGGGACTCTTTGCCATAACAATAAAAACCGGGAAGCACCTTACCGATTGAACCAGTATACACATAATAAGATGGATCACCAGGATACTTACTAAACATCGGCTCTCCGTTTAGGCAGGCATTAAATTCAAGGTTTTCCCTTTCTTTTAACTGATTTAAAACTGGTAATGCAGTTAACATACCTTTTGAGTTCACTTCCTCATCGGGAACAGTAAGAAGTAAAATGTTGCCATTAAACTCACCATTCATAGCCCTTTCAAGCATAGATAAATGAATGGATAATCCTGCTTTCATATCCATTGTCCCTCTGCCAAACAGCCATTCTCCCTGTTTAAGATCTTTTTGTACTTGTAAAGGTAATTGATCGTAAATCTTATTCATTTCCTTCGTAAGTTCCTTTGGACGGAATGCTAAATTTTCTAACGATCCATAATCCTCTGTTCCAACGACATCGAAATGGCTTAGCAAAATTATTGTTTCTTTTGTATTAGAAGCTCCTTTAACAAGAGCAGTTAACAAATGCCTGCCATCGTCCAAAGGGTGTAGATTTAAGTGATCGGAGTTTTTTTGGAAATAAGTCTTTTCCGCTAATAAATGATGGAGATATTCTGCCAAAGCTATTTCCGCATTTGTACCTGTTACACTTTGGTAGTGAGCAAGTGAAGAAAGTAATTCAGTTAATTGTTCCTTTGATTGCCAACTATTCATCATAATCCTCCTGTACAAATTGACTTTTATAACTAAATAAAACACAATCATAAGAGAGGTGAATTCATTGAAAACAGAAATTTATGCTCATCGTGGCTCAAGTCTTTTGGCACCTGAAAATACAATGGCTGCGTTTCAATTAGCCTTTCAACAAGGTGCTCAAGGCATAGAAACAGATGTTCAGCTCACAAAAGATAACATCCCCGTCCTTATTCACGATGAACGCGTTAATCGTACAACGAATGGAAAGGGTTATGTTAAGGACTATACATTTCAACAGCTGAAACAACTGGATGCCGGTGCTTGGTTCAATACAGAGTTTGCAGGTGCCACCGTCCCCTCTCTAGAAGAGTTCCTCAAATGGTTCGGTGGAAAGCCTCTTACTTTAAATATAGAATTAAAAAACAATAAAATAGATTATAAGAATATGGAGTCCATTGTGTATGATTTGCTCTATTCCTATGATTTACTTGATCGTACCATACTATCTACCTTTAATCCAAACAGTGTAGAACGCTTAAGGAAGATCTCTCAACATCTAAATTGTGCATTATTACGTTCCAGGAGAAAAAAGCAGCTTATCACCTATGCTAAAGAACTCGGTGCAAACGCCATTCATATAAAATACCGGTTATTATCAAACTCACTTGTTCAACAATGTAAACGGCAAGGGTTACAAGTTAGAGTTTATACTGTAAATCATCCTAGACAAATAAAGCGTTGTTTGGACCTTGAGGTTAATGGAGTTATTACGGATGTACCGAACATTGCACTAAGCCATTTATAAAAAGCATAAATACTGCTTATAAGTTACTTAAAGATTTAAGATTTACTTAGAAAAATTTACTACTAACTATCTAACAGGAGGAATGAATAATGACAAAGTTATTCTCACCAATTAATTTTAAAAAAATCAGTCTAAAGAACCGAATTGTTATGTCTCCCATGTGCATGTATTCCTGCTTCAATGAAGACGGTATGATTACACCCTTTCATGTCACTCATTATGTCTCAAGAGCGATGGGTCAAGTGGGTTTAGTAATGACAGAAGCTGCTGCTGTGTTACCAGAAGGGCGTATTTCTCCTCAAGACCTAGGGATCTGGAATAATGAGCAAGTTGCAGGTTTAACCGATTTAAATAATCAAATTCACCAAGCAGGAAGTAAATCTGCTATCCAGCTTGCGCATGCTGGCAGGAAAGCACAAGTAGATACTCCCATATATTCAGCCTCGACGCTTGCTTTTGATGAGTCATATAAAAAGCCACAGCAAATGACATGGCAAAATATTAATGAAGTGGTATCTGCATTTCGCGATGCTGCGATTAGAGCTGATAAAGCTAATTTTGATATTATAGAAATACATGCAGCCCATGGCTATTTAATTAATCAGTTTCTATCCCCCCTAACAAATAAAAGAACAGACAATTATGGTGGCACTAGAGCGAACAGATATCGACTATTAAGAGAAATTGTCACAGCTATAAAAGAAGTTTGGGAAGGTCCTATCTTTGTCAGGCTTTCTACAGACGAATATAATGAGGAGGGAAACTCACTTGCTGACATTATATATTTTTCAAATATGTTAAAGGAGCAAGGTGTTGATCTAATCGATTGTAGTTCAGGTGGTGTAATTCCTGCTAAAATCCATACATACCCAGGCTACCAATTAAAACGCTGTGAATTTATTAAACAAAAAGCTAATATAAAAACAGGGGCTGTTGGACTGATTACAACTGGCTTACAGGCAGAAGAAATTCTTCAAAACGAACGTGCAAATCTTATCTTTATCGGTAGAGCTTTACTTCGCAATCCATATTGGGCAAAAACAGCTGCTGATGAAATCAATTATGAGATAGAAGCACCGCAACAATATAAACGCGGTTGGTTTTAAGTAAAACGGAGGTTCAATTTATGGAATTAATCTTTCTTGGAACAGGTGCAGGGCTTCCCTCTAAAGAACGCAACGTCTCTTCAGTTGCACTTACTTTATTACAGGAACAAAATAATATTTGGCTTTTTGATTGTGGTGAGGCTACACAGCACCAAATTCTGCGCACCTCAATAAAACTTAAGAAAATAAATAAAATTTTCATTACACATTTACATGGGGACCATATTTTTGGTTTACCTGGCTTACTAAGTAGCAGATCCTTTCAAGGCGGTGAAGAATTACTCACTATCTATGGACCTCATGGTATTAAAGAGTATGTCAACACATCTTTACAACTTAGCGGCACACATCTTACTTATCCAATTAATATCGTAGAGCTGTCGGAGGGCAAGCTATTTGAGAATGATCAATTTGTTGTGGAAACAAAACATCTTGATCATGGTCTTCCTAGCTTTGGATTCCGAATTATAGAAAAAGATAAACCCGGGGAATTGTTAGTGTCCAAATTAAAAGAGATAGGTATTAAGCCTGGCCCTATTTACAAACAAATTAAGGAAAATACTAAAATAAAGCTATCCAATGGCCAATATATTTATCGCAAGGACTTTCTAGGTGAAGATAAAAAAGGAAGAGTTATTAGCATTCTTGGGGACACTCGTTTTACACACGTTAATAGTAATTTTGTAAAGAATTCAGATGTTTTAGTGCATGAAGCTACTTTTGGTGGGGCATTAGAAGATCTTGCAGAAAAATACTATCACACTACTACCGAACAAGCGGCAAGGCTTGCTAAAGCCAGTAATTGTTCAAAATTAATATTGACTCACATTTCCTCTCGGTACCAATCAGAAGATATAGAGAATTTGATTGATGAAGCCAGGAGAATATTCCCTAATACGGAAATAGCTAATGATTTTACTCATATAAATTTATAGATAAATAAAAAAGGGAGAGCTTTTAATGGAACAATATTCATCTATGATAGCTAACCAACGTACTTTTTTTAAAAACGGTAACACACTGGAATTTAATTTCCGTAAAAAACAACTGCAAGAATTGAAGGACATGCTTAAAAACTATGAAGGTGCCATTTACCAAGCTTTAAAGGAAGACTTAAATAAATCCGAACATGAAGTTCTTACAACGGAACTTGGTATTCTTTATACAGAAATTGACTTTGCTATAAAGCATTTGAAAGAATGGATGGAGCCTATTAGCGTAAATGCTCCAATGACGCATAAAGGGACCAAAAATCTTATTATGAAGGAACCGTTTGGTGTAATATTAATTATGGCTCCATGGAATTACCCTTTACAACTAGCTCTAGCACCAGTAATAGGTGCAATTGCTGCTGGTAATTGTGTCGTTATTAAACCATCAGAATATGCTACCGCGACATCTGCGTTGCTGGAGGAGATGATTCGCGACACATTCGATCCTTCGTTCATTAGGGTCATTCAGGGAGATAAAGATATTAGTGAGAAATTATTAGAGCAGCGTTTTGATTATATATTTTTTACTGGTAGTTCTTCTGTGGGGAAGATTGTTATGAGAAAAGCAAGTGAGCACCTAACTCCTGTTACGTTAGAACTTGGAGGTAAAAGCCCGGTAATCGTCGATAAAGATGCGAATATTAATCTTGCTGCAAAAAGAATTGTCTGGGGAAAATACACTAATGCCGGGCAAACGTGTGTTGCACCAGATTATTTATATGTTCATGAAAAAGTTAAATTTAAATTAATGAAAGCAATGAAGAAACAGATTAAAGAATTGTTTGGAAAACAGCCATTACGAAATGATGAATACACTCGAATCATTAACCAATTTCACTTTGAACGGCTAAAAAAGTTACTAACTAATGGCAGTATACTTCATGGAGGTATTTCAGACAGTGATACACTCACTATCGAACCAACCATTTTAGATAAAGTTACATGGGAAGATCCGATCATGCAAGAAGAAATTTTCGGCCCTATTCTTCCTGTATTGACCTTTAGTTCAATTGAGAATGCAGTAGAGATAATTAAAAATAACCATAAGCCACTAGCACTTTATTATTTTGGGGAAAATGATAAAATGGCCCATCAGGTTATCCAGTATCTATCCTTCGGGGGAGGAAGTATTAACGATACGTTTTATCACCTAGGAAATCCTTATTTACCTTTCGGTGGGGTTGGAAATAGCGGAATGGGATCATACCATGGGAAATACAGCTTTGAAACTTTTTCCCATAAAAAGAGTATTATGAAGCAGACAACGAAGTTCGATCTGCCATTTCGCTATCCTGGCAGCAAAATTTCCCACTCTATTGTAAAGAAGTTTATGAGCTGAGAGCCATTGGCGGTCTGGTAAACAAAACACTAAGAAACCCACACGTTATCTTTATGTGTGGTTTCTTAGTGTTTATAGTCATCCAGAAAATCCTTTTGAAAGCTAGTAGTTGGATTTTCTTTTTCTTTTCTAATAGAATTTTCCCATCTCTTGAAAACATCTTTACCGTATTTCTGAGATAACTGATCAATAGCTGTATACAACTTTTTCGTTTTGTGCTTCTTTTTCATATGTGAATAGATCTAATTGCTTTGCTATTCTCTGTTTTTCTTGTATATCCTGTACAGTAATTCCAAGGAGACGAATGGGCTCCTCATTCCAATGAAGTTCAAGGAGTTCTTTGGCAAAATATAAGATGTCTTCTTTATCTTCTATAAACATTTGTAATTTTTTACTTCTTGTTATCGTTTTTCGATCTGCATATCGAATCATTAATTGAATACTTTGCCCTACTGCTTGCTTTCTTTTTAATCTTCTTTCAACATTTGTTGCCAAAATAACCATTAATTTTTTAATTTCTTCTTCTTCTATCGTATCATGAGGTAATGTTTGCGAACTGCCAATACTCTTAAAATCGTAAATGGCGTCTGGATCCACACTCCTCTTGTCATTACCATTAGCTCTGTTGTTGAGTCGCTCACCATTAATTCCAAGAACCTGTTTTAACTCATAAACATCTTTTTTTGCCAGATCCCCAATTGTATGTATCTCCATTTTCTTTAATTTTTCAGCGGTTTTATTTCCAACCCCATACATTTCTTCAATTGGAAGTGGCCAAAGAGTAGTACTTAACTCTCTTTTTCTAAGAACAGTAATCCCCATAGGCTTTTTCATATCAGAAGCCATTTTAGCTAAAAACTTATTTGGTGCGATTCCTATACTACAAGGAAGGTCTAACTCATGTAATATGCGATTTTGAATATTTTCCGCAAGTTCAATAGCCTTTTCAGGTGGACCACAATCCGTTACATCCATATAGCCTTCATCAATGGAGACTGGTTGTACTATCGGGGTTATCTCTGAAAGGATTTTAAACATTGCTTTGGATGCAGATCGATAACGATCAAAGTTTGGCCTTAACACTACAAGTTCTGGACATAACCTTCTTGCCTGCCAAAGTGGCATTGTAGTTTTTACACCTTTAGCTCTGGCTTCATAGCTGCTCGTCACAATAATCCCTTTTCTTTCTTCAGGGTTTCCGGCAATCGCTAAAGCCTTTCCTTTTAAATCACTGTCATAAGCCATTTCTACTGATGCATAAAAACAATTCATATCAATATGGAATATTACTCTTCTTTTATTCTGATGTTCAACTACCATACGTATACATCCCTTTTACCCTTCATTACTCTCTATTGTACCAGAATAAAAGTGGCTGCGTCTTGTTGTAAAACTATGTGCATAATAAGGACACAGATATCTTTAACTCTTGCAAAACATTATACCGCAATTGTTGAGGTCCAAACGTATTTTGTTTATTCATAGTTGGAGGAAACTGCGACGTAACTTTATTGATGAAAAGCTCAGTAAAATATTTGAGGAGAAGTGCCCCATTGATTTCCGTTTCAGGCGGACGCTTTCCGCCGGCATGGCCTCAGCCGCTTCCTCCGCTACGCTAC
>NZ_BAZS01000005.1 GCF_001310895.1 Virgibacillus halodenitrificans JCM 12304 | reverse complement strand
GCTCTCCGGACGATTCTTTCGCGCTCTGGCCGATTGTTCTCCTCTCCGGACGATTCTTTCGCTCTGCGGCGGATTGTTCTGCGCTCCAGCGGATTCTTTCGCGCTCCGGCCGATTGTTCTCCTCTCCGGATGATTCTTTTGTCCTGCGGCGGATATTTCGTTCTACCTATTAAATAATTCCAGTTATCACGATATACACAGACACGCTAAGCAGTAGGATGGTTGTAATAAATAATGATGTTATATGTTCTTTTTTATTTGTAACTGCCATTTCAATAATTCGCATCATGAACAGCAGTCCTAATGAAATTGTCAAACCGAAAAGCGATTTGCTCATTGCTTCATATGAAGGAGTTATACTCAGCAATTCATTTGAAACTACGAATGGGAATCGTAAAATGAAATAAGCTGCTAAACCACTTAGCAAAATATCCAGTGTTAAAAAAAGTTTATGCCTTTTCGTATATTTATCGTTAATGCTTTTCACTCTCACATACAATAACAGAATGCAAATACCTGCCATGCCACCTGTCATACCATATAACCATTGTGACCAATTGATTTGCTCATTCCATAAACGAATGATTAAAAATAGAGCAGTGTAACCAATGGGGAAAACAAGTAACATGCCCAATAATCTTTTGAAAGACATACTCATTACACTCACATCCTGAAATAGTTTTTTGCAGGTTGGCATGGAGGCTACGCTACATTCAATTCCAGCGAAACAAGGTTATTAAACTTCTATCCTGAGAATTTAGCTTTTATTACGTATACGGTGCTATACTTTTTCAGCACATCTAGATGTGCTTTAGGATTCTCATAAAAATCAACAGGTATAGAGCTGATACCCTGCTCGTTTTCGTTGGAATACGCAATTGTCGCCAATACAAGCTCCTGTTGATTCAATGCTTGTTCTTGTGACAACTCTCCATACATAACAGCCGCGTTTTTAGATTTCTTTGGTTTTTCAATTGTAAAACTGGAGGATGATGTTCCACTTTCATCACCAATACCTATATGATAAGCTTGGGACTTTTCATCATCAAGAACCTTTCCAGCTGCTAAAATAATTGATCCTTTATCGGCTGCAAGCGTTTTGATAGAACCTATTTCATCCTCAACCAGTTCACCAGATTGATATTTTTCTATCCAAACTGCTACTTCTTCAAATGATGTATTGGTAAAATTAAATACAGAAGACGCTTCCGCAGTCGTGGAGAGTATCGCCTCCTCTCTGCTATTTAAATCACTAACTACAATACGATTTTCTTCAGTTTCTGAAGCTTCGTCATTGCAACCAGCTAATGTACCAATAAGTAAAATAAGTACTAAAATCCCGACTAACCTTTTCATATAACCGCCTTTTTTCTAAAATGATTTAATCTTAAATTGGTGTTATTAAATAATTTACTGAAGTGCTTTGGCTTCTTCCTATTTATACTTATTTAGCAATGCTTCTGGAATATGACAATAATCATTCGGGCATTTCGCTAATCGATCTTGGTGTTCTTCGGCACTTTTCACATAGTTTGCAAGAGGGAGCACTTCCACGACGATACGATCATAATCCTTTCTCGCCAGAAGAAATTCTTCCGCCTCTTTTAGGTGGTCAGGATTTACACTATAGACTCCTGTTCTGTACTTCTCGCCGACATCCTCCCCTTGTTTATTCACACTGTATGGATCAATAATCTCAAAAAAATAGCTCATTAATTCCTTGATTGTTACAACTGTTGGATCAAATTCAGTTTTCACACATTCAGCATAGCCATCATACTCTCCATCAAGTGTATGACTTGTGCCATTCGCTCTTCCGGCTTCAGTAAAAGTGACCCCTGGTAATGTTTTTATAAAAGCTTGAACTCCCCATAAACAGCCACCTGCCAAATATATTACTTCGATAGCGCCTCACCTCTTTGTTTGATTTCTAATTACTTCTTCCACAATTTTACTACACTAGCTTTCGGATACAAAGACTTTTTGTTATAGACGTTCTATACTTGCGAATGATTCCAATAATACCAAGAACTAATCTAATGAAAGGTATTATTATAGTAAGAATTCCAAGAAGTAAAAAACCAATTGCTTTACAATGAAATACGAATTCAAATGGAAAATGTTTCAATTTTTTAACTATTTATATTAGAAAGAGATATTTAGAGGGTTGCAAAAAATGAATGGGTTGACACATGAAAAACAATATACTATGATTAATTTATCTTGAATTCGAGATAAAAGGAGCGGGTCATGAATAGCGAAGAGCAAGATTTATATGACGAGGAGTTGTCTCTAAAGGCATTTGTAGTGTTAACTCGAGCATTACAATCGATTAGAGCACGTGCCGAAGAAGATATAAAATCATTCGATTTGAACCCAACTGAGTTTGCTGTTCTGGAATTAATTTATAATAAAGGCGATCAGCCGATTCAAAAAATTGGTGAAAAAGTATTAATTGCAAGCAGCAGTATCACTTACGTTGTAGATAAATTAGAGAAAAAAAACTTAATCAAAAGAAAGCCTTGTCCAAAAGATCGACGTGTGACATATGCAGCGATTACTCCTAGTGGAACAGCATTGATGAATGAGATCTTTCCAAAGCATAGTAATGCTATAAAAGAAATTTTTGGCGGGCTCGACATAAAGGAGAAAGAAGAACTAATTGAGCAGGTAAAAAAACTAGGTCTCTATGCGCAACATATGTAGTTTTTTTAAATAAATATCTCGAATTAGGAATATATGAATTAGCGGTAAAGAAACAAAATAGTTTACGTTACTAAACAGCACGAGCTTTAAAAGACAAATACAAAGGAGTTTTTCCATATGACTGACGGACTACTAGGAATTCATCATGTTACGGCAATGACGGATGATGCAGTGAGAAACTATAAATTTTTTACAGAAGTACTTGGAATGAGATTAGTGAAAAAAACGGTGAATCAAGATGATATCCACACGTATCATACTTTTTTTGCAGATGATGTGGGCTCACCGGGGACAGACATGACCTTCTTCGACTTCCCGGACGTACCTAAAGGGGCTTCGGGTTCAAACTCGATTTCCCGAGTAGGTTTAAGAGTGCCGGACGATGCAGCACTTGAATATTACTTGGAACGTTTCAAAGCATTTGAAGTGAAAAATGAAGGTATTCAAGAGCTTTTTGATAAAAAAGTGTTGCCATTTGAAGAAGCTGATGGGCAAAAATATCAACTGTTCTCTGATGAAAACAATCAAGGGGTGGCACCAGGTAAGCCTTGGAAAAACGGACCAGTTCCACAAGATAAGGCGATTTACGGTTTAGGTCCGATTGAAATTACAGTAAGCTATTTCGATGACTTCAAAAAGGTACTTTCTGAAGTTTATGATATGAAGCCGATTCTTGAGGAAGACAACGTGACTCTATTTAATGTTGGTGAAGGTGGTAACGGTGGTCAGGTCATTTTAAGAAAGGATGAGACAACACCTAGTCGTCAAGGTTATGGCAGGTTCATCATGTATCGTTCAGGGTAAAAGATCACGAGACCATTAAAAAATGGGAAGCAAAATACAACGAGCTCGGAATGGGCCATTCAGGTAATGTAGATCGCTTTTATTTCGAAGCACTTTATACTCGTGTCGGTGATATACTCATCGAACTTTCAACAGACGGTCCTGGTTTTATGGATGATGAACCATATGAAACATTGGGCGAAAGTCTTGCACTTCCACCATTCCTGGAGCCGAAACGCGAATATATTGAAGGACAGATCCGCCCGTTTAATACGAAGCGTTCGAAGTAGTTAAAAAAGGAGATCGTTTTATGGAAGCAATTAAGCGAATTCATCATATCTCAGCCATTGTAGGAGATCCCAATGAAAATGTGAAATTTTATAGGGATGTTTTAGGACTTCGTCTAGTTAAACAAACAGTAAACTTTGATGATCCTGGTATCTACCATCTGTATTTCGCTGATCACTGTGGAACACCCGGCACCGTCATTACCTTCTTTCCCTGGCCAAACAATAATTATGGAAGAAAGGGCAGTGGCCAGGTAGGAAGAATTGCCTTCAGAGTACCTAAAGGCAGTCTTGACTACTGGAAAGAACATCTAACAGCTCAAGAACTGCAAGTTAAGGTGACCCAACTTTTTGGGAAAGATACACTTGAGTTTAATGATATTCATGGGCTAGAGCTTGCAATTATCGAAGGAGAAATAACTGCAGCTAATAAAGATATACTTGGTTTTCATGGGTCCGTATTATTGTCTGCAAATCCAGAAGGTACAGAAGAACTGCTTACAGGGCTTATGGGTTTGAAAATATTAGATACACATGATGGAAATCACCATTATGAAACAACAGGCGAGGAAAAGCATCACATTATTATTTCAACTCCACCCAAGCCTGCTGGCAGATTCGGCATCGGGACTGTACACCACATTGCCTGGTCTGTGCCTGATATGGATGTATTAAAAGAATGGCAGGCCACTCTTAGAAGGGAAGGCTTTGGGGTCACCGTAGTAAAAGACAGAAGTTACTTCAAATCCATTTATACTGGAGAGAAGGGAAAAGTCGTGTTCGAATTCGCAACAGACGGCCCAGGTTTCGAAATAGATGAAGATATGTCATCCCTTGGCACAGCACTGAAGTTACCAGAGCAATATGAACACAAAAGGCAGGAATATGAAAAACTGCTGCCGAAACTGGACATATAGTGTAAATGCTGTCAGCAGACCTGCTGGGAATCATCATGCGGAAATAAACAAACGATTTATTATTGGAACGACCTCAATCATACGAATGGGAGTGAATATAGTTGAAACATATCTATAAAGAAAATAAAAAAGGAGCTCCTGTGTTTATACTTCTACACGGTACAGGTGGTACAGAAACAGACTTGATTTCACTTGCAGAACTCCTTAACCCTGAATATAACATTTTAGGCATCAGAGGAAATGTCCAGGAAAATGGGATGAACAGATACTTCAAACGCCACGGTGAAGGGAAGTACGACTGGGAAGACCTGGAATTTCGTGGAAATGAACTATACGAGTTTATTGTGGAAAAATCAAAAGAACATGACTTCAAACTGGAAGATACGGTTCTTGTTGGGTTCTCCAATGGCTCCAACATTGCTATACAAATGATGCTTAAGCAACCTGACATATTCAAAAAAGCGGCTTTATTCGCCCCATTGTATCCGGCAGATGTGGAAAATAAACAGGACTTTAGCGATGTGGAGGTATTCTTATCACTTGGTAAAGGAGATCCTATCGTACCAGAATCCGAAAGTAATAGAGTCATCCGCCTATTTAATGAAAGAAGTGCAGATGTTACAACTGCTTGGGTTAACGGCCATAGCCTTACACAGGAAGTTGCTATGGAAGCGAAAAACTGGTTGAACTAGTAAACAGCTAATGGGAGTGGGCTTCAGTTATCTACTGCTCCCCCAAAGCTTAAAGGGGTTGATTTATAGGAAAAGATAAAATAAATGAACCAAAATATAACATGTTGAAAGAATAAAATTTAAACTATTATTGGAGGAGATTTATATGACAAAAGCAATATGGAACGTTGATAAGGTACACAGTGTGGTAGGATTTACAGTAAAGCATATGATGATTTCGAATGTGAAAGGTACTTTTAACGACTTTGAGGGTACAGTTGAGACAGATCCAAAAGACTTAACAGATGCTTCCATTGAATTTAAAATTGATGCAAGTAGTGTTGATACCCGCATGCAAGACAGAGATGGTCATTTACGCTCAGCTGACTTTTTTGATGTAGAAAACCATCCCCATCTATTATTTAAAGCAACAGATATTAAGAAAAAATCTGAAGATCGTTATGATGTGACTGGTGACTTTACAATTAGAGGCACAACAAAGCCAGTAACTTTTGATATTACTTTTGAAGGTATAGCAAAAGATCCTATGAGTGGAGATGAAGCTGCCGGATTTACAGGTAGTACAAAGATAAACCGTAAAGACTTTGGTTTAACATGGAACGCAGCAGTTGAAACAGGTGGCTTTGTCGTAAGTGACGAAGTAAAAATTAATATCGAAGTCCAATTACGTAAACAAGATTAATAAGGCTATAAAATAAACAAGTTTTTTACACGGATGATATACCCCCTTCCTGTTAGAGGATTAAACCTCATAGGAAGGGGGTTTTGGTTAAATTAATTGGACAAACCGTAGACTTTTCCCTTTTAATTTTAAAATAAAAAATCCTTTATAGCTTGTTATCATGCACTGTGAAGTAAGCAGCTAATGCAAAAAGCTAATTTATCGATGTATATTATTTAAAAAGTATACTTCTGGACATGGACATCCATATATGCGACCATTTATGTTGGTATGAATGTATTTATGTACAGTAAGATGAACTACTCATCCATATCGAAGAGGAGGAAATAAAATGACGATGATTAATGTAGATGAAGGTAAGTATGCAATTACTATTCAAGCAATGAAAAAGAATGAGGACGAACCTTCAGCAATGGCTAATTTTCTTTCTGAATCAGCTATTATCAAAAATCAAGAGGGCTCCCTCTCGCTTATCATCACCTTACTTGACGCCAAAACAATCACTGGGTTTCAAGTGGAAAATCAAGCAGGTGAACAAATACATGCCTTTGATAAGCAGTTAGATGAAGAAGCAAACACTCGTGATGAGACATTTGAAATCGATCAACTAACCACTTCTATAGTTGCACGCGTTCAATACGAGGCTACGTATCAGGGTCAAAAAATTCAAGGTGATGAGGAAATTAGATTAATTTTTGACGAAGAAAGCTTAGAAAAAATGAACTAAATTTCAGATAGACGTCGTAGGAGAGTGTTCTAACATAGAGCGCTCTCTTTTTTGGCTATTCGTTGACTGGCCTTCTTTCGTACACGTGGCATTTTGGAAGGATATTGCTGAAATGATATTCTATGAATAATACGTGTGAATTTGCATAAATTACCTCTATTGGCTTCAAGGGAGGATTACGATTTGAAGAGAATTATTTTATCACTTATTTTTATTGGTGTACTAAGTGGCAGTACAGTCTACGCTTCTACTGGCAAGCCCCCATCCTATGAAGAAATGTATTCTGAATGGGGTTATACAACCATAAATGAAGCTCTGAGTCAGGTGGAGGATGCCTTTAACAAAGAGTTACTGTTACCGTCAAGGGTGCCTCCAATTATTTTTACTCATTATTTTGGTAAGTTTGATGAGCCAGGAAGATCTTTTCATGCACAATTTGTAAATGATAGAACCCCTGCGAATCATTATAAAATAGATGTACGAGCTGCTGAAGATGGGGTAGATTTTCAGAAAAGAAAGGTAGTAGATACTTACAAATTAAAAAGCGGAGCAACTGCTAATTATATATCATTATCTCAGCACCAAATAGGTTGGGGAGCCCTTGTATTTATTAAAGATAGTTGGCAATACGTACTAAGTGTTGATGAAAGAGTTGCTCCCACTGTCACTCCCGAAGTCTTAGTTGAGATTGCCAATTCCATTGAAAGTGGATCGTAGCATTGTAGAAATAAAATTTTTACAGTTGCATATTCCAAGATCAGCTGCAAAATCTTATACCAAGTGGGCAGTTTATTAGTTAATAATCTACTCCTTTGTTGGAGAAGACATCTATTTCATATGCCTTTAAGTCAGCTTTAGATAGATTATTCTCCAAGTATTTCTCTACCCCTGCTATATCATTTTTATTATATACATCCACAAAAATTGTTGGTTCACCTTCGTCCTGTTCCCCAACTCCACCGATTTGAGTGCTCTGAACCTCGTATTTTTCCCATACAGCATCGACAACTACTTCTGTACTATATGGCTCTTTTTGTATGTACCATGTTAATGCACTTACCGAAATAATGGCAGTTATAATCACTATCCCCAACTTACTGTTCACTTTCATTTTTCGTCCCCCTTTGTAACTTCTGTTAGAACTCAGGCTTTTTCTTATTAAGACAACCTGGCGCATTAGTGTTTTTTCTAGAAATTTTTCATATCTGTACGAAATTAAGGAGAGGAGAGTTTTCTCTCTGCTTTACCGTTGATAAAAGGCTTCTCTTTTGACCTTTAACCTTGAGATTTGGATTCGTTTGTCAGCTTTTTTAACTCACTTAAAATCTCTCTTTGTACGTCTAGATGCTCTTTTCGCATAGCCATTAATTCATTAGCTCTTTTCTTTTGTGCTTTAGCAAACTGGGAGGCGAAAACCGCTAAAAAGGTGACCACGATCGCTAAGACAATCACTATTACAATTATTATATTTAAAACACTTAGTAAATCCACTTTAAAAAAATCCTTTCTATAAAAATTAAAATACCAAACTTAACTACAAATATAACTATAGACTTAAAATATTCAACAAGTTAAAAACCTTACAAAGACGGTGGGCTGTCAGGGATTGTATTTGCGAGAATAATATAAATTAGTAAATTAGCCGGTAAAATGATAAAGAGTAGCCTTACACCAAATGAGGAAATACCGAAAAACTCTGCAATTCCACCACAAACACCAGCTATGGATCTATCTGTTGTGGACTTTCTTAATTTATTTTGAATGGTAAACACCAGCTTTCCACGAAAATAGTTAAACTAAAACATGAATAAACGGATACTCTGCCACCACTTGGCCTATAAACATAGTATATTTTATGCAAATACTAAATAAGTACCGTATACAAAAACAATTAATATCCCAGCAATAGAAATATACTTAAAAACTGTCCTTTCTTTGCGAGTTTTAAGAAAATGGGATGCTGTATATTGTAAGTAAAACCATAGAGAACCAGAGCTTAAGACCATTAATAAACGCCCCACCTGATCTTCGATGATCAAAATATATCTTAATCCAGCTAACAGGAAGAAGATAAAACCGAGATATCCAACTGTAATTACTGAATGAGTCTGTTTCTTTTTATTAGCCATATCCTGCCCTACCCTTCTGTCGCCCTCTTCCAATTATTCCAATAATAGTAATAAAATTCAATGCTTATTATAAAAATTAAGACACCTATTTTATTTAATAGATGTCCAACATTGTTTTACCTACAATAAATGGCTAGAATCTAATTCTACCAGTCACTGCAAACTAAAAATCAGTCATTTTATTACAATTCCATTTCTTAAAACATACCTCTATTATGAATTCATCATTAACCACATCTGCTGTTACTGTTCCTCCCTGCTTATTCATAAGCTGTTGAACAATGTGCAGCCCTAATCCAAGTTGGCCGCCAGTTCGACTGGTATCCATGGTGAATGTCCGATCGAAAATCTGAGAAAGTTCCGTACGATTAAATGCTTCCACATCGTTTATTGCTTTTAATCGGATATAATTTTCTTCTTCAACCAGGTTGATAGTGAAATAGCTTTTGGCATAGCGCAGGGCATTTTGAATGATGTTAATTATAATACGATTTGTAGCTTTTCTGTCGGCCATAATTGGAGATACGGAAACTTCTTCTACATGGACCTTTAATTGTTTCTGTTCAAAATCATCGTAGAACATCAGTAGCGTTTCAGCTACGCTTTGATCAACTAGCTGGCGTTCCATAACCAGTGGATGATCCATCGAACCGATCTGTGAGAGCTCATAAAATACATCGACCATCATAGTAAGATTATCGATCTTCTTTTGCACAATAGCTAAAAATTCTTTCCTTTGCTCCTCATTTAAAGAGGGATCTGTTAACAATTCCGAGAAACCTTTCATAGAGGTTAATGGGGTTCGCAAATCGTGAGAGATATTAGTGATTTCTTGCTTTAGATCTTGCTCTCTTTTTTCTTTGTATTGCTGATCTTGCTTATAGGAATAAATAAGCTGGTTGATTTTTTTAATAAAATGTTTCAGGATTTTGCTTTGCGTATTAGTGCGGACCAATTCATTTGTGCCAAAGTTTTCAATAATGCCTTCCAATTGATTCGTCATTTTTCTTATATCCCAATGTAAAAGCAAAAGTGCCCCGACAGTAATTAGTAATAAGAGCGTTAATACAGCGATAATCAACCAGCAATACATAACCATTCTTCCCTTCAAGCTTTAGTCGATATTTTGTTTAGCGAACCTTCTTGCACCTATTGTTAGTGAAACTAGTAATATTACTATACCGACAATCCAATATCGATAATCCAATGATGCTTTATAATCCATAAAGTCCATTAAGTTTTCATTCAGCAACGAGCTAGGAGCATATTTATAAACCTCCTGTAAACCTGCCACAGGCCTGAACAGTAATCGTAAAAAGTCTCCAGAAAACATAAAGACGAATAATAATAAAATAAGTGTATAGAGATCCCCAACCTCCAGCATTTTCAACATATGAATCATAGAAAAAGCAGCTAGTATTAATGGCAACATATTCAAGCTGGCTAGAAGGAAGTTTCCTATTGATTCCCCTTCACTAAATAACAGGTTTTCACCTAATACGATCATTAAGACAAGACCAATGGCACAGAGAAACAAAAAGTAACCTAATGTCAGTAAAAGCTTTGACCAAAAAATAGTATTACGGGATACGCCAAAGGATACGGATTGTTTAATTATAGAAGTATCTCTGCCAGTGAGTGCCTGATTGAAAACAAATGCTACAATTATAATCAGCAGGCTTCCAGCAATAACATTTGAATAAAAAAAGATGCTTGTTGCATATGGGAAATTGGCTTCGTTTTCTCCCAAAAAGTGTAAAACATACGCTGCTGCAGTTATTAATACTAAACTAGCCAGACTTGTTATATAGAGACCTTTTTTACGAAGCAATCGGTAATTTTCACTTTTTATATAATTAATCATTTGCATTCCCCTCCACTAATCCTAAAAAATACTCTTCCAGATTCAGTGCTTCCATACGAAATTCCATCACGGACACGCCATTGTCGATGAACAGACGATTTATTTCAGCACCTTTCTCCACATGATTTCGGAGGCTTATGACATGATCTTGTAGTACTTTGAATTGAACATCCGGATATGTTCTTTCAAGTAATTGAGCTGCTTTTGTTGGGTTGTCTACTTTCATTCTTATTTGTTTCCTGCTTTTTTCATCTAAAGCTTCTCTACTTAAATCCTCAGCAATTACACCGTTTTTAATAAATACAAAACGTCTTGCCAACAATTGAAGTTCAGTTAAAATATGGCTAGAGACTAGGATCGTAATTTGCTTTTCCTGATTCAGCTTCAATAGCAGATTACGAATCTCCATGATCCCTTCTGCATCCAGTCCATTAATGGGTTCATCCAGTATTAAACAATCCGGACTGCCGAGCAAACAAAGAGCTATTCCTAATCTTTGCTTCATTCCCATGGAATAATCTTTAAATCGTTTCTTTTTTTGATTCGCTAAACCGACGATTTGTAATACTTCATAAATTCGTTCCTTCTCGGCAACTCCCCGTTGGATTCGGAAATACTCCAGGTTCTGTAAGGCAGTGAAATCCGGAAAAAACGCAGGTGTCTCAATCATAAAACCCATCCGCTTTTTTGCTTGCTCCTTTTCCTTCCCTGACTTCCCACATAGTTGAATATCTCCGGAAGTCGGGATTAATTGTCCAGCAAGCATTTTAAAAAATGTTGACTTCCCTGCACCGTTCTTACCGATTAATGCGCAAATTTCTCCTTTTTCCAAGGTGAAATCCAAGGGTTTGATGACTTCATCCTGTTTGAACATTTTTGTCAACCTATACGTTTGAATAACACTATTCATGTTTTTGGCTCCTTCGCTATTTTTCTGTATACATTTAGTGTAGCTTAGGTGCCTTTAAATTCCATTAAACAAAACATAAAGAAATCATAAAGAATGAGGAAAAGCGAAAGCGCTCAAAGGAGGACAGGCTAAATTCGAACGATCCAGGGCAATTCTCATTTTTCAAATCAGCATAAAGCCTACTCCCCAAATGGTCTTTATGTATGCAACAGAGGTAATTTCAGCCATTTTTTTACGTATATTAGAAACATGTACACTAATTGTATTATCATCGCCTAGATAGGGGCCAGTCCAAATACCTTCATAGATTTGCCTTTTTGAAAAAGCACGTTCTGGAGCGCTTACCAAAAATAATAGAATATCAAACTCAGCATTTGTTAATTGCAGCTCCTGATTTTCTAAGGTGGCGGATCGTTTGTCTGGGCGAATTCTTAGATCCCGCCAAACTCTTTCCGTTTTTGACGGGCTCGGTAATTGATCACTAGACTTACGTAATTGCACCTCGACCCTTGCCATCACTTCTAGTTTATTAAATGGCTTCGTTATGTAATCATCTGCTCCCATTTTCAATACGTGGACTTTATCCTGAATACCTACCTTAGCTGAAATCACAATAATTGGCAGGCTATTTCCTTCTCTCACCTGCATGATCAACTCTTCTCCACTCTGTCCCGGTAACATCAAATCCAATAGGACTAAATCGTATTGGTTTTGCTGTAGTTGTAATAAACCTTCTGTTCCGGAATATGCCGGAACTGCAACCATCCCAGCCTTTTCAATAATCATACATAATAATCTACTAATCTCCTGATCATCTTCAATTATTAATATACGGAACCTCTCTTCCATATTTTCCACCTGCCTTTAAATTAATCCGCCTAATTATTTTTGGCTCAATCTACATCTACAAGTGGTTACTCCTGTTTGACTCCAATTGGCTTATAGATTGTGTATCCAACATTCGATTTCTTTATGAAACAGAAAGTGACAAGTAATAGAATATATACTAAAATAAAACTTTTTCGTTGCAAAGCTTTCACCTACGTTTATAATATTGGCTATAATAGCCTGATAGAATATGCTTCTAATAGAAGTAACCTTCGTAACTATAATATCTTTTTCATTTTAATATTTGTTTCTATATAACCTATCTTTTTGTATAAATCTCGTGCTACTTTGTTGTGTCCAAAGACGTGCAGGCCTATACTTTTTAATCCTATTTTTTTCGCAACGGTTTCCAGCTCTATCATTGCTTGTTTCCCGTAGCCTTTCCCTTGGTTACCATCCCAGATATTAACGTCATAGATAAAACCCTCATCACTTGTTCTTTGAGCAAGCCAAATCATACCAACTTCTTGATTATTACTCCGTATTGTAAATAAATAATTGTTATCGGTTTTCTCGTTTTCAGGCAATAGTTTTTCAAATTCACTTGTTGCCTTATTGATAGCATCTTCTTGCTCCCAATCACCTGCTTTAATATGTTCATCTGCATAGTTTCTAATTGCATAGTTTAAATACTGTTGAAATTCGGTTGCATTCATTTTTTCTAAGCTAATCTTCATTTGCTTTTCTCCCCTTCATTGTATATTTGATGAATATCTGAATAGTAAAATTTTATCAGAATGTATTCTTTTTCGAAGATCGCCCACAAAAAATTATTTAGTTTATTTTATCAAATTCCAGTCTTTTTCTGGCATTATTTATTTCTCTGCCAATTGGGAGGTGTGGAAGAGCCTTGCTTAATCCGTATAATGGCATGTTACCATAGACAGATTCATAGGTTCCTTTTTTAATTTGGTAGGTTTCGTGATAAATACCAACCGCATTATTGTTGCCTACCTTTTGATTAAAAGCTTTCCAGGCTTTTAAATGTTTCTCTCCCCTTGCATACGTTAAAAGGTCTTCCGTTGAATTCCAATACTGAATCATGACAGTAGTCCTTAGACCAAAGAAACTTTCCATAGACAAAAATCCAAGTTCCTCCTGATGGGTGTATAATTCCTTTATCATAGAAGGCATTGCTAAAAAAACCGGCAACCACTTATGAATGGCAAGTCTTCTGTTGATTCGCATGCCAATAATGAAAACTACAATGTCGTTATCGTTTTCCGTTGTATAACGACCCTTGAATATCTGCTTTCCCATCACTTTCCCCCCTACCCCATATTTGAGCTCCCTGTTTTCTCCATTAACTATATTTCATGGACACTTTCGGCATTTGCGGAGATGTTTTTGTCCATTAGCCAGGCTCTATTGGACACTTTTGGCATTTGCGAACCTGATTTTGTCCATTAGCCACTGCTCTATTGGACACTTTCGGCATTTGCGAACCTGATTTTGTCCATTAGCTATTTATTATGAAACACTTTCTGAGCTCACGGAACCTCTCTTCCATCGTTTCCACCTGCCTTAAGCCATTTTACATTTATGTTGCTCTATTCATGCCATACCCAATCTAAAAGCCATCAAATAACTAGCCTCATTATAACAGCTTTAAATTGCTAGCTTAATAATTTTCAAATAAAACCTACTATTCTGTTTGGAGTAAAAAGCCAAGTCTCTTCAAACGTTATTTTTTTAATCACATAATTGTTTCACAGCTTTTTACTATTACCAGAACTCTGATCAACGCCATTATCTATCTATTTTTGTTACAAAAGCTTAAAACATTTACAAAGGAGTTCCACTGGATTACAATATCCTATATCCCAATCATCCTACAAATTTTATGGAGGGACACAATGATCCGTAAAACAAATCGCAAGTCACTAGTAGAACAGGTTGCAGAACAGATGGAACATTTAATTGAACAAAGAGAATGGAAGGTAGGAGAAAAACTTCCGCCTGAAATGGAACTAATGGAGGAATTTGACGTTAGCCGTAATACATTAAGGGAAGCAATTCGAGCTTTAGTACACGCCGGTTTATTGGAAACAAAACAAGGTAGTGGAACCATTGTACGATCCACAAGTGTTCTCGGCGCCGCATTGGAGCGTCATATAAAAAAATCCACCATGCTCGAAACACTTGAAGTACGATTAGCTTTGGAAAAACAAGCAGCTCAGATGGCTGCTGAACAAAGAACAGAAGCTGATTTGGCAATGATTAAAACATATATAGATCGTTCTAAGAATGCATCTGTAAACCAAGACTTGGACCAGTTTATTGCTTCCGATATTCAGTTTCATAAAACGATTGTGCAGGCCTCCGGCAATCAGTTACTGGTTGATTTATATGAACATATGACTGATATACTGTATTCTTTTGTTCATGATTTCATGGTTATGAAGCCATCCTTTCCACTAGAACAGGAGGTTCATCTCGGACTTTTTGAAGCCATTCAGAAGCAGGATGAAAATTCTGCCGCTTCTTATGTTGAGCATGATATGGAGGTATTAAAGGAAAATATAATTACAATGATGGAGGAGTAGTATGGAGAAACTACCAGGAGTATACACAAACAACAACACTACGAAAGCCAGCTGGTTATTACTAATAGGAGTTCTGTTAGTCGGGACGAACTTAAGGGTGCCCATCACTTCCGTCGGGGCACTTATTACTTTTATCCGGGACGATCTTGGCATCAGCAACTCTGTAGCAGGGTTAATAACAACATTGCCTTTGCTTGCATTTGCAATTCTTTCGCCTTTTGCCCCGAAAATAGCGAACCGGATAGGAATGGAATGGACAATAGCACTGTCATTAGCAGTGCTGATTACTGGTATTATCATTCGATCCATAACAGGAATCACTTTCTTATTTATTGGAACACTTTTTATTGGTCTGCTATCGCCATTGGGAATGTTTTAATTCCAGCAATTATTAAAATGAGTTTTCCTTTGAAAATAGGCATCATGACAGGTATATATGCTGTTTTCATGAATATATTTGGTGCTCTGGGCTCTGGCTTGAGTGTACCAATTTCTTCTATTGGCAATATGGGGTGGCAAGGAGCGCTCGGTATCTGGGGATTTCTTGCAGTTATATCTTTACTCATCTGGCTCCCACAGCTACGGAAAAAGCGTGAACCTGAAGCTGGTGTAGCAACAGAACCAAAAACGAATTTATGGCGTTCCCCGCTCGCCTGGGGTGTGACCCTGTTTATGGGCGGACAGTCGTTAGCCTTTTATACGTTAATCACCTGGATGCCGGATATGTTAAACTCGATCGGTTATAATCCAGCACTGCCGGTTGGATGGTCTTCCTCTTGCAAGCAGCATTAATTCCAACTACTTTTGTTGTTCCGGTTATCGCTGAAAAACTAAAGAATCAAATTGGTTTAGCTGTTGGAACTGCTGTATTGTTTATGATTGGATTCTGCGGATTACTGCTGGGTAGTGTGATGCTTGTACCCTTATCGGCAATTCTGCTTGGTATTGCCGGCGGAAGTGGTTTCAGTCTCTCGATGATGTTCTTTACAATACGAACAAAAGATGGAAAAGAAGCTGCAGAACTGTCTGGCATGGCTCAATCATTTGGCTATCTTCTAGCTGCTGGCGGTCCTGTGCTTGTTGGTGTTTTGCATGACATAAGCGATGGATGGACATTGCCGATTCTATTCTTACTCCTCATTTCTGTTATAATTCTAATAGCAGGTATCGTGTCTGGGAAAGAAGGTACGGTGTCCAATCAATTCAAAAAGAAAAATAGAAAAGAGCTGGCAAGGGGGCATTAATGAGTTGTAAGAAGTAGAAATGAACAGGAAGAATCACTCCTATGTGTCTCATGTCATACGTTGAAGTCTTTTGTTTCCTATCCTTCTCTTGAAAAGAATGTTTACTGGCCGCGTCAAGTAACAGCATGCGCGGTCTTTCTTATTCTATGAATCTTCTTCACTAATGATATAAAAAAAGACATCACTACCTATATCCTATTCTTCTCTCCAATTGGTCTAAAAATGGTGTAACCAACATTCGATTTATAAGGTCTCTTTTTTAATAAACATGTACTCACAAGTATTAAATTAGATATAAAAATAAAATCTTTTCTCTGCAAATCTTTCAACCTCACTTATCTTATTGGCTATAAGGAAATACGGCCCTCCCCCCCTTTCCAACTAGTTTGGTTTCATCTCCAACCCAACATCAGCGGAAACGCCTTCATTTTCAGTTAATATACATACAGTATAGTTAAAAAATATTGCTCACCTTTTGTTATTGATATGAAAATACTCCAGTTTATAGTTTTCAAGTTAGCTTTATTCTTCATTTAATCCTCCCTAACTTCCTCCTATACTGTCCTAATCGAGTAAAGTTACTAAAATCTTGGAACACCAAATGTCATAGTTAACCCTCTCTAATTTATGCCGTTTCTAGACCGATTTAACCTTTTTAATGGCCTAATAAACGAATACGTTATTCGGTTAAAACACCCTTTAGCGGAAGAAAGGCAAATCTCGAAAAAGTGAAACGGTAATTATTAACGTTGATAAACTACCTGCGGACATTAAAGTTATTATTTTCTGTTTGCTTTGCTTTTTCGATGGTTTACTTAATTCTCTGCTTACTGTAATCCATATTACTAAAGACGCTAATCCAATAAGACCAACAGCCATATTTAGCACTCCTTTCCTGCTAGTTTTAGTTAGTGTATTAACACAAAAAACTAATAACTAATTCTTCAACAAAATGGCTCTATTTTGGAACAACGCTTTGCGGTAATCGCGCCAATTAATGAACAATTATTATATAACTTTACTTATCAGCTATCATTTTGTTGCGGTCTTCAAATTTATCTAACACAATAGTGATAATTGTTGCAAATACAATAAATCCTATATATTCCATCCACCCATCAAAAAAGTAAAAAGCTATTCCTATACCAGCAGCAAGAATTAACAAACGAACTATTCTCCACCAAATGGCCAAGTAATCCTCTCCCTGTTACTTGATTTCGGAAAAAAACAGTTGTACCGCAATTATTTAGAGCCTTAATATCCCGTGTTTTCTCGAATACACTAAATATTGGTATTTAACTTAATTTTAACATAATTTATTTTAAAGAACTCCAAACTTTAAAAATCTATTCCTATCTTTCTTATTTCTCTTGCGAGTTTGTTTAACAATTTGGCCACACAATGACAAATGGGGCGCTATCCTTTATTCCAGATTAGCGCCCGATTGTTTAAGTGCATTACTTTACAAACTTTAATTTGTATTCAATCCCAATAGTTGAAGACAATATCTCCTACGGTTTTAGATTTCCAATATTTAATGTTATATACTTCAGCATCATTAAGTTCATTCTCGTTTTCTACAGTAATTCTTCCCTTACTCTCCTTTATCACTAGTGGTTCATTTAACTCATTTGAACATAGAACGCGATAGTAAGGACTAAATCCATTTAACAACAGCTCGTTATCAACAAACTCAATATAGCCATAGTCAACTGATGAAGCAAAAGCGATAAATGGATATACATTATTGAGTAGGATAGACAAATTCTCCTCAAGAACATTCACTTTCACTTCATAATAATGTCGAGCAACTTTTGGTTCGCTAAAAGATAATACATTCCCATTTAGTGTGTGAATTAACGAGTAACATATTTTTTTGAAGTAATCTCCATCGGTTACTTGATCAGGTCCATTAAATCCGCTTACTCCATTTAAAAGTATCATTTCTAACTTTCCCTTCCGCATATTCAATCGAATGATAGGCCTAGTAATTGTACCTTATTGAACTAAACTAGCCCTTGTCTTAAGGAATGGACGCTATCCCTTGTGCCAGAAAAGCGCCCTATTCCAGAAGAAAATATCAGGTGTTATTTTTCTTATTATTTTCAAGTTCGTCAATTCTGTCTTTAAGATTTGTGACTTCTTCTTTTAAATCCTCTGTTGGCGCTGTAACTCTGGTTGTTGCCATCCTAATAACCGAAAATATAGCTATAATAAACACAATGAATCCTGCTATAAATATTATAATAACTTCCATACTTAAACCTCATCCTTTCTTCCGTTAAATGGTTCTACAATGGCAAATGCGGCGCTATCCCTTATTACAGATGTGCGCCCTATTCTGGCACAATATTGTATAACAATACTTACGTTTTATTAGCATTTGAATCACCGTATATCTTATAAACAATGCTGCCAAACGTAAACTTAACAGGTATAACGAGATAATAATAGCAATTATCTGGCTGACTGTTTTGATTACTCCTGTAAGATGTAATTTTTCGTTAATGACGTAATTTGCTAATTGAATTAGACCAAACACAATACCCACCGATACCGCTAACGCAAACAAGATTAAAGTAGCTTGTGATATAGACAGTTTCCCTAATTTTTTTATGCTACCATCACTGATTGAAAAACTGATATAAGATAATGGGAGTAACAACAGATACCAGCTCGAATAACCAAACACAATCCAGGATACTCCCATTACTAAAAGTAAAATCCATCCTATTATGTTAAAAGTCTGTTTGTTCAATTTACCTTCCCCCTTTTCCAACAAAAGGCTCCGATTCTTCAACATTGGGCGCTAATCCTTGTTAGAGAATTGCGCCCGATTGTGGCTTTATTTAATACGTTTTCTTAGTACTGTTGTGATAAGTGCTAATAAAATAACTCCAAAGATAAAACCAACAGTGAGCCCTAAAGAAAAGTAATCAAAAAAGAGATACACTATCAAAGCCATTAAGAGATATCCTGTTAAAATAGCTGACAAAAACCGCTTTAAATTCACACTAATTCCCCCAAGTGCTTTTCAATTAATTGGCCCTTATATGCGACATTGACGCCATTTCTTTATTAGTGAATAGCGCCCGATTCCATAATATTTATTTTGCGTTAATTATTATCACTTTTTCTAGGGAGTATCTTATCCCCAATCAAGTAACCGATTAATGCAGCTATTGCACCAATAAGGATTGATATGAAAGCATTTATACCCGAAAAAAGGATTTCTTTAATAAAAATGATTATGCCTACAAACAAACCTGTAAATAAAGCCCTATCAATATTTCTTATGTTCATAATGACTCACCTTACCTTAATATTCTAACTTGATTCAGAAGGGATATTATTATTCGGTAACTGCGCCCTATTCTGGCATACTTTACAAACTTGGCTTATGTGATTGTAAAAGCGATAAAAACTTCTTTTTAGCATATGTATATACCGCTGGAATGGAGGTGTTTTCTGTTGCTACTTCATCTTCTAACTGTATATGATTTGCATTTATCTTTCTAACAACAAACATATTGCCTTCATACTCACCTTGACGGAAGTTATCCAATGCAACAAAATCATAAATGAGATGAAATGTTTCGATATCCATCATTTCATCTCTGATAAATTTGTCAAAAATACCTTCATCTTTACTCATCATTTCACCACCTTAACGTATCTAACAATCTGGTCCTTTTCTTCAACATTGGGCGCCAATGCTTGTTTGAGAATCGCGCCCATTTATAGAACAAATCACTAAAATAATGGTTCTTCTTTATCGGATAACTCTACAAAAAACGGATTGACAACAAAAAAGACCAGCAAAATACTTAATGCGATGAGCAAGGTAATGTAAGAGTAGCCAAAATATATCCCAGTAAACATAATTAGAGGACTAATAAAAAAAGGAATAATAGTACCCCTCAACCTATAACGGGCTGAAAAGTATTGCTTTTCATTACAAAATGGACAAGCTATTCCAATGCGAAAAGAAAAGGTCTTTTTCAAAGTTTGCCACCAACTCCACTTACGATGGCATTTTTTACAAGTTGGCAATTAAATCACTCCCCTGCTGCAATAAATAAAATTAGCTGTTAAACATAATGGCCCAACTCACGCACAGAGCTTCCTCAACAACTGCGCCCGTTCGTATTATATGGTTAACCAATCATTTCTGGTTGACCTATTTTTTATAGGTTTTATGCTTAAGGTAGCCGGGGGAGGACGTCTGCGCCCGTGGGCCACTGATCCCGTCCGTAATACTGTCCACCCCCTCCTTGTAGAAACATGTTTGAGGCTGGTTGGGACAGCGATCCCGTATAAAAAGCGAAGCTATGAAACTACAAGAGATGAAGGGGCGTACCGGCAAATCTATTAAAGGAGTTGTATTTAATATGGATCCTGTTATTGGTCTGGATATCGCAAAAGGCGAAAGCCAGGTCCAAGCATTCCTGCAAAGGAAAAAGACTTATAAGCAAAGCTTTAAATTTGCTCACGATCTACAAGGACTTAACGTTTTTTATCAGTTTTATCAAGAGGTAGAACAGGTTTCTGGTCAGCCTCCTGCTGTGATTTTTGAATCTACGGGGCATTATCACATGCCTGTACTTCAATTTCTAGAGAATCAGGATATAACGTACTACTTGATTAATCCAGTGATTTCTTATGAGCCAGAAAAACGAGCCTGCGCAAGGTGAAAACCGATAAAGCAGATGCGTTTCATTTAGGCGAGCTATACTACAAGGAAGATCTTGATAGCTATCAAAAGAAGACAGAAAAAGCATTGAATTTGCGTCTCTTAACAAGACAGCATAGTGCGTTAACAGAAAGCTATGTTGACATTAAGCTTCAATTTCAGGCAGCTTTAGACCAGGTCTTCCCTGAATTCCAAAGCGTTTTTAGTGATCTTTATGGCACACTTTCGTTGAACACTTTAGCGCATTATCCAACCGCTTTGGATATTCAAAGGGCCATGCCACAAGAGCTAGCTGATGGAATGCGGCAGTTCGGAGCCAGACGCTCTAAAGCATGGTTTTTGGATAAAGCATCTCAACTAAAAGAAGCAGCAAAACGCAATCCTTTTCAATCTCCAGTTTGTCATGGGCAGCTTGTTAGCCTGAACATGTACATTCAGATGCTTTTTCAATTCCAGCAGCATCTATCCAAACTAAAAAAAGAGATAGACGCATTAGCGAAAACCTTTGAAGACTATGAATTGCTAAAATCAATTCCCGGAATCGGAAATAAGATTGCGGCAACAATCATTTCCGAAATTGGGGATATCAACCTGTTTCAACATCCCAAAAAGTTGGTAGCTTTTGCGGGATTGGATCCAAGTGTCTTTGAATCAGGTAAATTCAAGGCTTCCATTAGCCACATCACCAAAAGGGGCTCATCAAGATTGCGGCAAGCGCTTTATTCGGCTGTACAGTGTGGTCTGGCTAAAAATCGAAACAAAAAGCTTATTGCCTATTATCAACGCAAGCGCAATGAAGGTAAGCCACACAAAGTTGCCGTCATTGCTTGCGCTAATAAGCTCGTTCATTGGATTCATGCCATATTAAAAAACAAAAAAGTATTTGTAGATCTGTAATAATGAACTAACAATTATCTCAATATTCAGAACCATATTGTTACAATCAATATGGTTATTTGGTATGCCCAATTTCAGTGTAACATGTTTTTTGCCACTTTTTTAGACCTAGATGTTGACAGCTATTAGCTGGTATTGTTTAAATCAAACAACTATAAACTGCTATACCTATTACTCCCAATAACATCAATGCAATACTTGTTACAAAACTTACTTTTTTCCTTTTCCTACTTACGATACTTGTAGTAAACCAACTAGTCACTACCATAATTGCACCTATATGCTGAGGCAATTTCAGAGACGAAATGTAACCAGAAGAGAATAATAATAAACCTATAACAACAAACCCGACTCCAAACAGAGCAAAAGGGTTTTTAAACTCATTTTTTAATTCTTGCTGTTCTTTTTTGTCCATTTTACAATAAGTGTTTATAAAAAGAATTGCTGGTAAAACCCAAATTACAATTAAAAATAAAATCTGCAATGTTCCCATATACTCCCCATCCCACTGTTCGGCTGGCCCGATCGTTTAAAAAAGTTTAGATCGTTCTTCCGTGAACGCGCCCTTTTCTAGAATAAGAAATGTATGTTTTCACTCTTAATCTCATTGTTCAAATGACTGAATTAGGCTTTCCAGCTCACAAATTTCGCCTTTAATAAAACTTCCCAATTTTCTTGTAAAATCATCTATTTGACTTAGGACAGTTACAAGAAAAAAAGTCGCACGAACACTATAAGGGCTTTCAAGTTTATTATCGGCAGTTACCTCAACACCTACATATCCTCGATTCCCATATAAAAAGAATCGCATAGATAGAAAATGACTCATATTTTCTATATCTTCCCCAGTAATCCACAGAAATTCCTTTTGTCTAAAGCCGGCAAAATCCATTACTCCTTCATTTAACTTTTCTAGTTCTTCATTATCTGTAAATATATTGAGGTTCATGTTGCAACAACCTGTACAGAAATCTAAACTCAGTTCAAAGAAACTATCGTTATCATCAAGCCATATCTTTTGTATTTTCACACTTGGTTGAGTCATCTTTTATTTATTCCCCTTGTTGATTATTATTTGGGTTGTGCAACAATCAATGCCCCAATTCTAGCACAAACTTTATGCGACAACTACGCCCTATTGCTTAAAGATAATAATTATTAAAAAAATTTATAACCAAAAACATAATCCATGGACTAAGCATGAGCAGAATACTTAAAACTATTAATTTACGGTTTCTCTGTAAAATGGCTATAAATCCAGCAAATAAGCCACAAAGAAACGTATACCCACAGTGACCATCGCTCCATATTCCTCGAAAAAAACCACCAATATGAAAGCAAACCAAAGATGATAAAACTCCAAAAGGTTATATAAGGAAGTTTTTCTGCCATTGCTCTCCCTCCCTTATGAAAAGTTATCTACATAACCCAAATGTAACTCAAACCCTTAATCAATTAAAAGACCCTAAAATGGTAAACTTACACGCTTTTTATCCCATTAGCGCGCCCTTATATTGAACAACCTTGAACAAGCTCAACGATCAAGAAAATTTTTTAATTTATTATCCCAGTCAGGACTATCTGTAAGCACGGCTGACTGAAAAACAGAAGAACTATTTGAAAGCTTAACTGTTTCATAGCCATAGATGTCGTTGAAAAAGACCGCCAATTCCGTTTTATTTCCTTGCTTATCTTCTGCATAGAAAGCATATGTGAGAATGTAAGCCGTTGAGCCTCCCTTACCACCTAAACTTTTAAATCGTCTTTGGTTCCTTCTTCCATTCATTGGCCACTCCATAATTGGCTGTAAGTGCTCCCAAATACGCGATGAAAAATACACCCCTTCGTTCATTCTCCGTACAATTGAAACATATTCTGAAGCCGTGGAACGAACAAAGCGTTTGGACACTAATCTATCAAATGCGATATTGTGCCACGCCTTTATGTTTACCTTATTTTTATAATCACCCTTTATATCTTGAATGAGTTTATCGTGAATTCTAATGGACTCTTCAATATACGCTGTTTGTGATATATCCTCGATATATGCCGCTATCTTTTTTGCATCCTTTTTATCATGTATATCAAGCTTCTTTTGATGTGCAATTTCATATGGAATAAAAAGGGCTGATACAAAAGGATAAATTTGCTCGTGACTCGACAACTGCAGCTTTTCAAGATTAGCATTTATTTTGTCGAGTCCAAGCCACATCATCAAGAATTCTGTGTTAGCATTTGAGCTATGAGATATCATTCCTTTTGCAATATCCACCAGTGAGACAGTTCCGTTTTGCAAACGTCCTTGCTCCTCCATTGTTTTCAACCATGCCTCATGAGCGCCGCCATCTGTCCCGGGTATATAAAAACACGCTAGATCATCTGTTTTAATTCTTTCGGCTGGATCAATTTCAGTATGCGCTGCTTGTTGAGCATATTCAATGGCTATAATAATTTTCACTGTGCTTGCCAATGATAACAATCGATTGGATTGAACATTGACTAGGCTTTTTCCGTTTTTTATAACAGACAACGAAGCTCTTTCTGGATTTTTAGCAATAAACTTTAAAACATAATCTGCATCAGGTTTTTTCGTCCAATGGCTTAACCAAAAGAATCCCATGATTAACAAAAGAACGACGATACCAATGGAAATGAATATGTATAAAAACAATAGAATCTACCTTTCAGACATTAATAACGTTGTTAAAATTTTATTGATTAAGCCCATAATGAGTACAATTCTTATTCCTGATTTGCGCCCTTTTATGGAATAAGCTTTATGCTCTATTGCTCAGAATAAAATTACTATAAACCCAATTTATAGTGTCGGTTTAAAATCATTGGCATGTTAACGTCATTTAATTTATCGAAATTCTCATTTAGTGAGGACTTTCCAGTCATGGTTTTAACTCGGAGTTTAATACTTGGTAATCCTTTAAAAGCTAATCCTGCACCTTTAATTCAGCATCATTATCTTTCATTATACCATTTCGAATTGCTACATTCCGAATTACCTCAGCTCGTTTGTCTAACATTTTATCAGCAAGATTACATAATCGGTCAAATTCAGCCTCTTCAAGGGGATAATATAGTCGAAATACACCCTTAGAGTTTAGGAATGCATTCTTTGTGGCCGCAAAATCATTATACTCATGAAACTTCAAAGTAAAATACTCAATTTTAGCGTAATCCTCGTCCATCAGGTACTTTGTAGGTATTAGCACAGAAACGAGTGCTTTTAGTCGTTCAAAACCGATTTCTCTTGATAGGTATGTTCGATGATTTCCGCCTGACCCAACTGTGAATTTCCCGTTAGGTAGTCGAACCAAATGTAGTGTCATGCGATGGGTATTTTCCCAGCCCCTTTCCTTAACTGACTTTTTTAAATAGCGCATATCTTCATCATCTTTAATATCTTTTGGGCGCAATGATAGACCAATGATATCTGCCGTATCAACCCACATTGCACCAATATCATATAGTTCGTAAACACCATACTGCTTATAAAGTTGTTCCGACTTCTTCCAGCGTTTCTTAAATAATAAATTCGATATCATAAAAGCCCCCCCTATTCTATAGATAATTATTCAAAATTGAATAACTTCATTCCTACTATCAAAAGAACGGGGGGTTGCCTTTAAGGCATTATTCTATTTTTCAAGGATAACTCTTTGTAGATTGATGCAATCTATATTTCAAAATCGCTCCCTTTTGTTGTATAATTATTTACTAATTAAAATATCAGACTATTACTAATTACTAAGTAAGCATTCTGCTAATACTAATTGATCTTTAAAAAATTTAATCTACATTTTTTGGTATTTGCATGCCAGCCATTTTATGAAAAACGTGAAAGATCCGTGGTGCAATATAGGCAGCAGCCACAATTGTTACCAAGTCTATTGGTAAGTACGCGAGCATAACCAACCATGTCCCAGTATAAGTAAAACTCTCAGAAGCATTTACAAAAAATGTTAATGCAAGATACATATAATTGGTTCCGATTATGTAATTAAATACAAGACCTACTAAAGAAGCAATTATAAAGGTCTTATATGTGGGCCTTTTTTTATATTCAATCACTTTGCCAATAATATAAGCTGTGAAAATAAAAGACAAAATAAACCCAAAAGTTGGACTAAGCAGTGTACCTAATCCTCCTTTAAAACCAGCAAAAACAGGAACCCCTGCAAGCCCAACGAAAACGTACACAATCATTGCTATTGCCCCACGCCGACTACCGAGAAGGACTCCTGATAAAAAACAAAAAAATGTTTGTAATGTAATTGGTACACCACCAACTTGTAAAAATGGAGCCCAGGCTGTTATATTTGCTCCAATACCCATTAATGCTACAAACATCCCTATCAATGTAAGATCTATTGTACGAAAAAGCCTATGTGGCCCCAAAAAATTTCCTCCTTTAACCTCCCTGAAATCATCAAGTCTTTGGTTTCAATATTCATCTTATATTTTCATAAAAATAATGGAGCGGTATTAAATCATGAATTTTTTCAATTAAATACTCATGATTGAACGTTGTTAATTTTGGAAGGACAGCTAACACAGGAATTCCTGTCATCTCTTCAATAAGATCTGGATTGGTTTCTTCTGCTATTCCTTGGTTTCCTTCTTCCAAACCGTTCAGTACGATACCAGCAATTTCAAGTCCCATACTTTTTGCTATTTGAACCGTTAACCAAGTATGATTGACCGTCCCAAGATCAACCCTTGCTATAATCAGAAGCGGAAATCCGATTGCTTTAGCCACATCAGCAGCGAGATAGTTTTTTCCGAATGGAACACCAAGCCCCCCTGCTCCTTCAACGATGAAAAATTCATGTGTTTCTTTAATTGCATTCCAGGAGTCCATGATAGCTTCCAGTGATATAGTTTTACCTTCTCTTTTTGCTGCAATATATGGCGCTAACGGTTCATTAAATTGAAAGGGTGTAATTTGTTCGTATGAATTATTATCACCAGATATTTTTTTAAGTATAGCAGTATCACTCATGGGTTCGTCTCGTTTTTCTCCACTCAACATAGGCTTAAAAACACCAACATTTATCCCTTGTTTTCTTAACGCTCCTGCTATACCCCCACCTACAAAAGTTTTGCCGATACCGGTATCCGTTCCAGTTACAAATAAACCTTTTGTTTTCATTTTATACTCCCCATTTATTACTGATTTTTGGAAAACAATAGTACATATGTAAACGATCATTTTAACTGAGCAAAGTTAACCATTGTCACTTGTGACGCGACGTAAAGCTATAATCGCAACAAGAGAGCACGCCCTCGTTAAAACAATCGCTTCTTTAATTGGCAAATGCGGCTATTGTCTTTTCTAGTTGTTTATATACTTTTAGAGTGCATGTTATTAAACGAGATCCACCATTCTCTGTTCTTTTTTCTCTATAGTCCTTATCGTGCATCTTTTACAACAGAAAATAATTAGTACAAATGGCCCCCGTTCTTCAAATGACGTTCTCGTAACACTCACCTTATACTCTTTTCTCAGGATATGAAAAATATTGTCACCCTCTACTACATCTATTTTCTCTGAGAGATGTCACATGGGAACCCTTGATTTTAGTTACTATTTGGATCGCTTCACGCATGATACTGATCATTTCACGTAGTTCTTGTTGAGAACTAGAGAGTGGTGGCATAAATACAAGTGTATCCCCTACCGGCCTAGTCAGCATTCCCAGTTCACGCATTTTCAGAGAGACCTCATAACCGATTCTTTCCTCAAAAGGAAAAGGTTCTTTAGTTTGTTTATTTAGGACTAATTCAATTCCTACCATAAATCCGATTTGCCTAATATCTCCAACATGATCAAGTTGATAGAATGATTCTAATTCACTTTGCACTATGTTTGCTTTTGTTTGTACATTTTCAACAACATTTTCTTTTTCAAATAAATCAAGGTTTGCAAGAGCCACCGCACATCCTAGTTGATTTCCTGTGTAAGAATGCCCGTGGAACAATGTCTTCATATTCTTATAATCATCGTAAAAAGCTTCATATATTCGTTCAGTTGAGATTGTAGCAGCTATCGGTAAATATCCTCCTGTTATCCCCTTTCCGACTGTCATTATGTCCGGCACGACTTCTTCATGCTCACAAGCAAACATCTTTCCAGTTCGACCAAAACCAGTAGCTACTTCATCAATAATTAATAGAACATCATACTCCACACAAAGTGCTTTGACACCGGATAAGAAACCAGGTGGCATTAAAACCATTCCCCCAGCTCCTTGCATCATTGATTCCATCGTAAGAGCTGCAATTTCATTATGATGCTTTTCCAAAGTCTTCTTTAATTCTAGTAAACATTCTTCCTTACATATTTCTGAGTCACCACTTGGATGCCTATATACATATGGAAACGGAACATGGAAACTATCAAACATCAACGGTTCAAAGATTCGATGAAAAATTTCGACTGCACCAACGCTAACAGCACCGATTGTATCTCCATGATACCCATTCTTCATAGTGATAAATTTATTTTTACCTTCAACTCCTATGTTTTTCCAATACTGATAGGCCATTTTGAGTGCAATCTCAACTGCTTCCGCACCACTATCAGAATAAAAAATACGGTCCATGCCATCTGGTGTTATACGAGCTAACCGTTCAGCTAATTCCGTAGCCGGTTGATTAGTCATCCCAAGTAGCGTGGAATGTGAAATTTTCATTAATTGTTCCTGAATAGCTTCATCTAGTTCTTTTTTTCGATGACCATGTACATTTAACCATACAGAGGAAAATCCATCATAGTATGATTTTCCTTCTGTATCTGTCACCCTAACCCCGGTCCCACTTTCAATTATTAAGGGATCTTTATCGTAATCTTTCATTTGTGTAAACGGTAACCAAAGATGTTTTTTACTTTTCTTTATTAATTCATTGTGCTTAGACAATACTATTCCTCCATACACTGTATTTATTAACCAACTGATCTAATCTAAAGCAACTAGCAACTAAATAGAAGTAGGTACTATTGCTTCTTCAGGTTGAAGTAGACGAAAACAAATTCAAGCTTTAAACAGGCATTTCGCTCCCTTCATAGTCAACCTCAAATCCTAAATCCTTTAACATTTGGTGATCCTTCGTCCCTTCTTGTCCAGCAGTTGTTAAATAGTCTCCTATAAAAATAGAGTTTGCTGCATACAAACCAAGTGGCTGTAAACTACGCAAGTTCACTTCACGCCCCCCAGAAATACGGATTTCTTTAGATGGATTAATAAAGCGAAAAAGACTCAATACTTTTAAACAATATAATGGGTTTAATTCATCAGTTCCCTCTAATAACGTTCCTTCCATTGCATGAAGAAAGTTAACAGGGATGGAATCAGCATCTAATTCTTTCAGTGCTATAGCCATATGTATGACGTCTTCTTTTGTTTCTTTCATTCCAACAATGACACCCGAACATGGTGAAATACCAGCATCCTTCGCCTTATTAACTGTTTCAACGCGGTCTTGATAGCTGTGACTGGTTGTAATAGTATCATGATGCTTTTCTGATGTGTTGATATTATGATTATACCGATCAACACCGGCTTCCTTTAGTTGGTCTGCTTGTCCAGGTTTAAGAATTCCTAAGCAAGCACATATTTTTAAATCATATTTTTCTTTTATTTCTTTGACGGCACTGGTGACTTGATTTAATTCACGGGTGGTTGGTCCACGTCCGCTAGCAACGATGCAATAAGTACCTGAATTTAGTTGGTGTGCTCTTTCTGCCCCACTTACAATTGTTTCTTTTTCCATCATCCGGTATTTTTCAATTGGATTAGTAGAGTCCCTTGACTGTGCGCAATACCCACAATTTTCTGGACAGGCTCCAGACTTTGTATTAATAATCATATTTAATTTAACTTTATTTCCAAAATACTGTTTTCGAATTAGGTAGGCACTATTAAGCAACTCAAGAATTTCCCCGTCTGGACATTCTAAAATTTCCATAGCTTCTTCCTCTGTAATCTCATAACCTTTTATGACGTCGTTTGCTAATGCTTTAAAATTCAACATTTAAATCCTCCTTGTTTTAGGCACTCACCTACTAAAAAGAGGGCTAACGTATTAAAATTCCCCCCTGATAGCAGTAATGCCATAAATAGCTTCCAGTTGATAGATTTAAAGATGCCTGCTTACATATTTTTCACATAGTTAGATTCTTCACTTTTATTGTAAACCCCTAATATATTCGGTTAACAATTAATAGGATAGCAGATTATAAAATAAAATAGCAAGTTTTTTTATTTTATAAATATGAATTTATATGTTTCATAAATTTTTCTTATTAATTTTCAATTGCTGTAAAGGATTGACATGTTATCTAAAAATTCACTGTCATCCTGAATTGTTTAATACCTATCTGTTTTCTTATCAGACAGGCGTAGCATTCACTGCCTTGCCTATAAATATATCTATACCATTTACAACGTATGATTCAGTTATTTACTTTACAAATATAAAAAACTGCACCCTATAAAAAGTGCAGTCTTATTAGCGCTATATCAATTAGATGGTTCTTATTTTTAAAGTAGGTCAGAGTATCTTTCCTCCAGAATAGCGTCCTTTAACGGAACAAACTTGTCAAACAAAATATTAAACTGTTGCCTCTTTGTGTTTGTTTTTTCATTTCCAAATATCGACTCAAAAAAAGTTAATATCATTGAAATAACCAACTTTGCTCAAAGTGAAAGATTAATACCACTCATAAATGCACCACTATAAAAATAACACCCCAGTTTGTCACAAAACCAAAAAGAAATCGGATAACAAATGCTGTTATCTTTCCTCGTATTTTTTCAACAGATAAATCAGCCATAGCACTAAAACTAAATCAACTGGTAATCCCAGGATAAAGATACTTATTACAAAAATAATTAATGACCAGATTGATTGATACTGAACACCAAGGATTTCAAAAATTCCCGCTACACCAGGAAATAAATCCCTATTAAAATTCCCATTATAAATACAGCGAATAGTGTCGTTCCGACCGGAACCCCACTTATTTAATTTAGAATTATTCCATTAAACTGCCAAATACCTATAAAAGAAGCATTACCGTTGTTGGGGTAATGCACCAGTTACTTCAATAATAGATATTATAAATACTGGAGAAAACTATACAAATTAATATTTGCTCAATTCATATATAAAAACACAGTGTTTTAAAAAAGCATCAATCTATTCATAAAGTAAGAACTACAATTAGTTTATTTCTCTTCTAAAAATCATCATTATTCTAGTACTTTAAAACTATCATACAATTCGGCAGCAATTGAAGTTGCTCCAGCTGGCATTTGATTAATCATGACAGTCATATAAATATCGTCATCTGGGTAGTGAAGCATGACTGTTTCATAGCCCGAAATACCACCAGGATGTCCGATTGCTGTTTTTTGTTGATCTTTAAATTGATAAAGGCCCAACCCATAACTTTGCCCATTATCGCCTGTCTCTTTAAATGTCATCATCTCTTCTAATGATTCTTCAGAGATGATTTTATTGTTAAAGAGTCCAATCATAAATCTATTTAAATCGGCAGGTGTAGAAACAAGGGCACCTGCTGTCCATGCAAGGGAAATATTTAAATCTTTATATTCATAGACAATTTGATCCGATGGCTGGAAATCTTGTGTAAATTTGGAATGTCCGTTGGCATAAGAAGTATTAATATAAAATGTCTTAGGAAAATATGTCTGTTTCATCAATAAAGGTTCTAAAATTCTTTTATTTATAATTTCTGATATTGTTGCACCTGTTATTTTTTCAATAATTAGCCCTAATAATATGTAATTTGTGTTGCTGTAATAAAAACCTTCACCAGGTGCAAAGCGACCAGCAGCCAGCAATGCTTCTTTAACTAAAAAATCGGGTGAAAATTGTATTTCCGGTGCCGTATCAAATTTGGATATCATTGGTTGACCCTCATTTTCAACCCAAAGGTAATCCTCCAATCCGCTCGTATGATTAAGTAAATGTTTTATAGTTAGTGTAGATTCTTGTTGCAGCACACCATCCAGAATGGCATTAATCGTTTGATTTATTGATAGTTTTCCCTCTTCTTTTAATTGCATGATAATAACTGCAATCAAGGTTTTCGTGATGCTTCCAGCTCGAAACTGGTCATCAACCTGTAACGGTTCACCTGTTTCCACACTTCGGACTCCGTACACATTTTTCCACTCAGCACGGTTTGCATCTGTCAAACATACTGATATTCCCGGAATATTGTATTTTCCACAAATATTTTTTAACCCTAAATCAATGTCTCTTATTTTTTTCTGCACCAAAATCCCTCCCTACCTAAATATGTTTAATTTGTCTTTTGAATCCCTTAATTCATAATTCAAGTTTTCTTTTATAAACGAAATAATACATACTCAATGGCCACCAAAGCACAACAAAAATTGGATAAACTGCCCAAATTACATGCGGTGAAGAAATAACATTTACACTAATAAAAAATATACTAATTAATAAACTTGCGTATATTGAGAATTTAAAATATGACTTTCTCTTTACATGATATAATGTAAGCGGCCACCATAACACAGCAAACGCCGGAAACATCACCCATGGATATCCAGGTGATAAAAGCACATTTAAAATCAAATAATATAAGATAATAATCGCACTACCTATAACTGCGACTGTCATTTTTTTTGATTGATTACCTAGATACACCAAAGTTGGCCACGCTATTAATGGAGCCACTGAAAATAAAAACCACGGATATTCAGGTGTACTCCTATAGTTCTCCACGATAAGAAACAATATAAGCAATAGGCTGGTTAATATGGAAAATAAAGTGTAATTCTTTTTTTGCCGACAGTATATGCCAATTGGGCCAAGTAATAATGCTAATGCAGGATAAATAAACCAAATATGGTGAGAACCTGTTATAAAGTTTACTACTATTAAAAATATAATAGTCAGTATACTACCTGTTACTACAAAACCAAGCTCTAATTTTCTCAAGTAACTCACCCCTTTTTCGCTTTCTTCCAGCTGAAATACATAGTTAAAGGCCACCATAAAACAGCAAATGTGGGATACACGAACCATATCACATTAGGTGTATAATAGAGATTAATAAATATAAACAATGAAATGATTAGAAAACTTCCCCAAATAGAATAACCTAAATTTAGTTTTCTTAAGTTGTTTTTAGCTGGTAGTTTTACATCAAGCTCTTTTTTTAAATCTTCAATATCACCAAACTCAACGATAGTTTTATTTATGGCGTCATCCTCTGCTTTGCCTTGCTCCATTAAATCCAAAACTTTTTCTTCAAGATTTTGCATGACTTCTTGCATGATTGTAGCCTTTTTCCCACTGTCTGGAATTTCTTTAAATAACTCATCAACATGTTTTCTTAATTGATTCAATTTAATCCCTCCATAAATAAATCAATAATTTCCTTCGTGACCTTCCATTCTTCTGCAGTTTCTTTTAAATATGCTTTTCCAAGCGTTGTTATTCTGTAATACTTTCTTTTTCCCCCTTTTGAAACACTACCATAGTAAGATTCAATTAGATCCTTCTTCTCAAGTCTCTGAAACACGGCATACAGTGTTGCTTCCTTTATTTGAAATTTATTATCAGTACGCAAACTAATCTCTTTTGATATTTCATACCCGTATCTATCCTTTTCCAAGACCAAGCAAAGAATAATCGAATCCAAATGACCACGAATTATATCACTTCTTATCAAATAAACACTTCCTTGTACGTAAACTACTCTACCTAACAGAGTAATAATAACCAAAATTACCCTATCTGTCAAAGTAATTATCGATTTAAATAGAAATTTTAGGATTGGAATTTATAAAAAATAACCCCTCAGAGTAATTCTGAAGGGAATTAACTTTATATACTCATTGATATTATTCATCGTAATCTTTATTATAAATAGAAATTATTTATGGAATGTTAACGGTAAACATTAACATCATAAAAGCAGCATTTATAATAACTAGTACTATAAAGAAAACTTACTCTGCAAAATGGCCCGATTCTCGAATACTACTGTTCACAATCGCATTCATATTCTTTAAATTTATACTGTTTGTATAGCGTAATATCTTTAAAATCATCTGTAAATGATTCATAAACTTTAATTAGAGGAGCAACATCTTTTTTAGCAAATTCCTTCACTTGCTTATCCATTTCAGTAGAAGAATCTAAAATATATTCATTCATATCCTCATATAAATCATTATGTTCACAAACATCATACGTAATCGCAATATAACGTTTTGGCATAAAAAAAACACGTCCCTTTAAGAGTTTGTAGTAAATTTCAGATGTTTATCTCCTAAGATAACAATGTTTATATTCCAACGTGGATGCATAACTAAATTGTTGTTTTCATCAAATTCCAAAGCCATATGAATTTCATCATCTTCAACTGTAAGAATTGCCATTCTTTTATTTTCAGTATCTATATACGGCTTTAAATCATCTGGCATTTCAATTTTCCAATCATAAAAACACACTATTTCACACCCCCTAAGATTTATGACTCTGTTAAATAATCTGGCCCTATTTAGGCACAATGCTTCTTCCACAACTACGCCCGTTAATTGAATTATCTTCTTTTCCTCTTTCCAATCCCTAATTACAATAAATTCTTATTTTTGTTATATGATCGCTTTAAGGAAATAAGGCTGATAAAGAACCAAATTATACTAGCACTTAGTGTTAATAATATAAGCCTTAACCATTTATCAGGTCCCTCCAATAATAAGTACACTGATATGAGAATCACAAAAAAACCAATTACTCTTATGACTAGAATTTTTAATACTTTTTATATGCCTTATCTGTTGTAACTTCAGTGTATTCTATTCCAGAAGCTACATATCTTCCTGTGATATATAGAAGGAAAATTACTATGGATATTAATAGGGCGTTAACGACTGATATATCAAAATAATTACTGTATATAATCAATCCAACCAGGAAGAGTAGGAGAATTATCGCACTTTCACCAAAAAAATATAGCATCATTTTCTCTCTATATTCATCATCAGGCAAAAAAAACGACAACCAAGATTTCATTATTATTCAATCCCTTCAAAAACCTAATCAAGCGCATTATCGATAAATGCTTCCACACGTTCATAAAACTCTTTTGTTACAGTTTCGAAGATCTCTAAATGGCCAACCTTGGGTACTAGCCATAATTTTTTATCACCACCGGCAGCATCATAAATACGTTTCCCCATTTCTGGCGGAACGCTGTCATCAGCTTTACCATGGATTATAAATAATGGTCGCGTATTTTGTTTTACTTGATCAATAGCACCTGTTTCCTCAAGTCTAAAGCCCGACTCCATTTTTGATAGTAGATTTGTTTCGCCAAGGTGGGTCAATTGCTCTTTTACCGATGTATATCCACTAACTGCAACAATACCTTTCACTTCCGGTGGCAGATTTTCACCGCTTGCTCCAAGCGCAACTGCCGCCCCCATGGATCGCCCATGTAAAATGATATTTTCCGCCCCGTAATCATTAATCATCTTATGAACCCAGCTCACCATATCTGCAACAAGATGATCATGCCAACCATACTCTATTCCATTTCCTTCACTGTTTCCGTTACCACGGGAATCGGGCATAAGAATATCGAATCCCTGGTCATAGTAAAATTTAGCTTGAAGTTCCATGCTTTTTTTTGTACCATCGAATCCGTGTGCAAGGATAGCTACATTATGTGTATCTGCTTCATTCTTAATAAACGATGCTTTTAAATTTAATCCATCAAAGGATGGAAGGTTTAGTATATCGGGATCCAAATTTTCAGACCATTCCTTTGCTTTGCTAAGTAATTGACCATTGGTGCTTGTTCCGGCAGAACTGGTCTCTGTATCTTGAAAAAAATAAATCCCAGTACCAATTAGAAGCACCCCTAAAACACCTACTGAAATCAACAATAATCTCTTTTTCATCCCTCTCCCACCTCCCCTCCCGTGTCCAAATTAAGATTGTTAGATACCCATCCTCATTTTTTTCTTCATTGCATCGTTAATTATTTATTTCCTTATACGGATGGCAAAGCTATATGTTTCACAATCTGAACCAATCCTTGAACGGTATTATACTTAAAAGGTTGTTCATCAACATGCGGGAAAGCGCATTCGTTGCATCCCAAGATATACTTGTAATCTCCTTCCCATGTATTAAGAATTTAATTTTATTGCCTTTGTAGCAATGAAGGTCTTTATGTAATTGTCTATCATTCTTGTACCAGCAAAATCATCCTCATAAAAACCGGAAATAACAAATCCAGCCTCAATCTGTCCTTGTATTTGATCTTCCAACGTATGCGCATACTCTATGGTGTTATTTGATTTAATATAGTCTTGTATTTCATCCTTTGGCAAATAATCTAATGTCGAAGAAGGTATGGAGTGTTTCACATCAAGAATACCTTTTCTTTCTTGGTTATCATCGAAAATCCATAGCAAAGGATTCGTAAATCCAGCAATTAGAATACCTTTATTTTTTAAAACCCTTGATACTTCCTTCCACACAGGTTTTACATCCTTAACAAACAAGTTTGAAACTGGATTAACAACAATATCAAAATACTCGTCCTCAAAACCACTTAGGTCCGACATATCGCCCTGGACCGTTCTTAAGCTTAGCCCATCTCGTCTAGCTACCATTTCATCTTTCTCTAATTGCTTTTTAGAAATATCAGTAACTGTTACCTCTGCTCCAGCAGCAGCTAAAACTGGCGCTTGCTGTCCACCACCAGATGCCAAACATAATACTTTTAATCCTTCTAAAACTTCAGGGAACCAATCTCTCGGAACTGATTTTTCTGTTGTAACGGAGATTTCCCATTGACCAGCTTTGCTCCTTTTAATCGTTTCACTGCTCACTTGTTGCGTATATCTAGACCCCTCATCTACCTTTTTATCCCAGGCATCACTATTATGTTTTGTTACATCCATTATCTTGCTCCCCCTAGTATAGAAATTAACCTGTTGTTTTAGCGTTTCTTTTTATCAAGCCCCATAAAATTATTAAAATAACTAAAGCGTTTCCTTTAATTTTTGTACCTTGGAGTGGGAAATTAGATATACATTGCCAAGGATGTCAGTTTTGTCACCCTTTATACGTATAGCGCAATCCTTGTTCGAAGCATATATATCCATTTCTTCCGATAAAGCAGACAGCTCGGTCTGAACCAGCGTAAAGTTATTTTCAAGATCAAAATGAGACAAAACTGAAAAATCTCCAAGGCCGATTCCATCTAAAACAGCGCTTGTTTCAACGTTAAACCCAAATCTTTTTGAGCATAACCATTTAGCAGACATGTTAATCGCACCAGCACTTGCACCCATCACAATTGCACTGCTACTTTTTATTCCATTCGACAGTTCATACTCCTTTAAAAAGTAATTTTGTTTAAGGGCATCTCCACCCAGCAAGAAAATGACTGAAGCATGTTGAACTAACGTGTGAGCATCTTCTTTCTTTACGCGATAATTAATTAAATGATATTCATCAAACATAATGCCAGCTTGGTCAAGCCAAGCGCGTTCAGTAGAACCATCATATTCATAAGAAAGTGGATTTGAGCTAATCATAACAAGCGATTTTCGATCAGTTATATCCTCCTGTAACAACCTGACCAAATTTTCTGGAAAATGATCGTTAAACCAACCTAAGTAATAGTGAATTCTCATAAGTACCCCCGTACCAAAGTATAATTGTTTTCTTAATTATTCATTCTGTTATATTGTATCTTATTAGCACGTATTCTGAACAATTAAAAATTAAAATTAATAATAATTTTTATATAAATTATCCTAACCTTTATTGTAAACGAAAAAAAATTACCATTTTCAACTTTCCTTGCCCGATTATGGTATTAGAGAACCTTTACTGAAGATTTCCATGAATTATTATCTCCATTTATAAACTCGCATTTCATTCATATACGCCGTTTGTTGAAACCTATCTTTCTGTAAACTGAAGGCAAATAAAAGAATTAACCTTCTCCTCTAAGCTTTTTTCGGCCATATAAAATTACTGATAGCAACTAGAAAATCGATACCTAATACAAGCGTCCATATTTTTAGAAATCCAGCCAATACTTCCGTTCGAGAGGGATCATTAATGAGGTAAATTAGACCGAATAATATTCCACCACCTATTAGATATGCGAGTACATGTTGTCCCCAGCTTTTAAAGTAATGTTTTGCATATTCGAGACCGTGTCTTTTAACAGGCTTTGTTCCCTGTTTCATCACATAATACTGAAATCGTATATCAGCCCAAGAGATCATACTCTTACCAAATGCAATAGAAACTCCAATATAAATAGCGGCAATACCGTGAACTTTAGTTGCGGTGGCACCACGATATAAGTCAACACTCGTAGCAATCAGTAATAGTAAATCAATAACTGGGGTAAAGGCCAATAGGAAAAGACCAAGTCTCTTTAATTTAAAAATATAACGTGTAATAAACCCTGCCAAAATTAAAACCCAAAATCCAATTTCACTTATAACAATCATCCAAGCAATAAAATCCAAATTGTCACTTCCTTATCCTTTTCTAAGCCTACATGGCATTTATTTATAATGTAAGAGCTCGTCATGCACTGTTAGAGTTTACGCTATTTTTAAGCAATGGCTTCATGCTAAACCTGTCAATAGAACCATAATCCCATTCGTTAAACCATGAATAATAACTGATGGCCATATTGAGTCTGTTCGTTCATACGCCAATGCAAAGATAATTCCACTAAAGAAGTTTACAGGCATCGCATTATATGTGGGTATATGAATAACTGTAAATATTAGTGAACTAAGCAAAATTGCTCCATTCAACCCTATGCGTGTTCGTAGCCAACGATATAAAAACCCGCGATAAAAAATTTCTTCATATAAGGGTGAGATGACTGCAGCAGAAATAAAAGCAATTAGCAACGAAAAGAAAGTTACGTTTTGCTGCATTGCTTCCGTTTTACTGTTCTCATAAGTATTACCTATCAAACTCGTAAGAACTACAATTAACACAGCACCAACCATTAAAATTACAGAATATATTATAATGATTTTCCAGTCCTTTTTGGCGAATGGTTTGATTCCTACTTCACTCCATGAGAGTTTTTTTGGACGGATGGCAATAAAATAAACGCCTAGAACTAGAATTACCGCCATGGTTAACCCTAGGAAAGTTCCAGCATATAAATCATTCTCAAACCAGCTTAAATAAATTGGGTGAACAATGAATTTAATACCACCAATTACAAATACAAATTCCAGCAACATTAAAAATATAAATTCTTTCAAACCCCATTGGTCTTTCTCTTTCCAGTTCATTTGATTACTTTCCATTCGTTACCCCTCTTCCCCTATGGTATAATCCAACTATAATAGGTTACGTAACGTTACCAGCAAGTTTTTATTTTGAGGAGGGAAGGAAATGGAGCGATGGACCACTGGGGAGTTATCTAAACAGCGAAATATATCTGTCCGTACACTCCGATATTATGATCAGATTAAACTCCTTACACCTAGTTTTAAAGATGCTAACGGAAAGCGATATTATTCTGAAGATGACTTATTTCAATTAGAAAAGATATTGATTCTTAAATCCCTTTCCCTTCCATTAGAAGATATTCGCGGGATGTTGGATAAGCTTTCCTATAAACAAATCCTAATCTCTCACTACAATTACTTACAAGAACAACTATCAGAAATACAAACAAGTATTTCCAATACAACCACATTAATCAACTTAATAGATTTAGAAGAATCTTTGTCTTGGGAACGTGTTTCCGAGCTTGTACAAAATTCACGAAAGAACCATAAAAAATGGCTCAATTATTTTCAGGAGCATGAACAAGTCATTTTACAAAACACCCTACCGAATCTGAGTAATAATGATAAAACGACACATCAATATATATCCCTGTTGCGACAAATAGAATGGTGTATAAAACACAATATTAAACCGGAATCAGAAGAAGGCGTCCAAATTGCTTTAAAGTTAATAGAAGTCTCAAATAATTCCTTTGCAGGGGATACAGCGTTAGCAGATAAGTTCTGGGAGGTTAGAAAGCTACCTGCTGAGGAAACAGGACTATTTCCAATAGAGGAAGATGTACTTGAGTTTGTGGAACGTTGTATTGCTTATGCATCAAACGAAGATCAGGACTATTAGTGGTGCTTCACACGGCAGTTCTTTTCGCCTGTCCTATAAAATAGAGAAATGGATGGGTATATACCATCCATTTCTCTATTTTTATGCTTGATGACCTAATCCTCTAAATCAGTATTTTTCTTCGCAGAACGCTTTAGGGAAATTAAATCGAAAAGGAAATATAAAAGCATGAAAACTATCGGAAGAGCAATCAGGTCGATTCCCTCACCATAGTTGCTCGGAATCCCTTTAACGATGAGGAGAATGATAAAAAATATAACACCCACTGACAAAGCACGCTTGCCAGCAACACGCCGTTCCTTTTTATAGCTTTGGTTATTCGATACTTCTGTATGTTCTATTCCTGAGAAGATGTATCGGAAATATGTATATCCCGCCATAAGCATTGGAACCATCATGAGAATAAAAGTTACTTCAGTTGCTCCAAAATTCCACTCTAACCAGTAATTGTTTAAAGCAGATCCCAACATCAACAGTGCACCAATTAGAAATGCTGCTTCAGCCATAAAATATAAAACCCGTAAACGTTTATATTCATCTTCTGGTAAAAAAACATTTAAAAATGAATGTATCATTTAATCACCTTCCCAAAATAAATCATCTAATGTTTTATTTAATGCTTTGGCTATTGCAATACACAAATTCAAACTGGGGTTGTATTCTCTTTTTTCAATTAATCCAATTGTTTGCCTTGTCGCATTTACTTGCTTTGCAAGTTGTGCCTGGGTTAGGCCTGCTTCTACTCTAGCCAGTTTCATTTTACTTACCATATACTCACCTACATAATGGAATATATATCTAACATATTGTTATATTAATCTTACATTTAAACTTGCTAAAATACAAGATAAATATTACATGAAATATAAAAAAGCCAACTTCTTATAAAAGAAATCGGCTTCTGCTTACCTGCATATGCCCTATACGATATTGGCTTACGGAAGTGCACCCAACCCTTAGAAAGGTCACTGGATTAACACTTCTATTTCATCTTTATTTTCTTTCACCAACTCCTCCAGTAAAGCATCACCTTTTTCATTTAATTCATCCAATGCTGTTTCATCCTCAACGTTTTCAATTCCTGTCTTTTCTTCTAAATAAGTAACCATATAGGCATTTTGTTCATTGATTATCTTGGCATATTGTTTTTGAAATTCTTCAGGCTTCATGTTTAGCTTTTTTGCTTGTGATTCAGCAAACTTACGAATTTGCTTTCCGCCTTGATCTTCTGTGTTTTCAGGTGGAAGTTGACCAAACCAGTCATCGTCCTCACCAACACTTAGCTTGTCAGAAATATCAACGTTCATTTCCTCTATTTCTTGCTTTACCAATTCAACTTTTATAGCCCAATCCAGATAATCTAGTGCTTTATCGTCAGGGTATAAAAAACGCAGCTCACCCACTGTAATCTCCTGTTCTTTTATAATGGCTGCTACTTCATTATCATCATATTTTGACATACTGCTACAACCTGCTAACAAAATTAAAGAAATTAAAACAGAAAACAGTAAAGACCTTTTCAATAAAATGCCTCCTCTATAAATCAATGTTTTTCTGCATACTTACTTTTCTCAAGAATTTCATTTGCTGGCATATCTGTCCAGTCGCCAATGGTAATATTTGGTTTTTCCTCGATAAAACTCTCCATTATTTTGTTCCCTATTTTATAATTCGCCCATTGAGGTAACCCTTTACTTGTATTACCCAGGAAGAAGTCATCTTGAATGGAAGGCATAGCGGAGGTCATATTTTCCTTATGCACTTTCCATGTTTGACTTTCATTTTCCTCCGAAGAAAAATTGCTCCATGGCATCTGAATATCTGGATATATTATCTTTGCAAACGTGTCTGCCTTCCCTTCAATCAGGACAGATTCTAATAAGGTATAACTCAATTCATTCTTCTTAAAAAAGACGGTATGATGATACTCGTGTGCAACTGCCTGTTTTAAACTTTTCTCTTCAAAATAAGGAGGAGCAATTTGAATGGCAAAGAAGTTTTCACTCCATGCAGAAGCTGCCACACCCTCCATTGTTTCCATAACGTGATTATCCTCTGGATTTGCAGGAAATACATATACGTATTTATCAGCTCCTGGTTGGAGTTCATTCGCTGACTTTTTCAATGAATCTGTAATTATTTTATGTATTGTATCTTGATTATCTATTAATGATTTTAGATATTTTTCTAAAGTTTCTAGTTCCCTAGGTGTTCCGAAACCCCACCCTTTTGACAGCCGGATCCCCCTCTCTTCTGCTATTGGATTAATAATTGTTTCTATATATAAACCATTTAAATTTTCAGGTTGCTGTTCTGCCTTTTCGATATACTCCAGGAAGCTCTTATAATAATAGACAACTTCAAATTGTTGATCCTTATATGTAAATGAAAAAGAGCTTGGGACTTCTTCCTTTGTTGTATCTGCTTCCGTCGCTGAGCTATGGGCTGATTGTTCGGAAGCTTTCTTATCATTATCCTGAGAGGAAGCTGGATTATCCGAATCATAACTACATGCAGTAAGCGCTATCAAAAATAAAAATAAAAGAAAAGGTAACTTTTTCATCCCATATCCTCCCATAACATCGTATATTAAACTATTACATCGTAGTATAGATACTATTTATGAACGTTAAAAGACTTCCTCCCTCTTCAATCAGCCATCTTCATTTCTCAAAGAAATTAATATATTTTTCTTCACTGCTTAGCTCAACTAAAAAAGGGAATAGCGACATAGCTAAAAGGAAGAAAATAAATAGTAATATCAAAACATGGATGCCTGGTTCGTAAAATATATTCAATAGCAAGGGTAATAGAATGATAGGAGTTAATAATGCACATTTTGTTTTTGACCTTTGGGTTTGGTGGCAAATCATAGCGGGGTCTAAGGTGGTAGTTTTCTTGATCGTTTGTTTCCAACTCCATTTGTTCTTACAGTTCTGGCAAACAGGCACTCTTTTAATCCCCCCTTCTTTTTACGCACTTCAGGGAAACTTTCTATAGGGTGCTGAAAAATATACTTTCACATACTTAACGAAAGAAAAAAACATATATTACAATAGCTATCACTATCACAAAAAATGCTATTCCAAAGTTCTTCCAGCCTAAACCAACTACTGTGTCATAATGCTTTTTTCTCTCTATGTCATTTCTCTGTTGATCCATTTTTTCTTCAGTAGTTTTATTATCGATACTCACTTTATACCTCCTATAAAATAAGTTCTAAGTTGATAATTAAGTTGATATTCAAGGAAATTTGTTATAAGAAAAATCCAGATTATTGCTTTATACTCTTTTTCTCTTGTATAAAATAAGTGAAATTATAAGACCAATCAGCAATGCAGCAAAAGAACCGATTAAACTTTGGAAAACTGCTTGGGATGTTATATAAATTCCGATAAATGTTCCGATGGCTAAACCAACAGGAAGGGTCCAGTTCATAAAAAGCACCTCCTTTTTTCCTGCTTTTGAATCTTCATACTTAATATTTTCCTTGTTATGAAGAATTCAAACAAATATCTACATAAGCAGGATGGAGAATACAAATCATTTTTGGACGGACTTTCGTTAACCTAATAACAATTAAACGAGTTTATACATTAAGACATCATCAACATATTCCGTGTCACTTATCTTGAACTCTCTAACTTTTCGCCCTTCTTCTATGAATCCCATCTTTTTATATAAAGCTATTGCTCTTTTATTTGTTGAAAAAACACCTAAAGAAACTTTTTCAATACATGGATTTACTTCCGCCCAATCCAATATACCGTTTATTAATAATTTCCCAATGCCCATATTCCTAAAGTTTTTTTCAATCATCATTCCAAAGGAACCGGTGTGAGATAACCTTATTCTGTTTTGTGACATAAACACGATCCACCCTACTACTTGCCCGGAATATTCAGCAACCAGCATCGTTTCTCTATCGTTATGTATCATATTTTCTATCCAATCACTTTGCTGATCTACTGTCTTATCAAATTCTTCTAATGAAGTTATCAAAAAAGTCTCTTCTGACACGACTTCACGCTCAATTTGTAAAATTCTTGGTGCATCTTTGGTATTTGCTGTTCGGATAACTATTTTTTCTTTTGGCAACATATTCATCCCCTAATAAAACGTTAATTAAGTGTTATATCAATTTAATGTTCCATCATTTCCCTACTAACACAAATACATTGTCGTCTGGAGCCTTCATTACTGCCACATGTCCACCTAAACTATTAGGAAATGGGGTGCGAATCCATTCAACTTCAGTATCAAATTTTAAAGCTTCATAGATAGCCTTAACATCTTCAACTACAATCTCCGTCTCAGCAAAGTTTAAATCCGGATTGTTTTTTAACACTAATTCAGAATTACCATCGGGAAATCGCATACCTACAAGTTGCCATTGTTTTTCATCATCTTGGTATGCTTCCCACGCTTTTGTTAACCCAAGTGATTGATAAAAATTAATTGATTTACGAATATCGTTTGTATAAACAGCAAGACATTCTATTTTTCTCCACATCTGTTAATACCTCGTTTTCTAATTCCGACCTTCATTCATATTTTGATTTAAGTTAATTTTAGCACAATTTATATTACAAAGATTTAATAAATCGGGTTTTTTTCGTTAAGGTGCCACAAGCTCTACTTTTATTCTATCAGGATCTTCAAAGTAAATAGCATAATAATCATCTCCGCCAGCAAATGGATGCTGGTCTTGATAAAGTATGGTGACTCCTCTATTGTTTAGCTTCTCGGTCATCTCATCTATGTGTTGTCTGGATTCAGCGTGAAACGCCACATGATTTAAACCTACCCGCTTTCTATGGTACGAAACATCAAGAAAGCCTTCCTCTGTTTGTACAAAAACAATATATGTATCTTCTATCTTCCAGCTTTGTCCATACTCCCATTTTTGATAGGAGCGGTACCCTAATTCTTCGAGTAGCCATCCCCAAAACTCAGCAGATTTCTTTAAATCAGAAACGTATATTTCTATATGGTGAAGTAACCCTTTTGACAAACAATTTCCCCCTTTCCCACTGCTCTTTATTTATGAAGTAAGACGGGTTGTCTCTCAGATTAACATCCTTTTTAAGATAGAAAGATTTTCTTCAAGAAAAGATGCATTTTTCTCCAAACCGCGCCGCTTACACCAGCCAATACTATTAAAAGCATCGGTAAATTGATAAAAGGGTAATACGACCTCTAAATCTAGTAATGGTCTTATGTTCTTATAGCCCTCTTGATATGACTGAAACAACTCATCATCAAAACTTAAATAATCACGATATATTTTGGTGAAATCAATTTCTGTTGAACCAAATCGCACGCTCTCAAAGTCTATGACCCCAGAGACTTTCTCTCCATCAATAATTATATTTGCCGGACGAAAATCCATGTGTATAAAACTTGGACCATCAGAAGGTGGGAGCTGTAGTTTCATGTTTTCAAACTTTTTCAAAGCCTGTGTGTATAAATTTTCATTTATCACTTTCTGTACATCTTCAGCGAAACTATAAAATTGGCGCTCCACAAAATTTGCCCAGTTCGGAAATTCATTTCGTATTCCACTTAACTGCGAAGATGGCTGAATTTGGTGCATGGAAGCATGAAGTTCTCCAACTTGAAAAGCTACTTTGGGTAAATCTTTATTTGTTAACGGCTTCCCCTTTAACTCAGAAAGTAAGAAAGCGCCTGGACACGTTTCATCCCCAGACCAGTAATCTAACATTTGCGGAATGGAAACTTTATCTTTTAATATCTGATATGCTTCCAATTCACGCTCATACTTCAATTTTGTGTAAGGAATCTTCAAAAAAATAATTTCACCGTTAAGTAAATTACATTTATACACTGTGGAACTACAGGAATCTTCTACCTCATTAACAGATAATACCCTAAGATTAAATTGTTGAATGACTCGAGTTAACACCTAACCTCCCCCTTCTTTCACGTGTCATAAAGCAAGGCGTGTGTAACGAAAGATTTGTACACACAATATTATTGGAGTCCAATTCACATTCAATAAATTTCCGCCCTAATAATATTTATTCTAATGCTTTTTATTCCCTTCACCTGCTATATTTATTGTTTTCACTTTAGGTGTATGAAACGCATGCCATTCATATTCAAGATCATATTTTTTATCTTCTTTTATTAAGCTCCACGTGTTTTTATCTTCTACTACTACCTTTTCACCATTAACAAATAAATAATAATCTTCCTTACACAGTATCTTTTTATCGTTCACATTCACATGCTCTTTTGTTGTACAATCTACCTTTTTTACTTCTACATCCTCAACAGCTTCTGTATGATGATAGAATAAAACCCATATGCGATTAATAGCAGAATTACTATTATTGAATTTGTAAGATATTTAACGATATGTTTAGAATTCACTGTCTTTCCTCCTACTAAAATATGAACGAGTCTGCTTTATATTTTAAAAAATCCCACTAACCATACATCCTCAACTATTACTCGTCCTTCTCATTATCAATAATTTTTTTCATAACCTGCTTCCAGGTTTCCTCGCTATCCGGCCCCATCGTTTCAAAGATGGCATTCATTTTGCCACGTTGAACATTGCTTAATTGCCTCTCAAGCTTTTGCCCTTTTTCTGTTAAACAAAGCTCTCGGACACGTCGATCATATTCCGCGGGTTCACTTGTTATATATCCCATCTCAATTAGCTGTCGCATTGGAGCGTGCAATGCTTGTTTGCTTACTTCTAATGTTTTCAAAAGCTCGTGCACACTTATGTTTGGGGTTCGAGCTACAAAAAATAAAATGCGATGATGCAGACGTTGGATTCCATGCTCTTCAAGAATGCGATCAGGTTCATTTGTAAATGTGCGGTAAGCGAAATAAAAAAGCATTAGTGTCTCATTTAATTGTTCTTCACGTTTTTTATCCATTTAGTTTGTACCTCCTGATAAAAGAATAACAAAATCTCAACATCTTTTGTATTAGCATCCCCTTTAGAGCGAGGGGTTATATATAAAATAACTCACTTAGGTCAATAAAGTTGACCTATATTCCATCTGGTGTTACCATTTTATTTAAGGTCAAGTTAGTTGACCTAATAACAGCGTTGAGTTTTTAGTTTTAATTAAGTTCCGTTGGTCTAATTTCTTTTAATTAAGGATGTCTCGCCAGCCATCGTATAGAAAAGTTATATATGTTAAATCTAAAAACAGAAAAATACTGATTTGAGGTGCGATTAATGAAACATGAATATACAGTTGGAAATTATCTATTGGATCGTTTATCTGAACTAGGAATTCGCCATATGTTTGGCGTTCCTGGTGATTATAATTTGGCTTTTTTAGACAATGTTATTGATTATGAAGGAATGGAATGGGTTGGAAATCGTAATGAGTTAAATGCCGCTTATGCTGCGGACGGCTATGCGCGTATTAACGGATTTGCTGCCTTAATCACGACTTTTGGTGTTGGTGAATTAAGTGCCATCAATGGAATTGCTGGGTCCTATGCTGAACATGTACCTGTCGTTAAAATTACTGGCGCGCCAACAACAAAGGTGATGGACAATGGTCTATATGTTCATCATACATTAGGCGATGGCAAATTTGATCATTTTTCCAGAATGTTTCAAGAGGTGACGGTAGCTCAAACCTTGTTAACCCAAGAAAACGCTGCACAAGAAATTGACCGTGTATTGCTTGCCAGTATGACAGAGAAGCGCCCTGTTCACATTACCTTGCCAATTGATGTATATGATAAACCCGCAAACAAACCGGAAAGTCCCTTACATGATGAAGTAGCGACAAGTAATCATGAAGCGCTCAGCCAAATGCTTTCTGAGCTAACTCCAATGATTGACAAGGCAAAGCAACCTGTTATTTTAGCAGGATACGAGGTAAACCGTTATGAAAACCGGGAAGAATTACTCGCGCTCGCTGACAAAACAGGAATCCCTGTCACTATTTTAAGTGGAGGAAAAGGCGCTTTTAACGAAGAACATCCACAGTTTATTGGTGTCTATAATGGCGAGCTAAGTGCTCCCTATTTACAAAAACGTGTAGATGAAGCGGACTGTATTATTCAAATTGGTGCTAAACCGACCGATTCAACGACAGGTGGCTTCTCTTATAACTTTTCTGATAAAGATCTGATTCAGATTACACCATTTTCTGTAATTACTACGAAACAAAAGTATGCACCAATTACAATGAAGGATGCGCTATTAGCACTTAGCGAAAGAGTTACACAAAAAAATTCAGAGGAACTTAATATACTTCCTCTTCAGTCACAGCTAAATCAAAATGCTTTTGAAGTAAAAGAAGAAAACATAAAACAAAATCGCTTCTTTGAGCGTCTATCTCATTTTATGAAAGAAAAAGATGTATTGTTGGCAGAACAAGGAACTTCTTACTATGGTGCCGCAACGATGGCCATACCGAAAAATACCATGTTTATTGGGCAGCCACTTTGGGGATCCATCGGTTTTACTTTTCCGGCATTATTAGGTTCACAGCTTGCCGATATGAACCGACGTAATATTCTTCTAATTGGAGACGGTTCGTTCCAATTAACAGCACAAGAGCTTTCAACCATGCTCGATCAGAAAATCAAACCAATTATTTTCTTAATTAATAATGACGGCTACACCGTTGAACGTGCCATTCACGGCGAAAACCAAGCTATAATGATATTCCGATGTGGGATTACAAAAAGCTGCCTGAAGTATTCAGCCCTGAAGGAAAAAGCCTGACATACAAAGTGCAGACGGAAACGGAACTGGAAGAAGCATTAAAAGCAGCGGAAAATAATCATGATTGTCTAACGTTTATTGAAGTTGTCATGCATCGTGATGACAAACCTGAATTACTAGCACAGCTTTCAAAACGATTCGCAAAACAGAACGGTTAGTGTTGGCGGAGAAGCTTCTTTTTTAAGGGCTTCTCTTTTTTCTTAACCGAAATCTCCTTTAAGGATTACTAATTACTTCATTTTTAATTAGCCAAAAGCCTTCTGTATTTTTCAAACTATATGATTTGCAATGGTCACTGAAGGGAAAATGGAAGATGAACTCATTCAATAAAAATAGGAAAAGCGGAAAGAACCAGAAGGGAGTAATAACCGTATGAATAAGCATATTGTATTTTTCGATGCTGAATGCCCTCTATGTCGTACAGTGAAAGCTGTACTGAAAAGATTGGATTGGAATAACGCCATTTTCTGGTACCCTGTTCAGGAAGTAAGTGATTCGATTAAAGAAAGAGTCAATAACTATAAAAATATGTATGACGAAATTTATATGTATACAAAAGATAAACGGGTGCTAACAGGATTTAATACTGTGCGCAAAATTCTTTCTTTACTGCTCGCTACAATGCCTTTGGCTTTTTTGCTCTATCTTCCTTTTGTGAAAAATATAGGGGATCCTGTTTACCGTTTTATTTCCACTCGCCGTTATGAATGGTTTGGCAGAGTGCCATATAATAAAGAGTGACTACTGGATCAGGGGGATTGTAATGCAGATCCCCCTGAGCGCTTAAAATTCAAAGTACTGGATAAATGATCTATGTTATTACATCCTAAAAGAAATAGTCTACATAAATAAACAAGATCGCAAGTAATCCGGCCAACGCATAAGTTACTGAAACGATGAAGGGAATATTAGGAGAAAACTTAAAATTTTTGTCACTTTTATCATTTGCTGGATTTCCCATGGCCAGGTCTGTATACTTCGTAGTAAAACCTCCTGAAGAAGAAAAAAACATGATAATGAGAGAAATTACTATACCGACAAACAACATAACATCTATAAAATGAGTGTCAGTCAGATCGTTTAAGATAATATTAATAATTATCAAAAACAAAACTGTAATTACGCCACTAATGAAATTCTTCAACATATGCTACCACCTTTATTTATTAGTTATTATTTCAGTACTAATCCAACATCTTTATATTAAATAAATGTGCCTCCCTCTTTTTATATAGATGTACGATTATAAAAAGGAAATGTTTCAAATTATTTCCATAATTGAAAATTTATTTTTAAAAAAGCATAAAAAGACCGAAGATATGCTAATATCTCCGGTCAGCAATGAATCGCTCCTCTTCAGGAGGGTCCAGCGCGAGCAAGGAATAGACCTCACTAGGCTGCTAAATGAAGGGAGGTCTATTTTTTATAGTCTATAATTCATTATATATTCTATATTTTATCACTTACCTAATAAGTTTAAAGAATAATTTTAATTCTCATGCGGTAACTACTTAAAGTAGTAATAATATGGAGGGTTCCTATCTGGAGTAATTGATGTGAGTGTTTTGTCTAACAAAAAAAAGGTTGGATTGGGGTATACTTTTATACTAATCTTTTTTTTCAATCATAGAAGGATACAATTCTAGGCTTCCTAAATCAATAACAAAATTATATTGTTTTAAAACATCTAATCCGAGTAAGGCGCTATGATCCTTAGGCAATGTTCCAACATCTATTTGGAAGTCTTTCATAATGTATGAGTCTATCCGTATTTCGTCCATTTTTTTAGTATAAAATGGAACACTGCCGCCAATCTCATATGCTTCATAAATCGTGTCTCCATTTTCATATGTCACACCAATTGTTTCTAAAACGTCTGGGGAAATAACGGTATGAGAGGAACCTGTATCCACTACAACATCATCTATTCGCAGAGTTTTCCCACGAAATATAAGAGTTAAAGAAGTCGTTATAAGCTGTCCCTCATAAAATAGATTCAATACCTTCTTCTCACTTTCATAAAAGGATCTTTACGTATGTGAATTACAAAATCTGTATTCCCAGTATGGTAAACCATCGTCCCTTCCTCCGCATTAAAAAAAGCTTTATTCGCTTCTTCGTCTTTGATTGCTCGTATTGGGGCTACCTCATCAACTATTTTTTTGTTACCTTCATAATGATAATTTAAAATGGAAACTAAAAGTAACTGATTAGGAAATAACTCCCGGGCTTCTTCCCATTTCATCTTATATCCCTCCTTACCTTCATTATAAATCAAAATAAAATATCGGACTATTTAACTGATTACGTAAAGACAACTTTTAATTAAACAATATTCGCAACTAACCGCGAAACTTGAATTATTTAAATTAACATAACCCAGTATTATTCGTATATCCGCAATACAACATCTTTACGTGGAAATCAATCTTTCTTAACTCATTGATATACACATCTAATTCATAAGGTACATATTGTTGCATAATATGAAATCCATTTTTCTCGATATCAATTATTCCATACCTTGCATACGGTTCATTAAAACAACCCAAAGAACCACTATTGTAAAATGTCCTGTCATTCCATTCAAAGTGATGCTCTTTGTGGTCATGTCCAAAGCAGATTAAAGAAAAATGACTGAGTCCAGAGACATTTGAGAAATTTTTTGGTGAAGGAGTGCCAACCAAATCAAAAGGATCTTTGCTTATATGCGCCTTATACATTGATGGATTCATAGGATAGTGAATTAGATGGAAGTTTTGACCATAAAAAGTTGGAGTTAATATTCGTGATAAGCTTTCTAATGCAGTTATATGATGGATTTTTAGTTTTTCTGAAATCCATTCGTGGTGTGGAGTAACATTAATTCTGCTTTTTGGATAAGGTTCATTCTTTAAAACTGCTAATACTGATTCATCGTGATTTCCAGTAATCATTTGGATATTTTCTAACTCAAATAAGGCATCCAAAACCTCCGTTGTAAAAGGTCCAATCCCAATCATATCACCGAGACAGTAAATGAAGTCCACCGATTTTTCTTTAGCGTTTTTTAATACAGCATTTAGCGCGTATATATTTCCATGAATATCGGATAAAATTGCAATTCTGTAAATTTATGGCCACTCCTTTCTCTATATCTTTTTGCATTTTAAATAATACAACTGAAACACTTATTTTCTGGAAAAGCTTCCTATTACGAGAAAATGTGAAGACGTCTATTTACTAAACTTACTATCTATAAAATTCATAATGGTATTTTTATACTCTGACTGGTTTTCAATGTAGGGATGGTGAGCACTTGCTAGCATGACTTCAGTAGAATTTTTAAATCCAAACAATTTATGGTGCGAAGGCCCAACCGCATCATCATATGCGCCTGCTATGACTAGCGTAGGGCTGGAAATCTGGTTTGTTAATGTAGTAAAATCCTGAAAAAACTCCTCTGATGAAAAAATAAATCCTTGAAAATCAGGATCACTATTTAAACCTATCTCGTCAATTATGTCTATTGCTCTCTTATTTGCTACATCAACGTATTGAAAATTAAAATACTGATTAATCTCCATTAATTTTCCAACAACTGAAAAGTAATCCTCTATAAATGTACTTATACTTTTTGCTGATAATTCCTTTATTTCTGTTCTCAATATTTCAGATCCTTTTTTCATTTGGTGAGCAAAGGAATCGTACATATTAAGTGTTACATTAGATAGGATTAATCCTTTCGTTTGCTCGGGGTATTGGTTTGCATAATTTACTGCAAGTATCCCGCCAAATGAGTGTGCCATGACTATCCACTCATTTATTCCCAAAAAACTCTCAACTCCTCAATATCATTTACTAATTTATTTAAAGAATAATCCTTGCGGAGGCTATGTCCTGAACGGCCGCAACCCCTTTGGTCTAAGTAAATCATATTAAGCTTCTTTTCCAAGAGTACTTTAGAATAGTGATGAAATGATTTGCTCCAATACCCTGGCCCCCCATGAAGGAAAATGCAAGGAATTCCTTTTCCTCCTATATCAAAATATAAGTCTAGTCCGTCATTTGTTTTAAATTTCATATTCTTATTCTCCTATTTTGAAAACTGTTATGAAAAGTATAATCACTTGCCAGAAAACTATCACCATTTTTCTCTTGCAGATAGACTCCTTTCAAAGAGCTCTCAATAGAGTAACCATCAAACAATAAACTGCGTAAACCAAGCAATATATTTTGCCCCAGGGATAAAGAACAGTTGAGCCAACAATGTGCCTAACAATCTTGAGGTAACCATCATCAAGGAAATATTTTTTAGAGTTTGATAGCTTCCTCTCTGATTAACAACATCATCAGCAACTACAGAGACTTTCGGGTCAACGAAAATAACCAACAAGATTGTTGCCATCCCATTTATTAAACCTGAAGCCATGATAGCCGTGGATGCTCGCTCAGGTGCTAATAAAGCAGCATATAGTGCTGACAGTACGCCAATTGTGTATATTGCTGTTATTATCATATTTATTAGGAATAATCTTATTGGAATATCCTTTATCTTCGTATCTCTTAGATATGAAAATTTAGGTAAGCTAAAATGGGTCACTCCACGCCTAATATACTGTAGAGAAAAAATCCTTTTAAATAAGGATGGAACAGAACCCTTCTCTTCTGATAAATGTATGATTGCCCTTGAAAACAAGGCTATAAAGGTGGGGAGCAATAGTAATCCAAATATAGTTCCAATCGTTGAAGCTCCTATAAGAAAACGAAATTGCGTCGCTACAAATTCCTGTGCATTACTAGTTGGCGCAGTATCTATTAAGCTACCAGTAAAAGGTTGCTGCATCATATTTGCCAATCTCGAAACCATTACCATTATATTAAAAAGGGATAATGCCGAAGCAATCATTTTTACTCTTGCACCCGATAATCTTACTGCATAGGCAAGCGTTTCTATAGAATGAATAATAAAGATAAATAAGGCTATGTATATTAATTTCTCTGTAATAACTTCCACTATAGTACCTTCTTTTGTTTATTTTTGATCAACTATAAGAATAAAATGCTGTTAATACGAAAGAATCGCAGATATATACTTGTGGCAGCGAGAATGAAAGGATTATTTTTTTATTTCTTTTGTATCTTTCCAACCATAAACAAGCTCATATAACCACTTACCTGAAATCTCTATCCTTTTCCTATCTATTTTCTTTGCTCCAAGATGCTCATAAAATAGCCTTGATTTATTTTCTTCCAATACGGATACGGTCATTGAATAAATATTTTTATCTTTTAATTTATCAACGACAGAGTTAAGCAATAATTTTCCTATACCTTTTCCTTGGTGTTCCTTAAGGATATAAATTGCATATAACTCACCCGTATAATCAGGATATTTACCCGTTCTTTCTTCACCGGCATTGGAGAAGCCAATTATTTCACCCTTATGTTCCGCAACAAATACATCCTGTCCAGAAAGAATATCCTTCCACTTTATCGCTCTGTTTTCATAAGTCATCTGTTCTAAATACTCATTTGGTACAATATTTTTATATGTAGTTTTCCAACTATCCACCTGTACTTTCGCAACACCTAAAGCGTCGTTTAAATTAGCTTTTCTAATCTCCATACCACACCTCAGTTTAAAAGTATTAAAACGAAATAGGACAATTTTTTTATCTCACCAATGTACTTGAAGCTTATTACCGTTTGGATCATAAAAGTGGAAATAGGCATGGCCGTTATCTTCTTCAATATCTTCTACCGTAACTTGATTATCAATTAATTGTTGATGAAATTCAGTTAATTTTGAGCTAGTAAAACCAATGCTAAAAGCTTGTTCATTATCAATTGTAAAATGTGCAAAAGTTTCATCATCAGTAGGAACCAAGATAAGTAAAAAAGGACCTTCATTTACTTTAATAATCGCCAAAGGGTCATCTGTAATGCTTAATAACTGAAGGCCTAGTACATCTCTATACCATTGTGCAGACTGCTCTAAATTTCTTACAGGAATGCGAATATAATGTACTTGTTCGATAAATGGTTTACTCATAATTTTTTCTCCTCTATATCAGATGGTAGATCAAATACAGCCTATGTACCTTTTAAAAAATAAGCGAAATTACTGTTATAATTTTTTTGAATAGAGTAAATTTAATCCGTTCAGTTTTCCTTTCAGATAAACCCTTATTTGCCGTTTTGCCTCATTTATTACTAACAATAATTTTAGTGGCGACCATTTTGTTATTCGGGTTATTATTCCACTTACCCTTCACCAGAATTTCTACTTTCTGATCAACTTTAAGTTTTGAGAATTTATTAATAATCCCTACAATTTTCGTTTGATTATCAACAAACACTTCAAAGGCTGGATATGATGCTTCGGAATCCACATTATCTGTCCCAACAGTAACACTGGATTCATTAATTTCTAGAATAACACCTTGATAATCAGTGGAACCTTCATTAATTACATTATTAGGATTGTTAGTCTTGTCATTAGATGGATTAAGATTTGAATTATTATTATCACAACCTATCAATGAAACACTTACTAATAAAATATGAACCAAAATAATGATTCCATTCATTGGTTGCACCCCTCAGATTTAAATCTGCCTAAAATCAAATTTCCTAGTTAGAAAATTTATTCAACCTTTACAATAATTGTATCGAAAAGTTCTTCTTCGATATATACGAGGAGTTTCCATGTTCCTGTTGATGGAAAGCGTAAACGCGAGGGCATATTTACACTTTCAGGACTTACCTCAGCACTCTCGAAAAAGGTACCCGAATAGACATCAATACTATCTTCTTCTCCTTTTTTTATAGCTTTTATTTTTACAGGTTTATCATAGATATTCTCTGATCCAAAATAAAACCACATATATTTCTGGCTATCTTTTGCCATAATTGGAAATGGTCCTGTAATTCCCATTCCGTCTTTATTTCCCCTAATCTCATAAGAACCTTTTTCTCCGCTTTCATATTCAACAAAATGAATAAATTCAGGAGATAGTTCCCAGTTCTTTTCTATTATCGTCTCATCATTCCTACTCGAAATTTTTTGTACTTCACTTTCTTCCTTTGAAACTTCTAATTCGTTGCCTGACTCGTTATTCGAATTAGAAGAACAAGCGACCAGTAAACCTACCATTATTATTAGGGATAAAACTACGAGATGCTTCTTCACATAGAACACTCCCATTAATTTTATAGGTGCAATTAATGCATCCTCTGAGCAGATTCTTATTTGGAACATAACCTAGACAACTGCATTCACTATTTTAGTAAAGTAACTTCTAAGTTGGATTATAGTCTTTTTCGGGTCCATCTCGAACTCAACAATTAGACCCAATTCCCGCACATTACCAAGCAACTAAAAAGCTCTGATACATAAAAAGACAGCGATGACATACCTTTCATTAATAATACACATGATTTTTATTAACTTTACAATTAGTTATATAAATCTCTTTAAATATTCTCCAAAAATTTTTTTCATAACTTTAGGGGTGTTTTCTAAATAGATATTAATTTGTTCCATGTTCGATTCATATTTATCGGAACTGCTTTCATCCGTCGAGAAATCGGAGATCCCTTTTATAATAATGCATTCAACATCATTCTTCTTACATATGTAAGCAATTGCTCCAGCTTCCGTATCTGCAATTGTTATTTCGTTTTCTTTCAGTTCCAAATAGTCCTTCCACATTACTACTGCTTTATCAGCGGTACCAATTACTCCAGTATGAAAATCACTACCGTATTTTGATAGATCAATATCGACTGTGAAGGATTGTTTGATTAAAGGCTCAACTTCTTTTACTGTGCAATCATATTGAACGGCTTTATAAGGCACAAAAATATCTAGATTATTATAGCTATCATCTATACCTGCACATGTACCAGCAACGATCACTTTAGATAAGTTGAATTTTGAAATCATTGATTGCCACCAACACCATTTACTTTTCTTACACCAGTGCTGTAAAAAATAAGTTCAATGTCACTAATTGTTCTTAAGAAATACTCACCGTAGGGATAACTTAAGCGTTCATTATCCTTTATGCCAAAGTACTCTAACGTCGCTTCATACTCCCATTTCGTCGCAATACTTATCCCAATCATCCGCTTCTCACCCTAAATATGTATTTTGTCATATGCATTTTTTTATTACGGTTACAACCCTATTCTCAGGTACATTATCAAGCTCTTTAACAATTCACAGCTACTTGCAAATTCACGACAACAGATTTTGCAAGAAATTTTTTTGAGGGAAAAAAACTTTTTTCCGTTTTATCTAAGATGCAATAAGCCATAAGGCATGGCATGCTGAATAATATTAATATTGGAATAATTTTATTTCTGAAACCGCCCGCTATTCATTCCAAGTAATTATTTAAATTTCGTTTTTCCATCCTGCTGCATTATAAATAGCTTATACTTTAAAACTGGACATTGCTTGTATGTGTTCAATTCACTTAATAAGCTGATTTTAAAACAATGTCAACTTAATAATACGTTGTTCCAAACCTCGTCATCGATGTCATTATCCCAAAAATCTAAGCTACTCTCACTAGCTTTTGTTAAATCTTCAGACATCCTTTTATCTCTTTTAGCCTTTAAATACTCTGCAAAATCCAAAATTTTACCCACTTCTTGTTCAGGTATTTCATCAATAATTTTAAGTAAACGTTCCTTAGCTGTATCCATATAATGATCACCTTTTCCCTGAATACTTTAATTTATTATAACATTTCACGTATCACCATATACGTAGTATCAAAAGCTGCTAATCTTCGTTTATATCTTTACAGCGTCAACTATCAAGGATGGAAATATAATCTGCTGCCCTTGATTTCTTGAGTCATACTTTTTTGATCTGAAATCACTCCTTCTTTCACAACCAAATATTGGTACAAATATTTTTGCTAAAAACTATTCATTTATTTCATATATTAATATGTCAAATAATTCATTATCCGTATAAAGTAGCATAGCCCATTTTCCTGGCTCTGGTATTTTTACTGAAGTTGGTGTATGTGCATCTGCACCATTGTTTGCTCCACCAAGAGATACGGACCATCCATTTGTTAGTATTTGATGAACGGTTCCTGTTTCTTTATGAAAACCAACAACTGTTAGATCTGTGTTTACAGGATTTTCAATTCCCCAAAGATGCCACATCCACTTTTGGCCATTTAAGCTGGGCATATCTACACCAATCACACCAGATTTATTTTCATTTCCAATAATATTTCTATCCCCGAATTCAACTGCTTCCTTTTCCCAATCAATTTTGTCAAAATCAGCTCTCGTTACAAATTCAGGAGCATCTTTTGGGAGAGTAATCTCTTTTTGAACTGCTTCATCTGATGTGCAAGCAGCCACAACAAAAAGCATACTGAATAAAATTAATATTAGAACAATTTTCTTCATAAAATCACCTCAGTAATTTCATTGAATTTTAATATCTTTTTAATTCTTAGTCTTCCAAGCGGAAGGTGGAGGAAACATGCCAATTAAAAATAAGTACACTTTTGAAGAGCAGTGTGTTAAATTCATATAACCATGTTTATAATTTTAGCTAACCACTCAGGGTTCTCATCAATATTTAATTTATAACAAAGAGAATGATGTACTTTTTTAAATTCATGAGCTATACATTTCATGACATTTAAAATCTCTACTGGATCCCGTCGACAATCCCAACTTTTGAGAAGCGACTGCTGCCATTCTTCTAAATTACTTCTTTCACCTTCATATCTGGCCCAATCACCAAACGTATTTGGTTGAACTCCGATTTCCATATACCATCCAGCGATAATTGATAACCTTAAATTATCTATACATTTCATAGCATAAAAATACTCTTTTCTCATAACTCTTCTATATGCCTCATGAAAATGCGCAAAAAATTTCGTTCTCCATAACTCTAATCCGTCTAGGGATAGCTCATAAGTAAGTAACATTGAGTTGTCTAAAATCTTAGCCATCATTTTATCCGTATCTTTTATAATTTTAATATTTTGCAACCATAAAGAGGGGTGGATATCACTAGGGATATAATAAAAAGTATCAACTTTAATAAAGCAATCATAATGAGCAACAGTGTAAACTGATAAGGGGTTTACTTCTTCAAAATAAAGGACGTTCCCCCATTCTTGAGCTCGATTCCTTTTATTAACAACGTATTCCTTTATTTTTTCAGGCTTTACAACTACTCTTAGATCAATATCAGAATATTCATCTGTATTTTCATTTCCGATGGAACCACCATAGAAGAGAGCCATTACATTGTCGTCATTTAATAGATCTGTCTCTATTGAACTTAATATCTTTTTGCGATAATTTGGTAACTCTGAATCTCTTGCCTGATGATTACTTACAAATCCCACACATTCAAAATCACTCTCCCTTTATAATAATAAATATTAATTATCGATATTCATCGTGATTAGGTGTAAATAAGTTGTCATCTGCATTTCTGACCACAGAAAAATTATCAACATTATAGTGTCCATGAAGTACTTCATTGTGGTGGGCGATAATCTGCTCAGCAGTTAAGGATTGTGAAGCTGTTGTGGAATGGCCATCTCCTACTAAAGTCACGTCGAGTCCATTTACCGTTGCCGTTCTTACTGCAGTATCAATGCAATGCTCTGTCTTGCAACCCATAACAACAAGGTGTTCGACCATGTTATCACGCAAAAACTCTAATAGTGTCGTTCCATAAAACGAATTTGTTGCTTGTTTATCAAATATCTTCGCTTCTTTGGGTATATCAATTTCGGAATGAATTTCAAATCCTTTCCCTCGGCCTTCCGCGACATCTTTATCTCTTATAAAAACAACTAAGCTACACGAGATTACTGCTTTATTTACCACTTTATTAATATTATCCAACAAATTATCTTTATTGCATACACTCTTTTCGTTCGCATTACCATCAATAAGTTCTTGCTGTGCATCAATAATTAGCAAAGCTTGTTTCAATAAAATTCTCCCCTTATAATTTGGTATAATTTTCACGCCTCTGATACAGTGTTCAATGACCTACTCATATTGCTTCTTTAACTCTTCTAAAAATTAATCCAATTTTTAATTAAGTAATTTATCATTGTGATTTTTGTTTTTTATAAAAACGATTACGCTGCACAAAAATCAAGTTTCATAATATTCATTAAACACAATCACTTCCAAATTTCATCTAATTTATCAGAATAGAACTTAATAGCCTTTTTATAACTAATAATTTCATCATCAGAAGTTGTATCTACCAAGCATTTGAGCAACAGCTCCATTGCTTTACTATGCTCCTTCAAGTTGTATAAGGTCATCGCATAGAACGTTTGAATAGCTTTATTATTTGGAAAGGCTTCAATTCCTTTTTGAAGGGTTTCTTTTGACTTTTCGTATTCTCCTAATGTTCTATATGTACTGCCTAATCCTAACAGCGCTCCCTCCAGTTCATTTAAAGCCAACCCTAATCTGATCGATTTTTCGTAAAAAGGAACTGCCTTAGACTCTTCTCCTAATAAATCAAAGCTCCAAGCACAATGATAATTAATCGATGCATTGTCGGGAAAGTCCAGCACCAATCTCATTAGCAGCTCGTTCGACTCTTTATGATTGCCACTTTTTCGTTTGGCAATAGCCCGCTCTAATTCTTTTTCCATCGTTATCACCCCCAAACCTAACTTTTCCGTGCAGTTCTCACAATATTGCTTAGTTGCTCAAAAACTATGTCTTGTGCTGAATCCTCAAAAAAATTGGAAAGGTCTTTTTCTCCCGATTTCCCATGACCACGTAAATCTGGAAGAATCACTTTATATTTTTCTTTAAAATATTCTCGTTGATATTCGAAATCTGTCATACCCGTTTGCAACCCAGTATGGAGGAATACGATGGGCTCCCCATCCCCAAAAACTTCAGTATGTAAAATCAATTAAACACCTACTTTTCAGTTTTTTGTCTAGATAATCAAAAAATAGCTGTGAGCACTACTGAAGATATTCCTTTATAAATAATTTATATTCTTTCTTAAATCGTTCTGCTTCTTCCAGAAAAGGATAATGATTGCTTTTCTCAAAAATAACTAATTTTGAATTAGCAATCCCATCATGCATTTCAATTGAGTATTTAACCGGACACTGGACATCATATCTTCCACAAATTATTAAAGTAGGACATGATATTAATTCCAACTTTTTCGTTACATCATATACCTGCACCTCTCTATTAAAGAAATCCATACGAATTGCAGATATTCCCTTAATAATGTCTCGTGAGAAAAGTGCATCATAGTTTTCAGGTTCATATAACGATAACTTTGTCCTCTCAGTTTTTAATGCATTTCTTTTGTCTAATGTTAGATCTGAACATTTTAAGGTTTCGTTCAGTTCTTGCATTCTGAAAAACTTAGGATGATTAGAATTATAAATGCAATCTTTTGAGAAGGTCATATACTCTCTTGCCGCTGCTCCTACAATGAGGTTAAAACTTAACCTATTTGAAAAATATATTCCGTAAATCATCCCTAACATTCCACCAGTCGAATGGCCTGCAAATCCCCATTCATCTAATTCAAGTTCTTCACGGATAGCTTCTAAATCAAATATGGTTTCCAGCATGCTTAATTGATAAGGCTCTTTTGCTTCCTCTGAATTACCTGTTTCTCTTAAATTAACTAAAAATACTCTATTCGCATTTGTGAGTGATTCTGCAAAATAGTCACCTGTTTGGTTAAAAACAGAGTAATGATGAGCAACACATACTGGTCTTCCTTCACCTTTTATAAATATTTCAAAAACACCACGAGTTGTATTAAGTAACTTTCTTTCCCAAATACCCACTGACATTTTCCTTTCTTGCTTAACTAGCTGACCAGTTTTTACAAGGTTGGTCTCATTTTCTTGTGCTTTGTTGCGTTCGACTGCCATGTATTTTTATAATCTTTTTTCAAGAATTATCTTCGGTTCGCCTTCATTATCCGTATATGTTCCGATCACATCAAACCCACTTTTTATAACCAAAACGAGCATACCACGCCATTTATTTTTAGTTTTTGTTTGAACGATTTCATAACCTTTCTCTATTAAATACAGATGTTGTTGATCCATTAGTTTGGAAGCTACACCTTTGTTTCTATGACTTTCATCAACCCCACCAAGCCAACTATAGAAAAGGTTCGGTTCTAACTCGTAACCAATTTTGTAACCAATAATTTCTTCATCCTCCAAAGCTAAATTAAAGACTACTTTTGACTTATTTTCAGCTTTGCTAATCAGTGTGGCAGCGTCCTTAAATATGCTATCGTGTAAATTCAAAACTTTATTTAGTAACTCTGCATTAGGAAACCCATCAATATTAAGCAGTTTCAAAGAAAGCTCTCCTCCTTTCCTATAAAAATAAGCTTACCCGGTGTCAGAAGGCTACATAAGCTTATTCAGAAAAGCTGAAAGTATGGAAGTTAAATTAAAGCGCTCTCAAAAATTTGCCATGCACACGCAATTTTTAACCCCAGTCTTGTTTGCAAATCACTTTTTCGTGTTATAATAAACATAGAGAGAAGAAAAAAAGCATAAGCTAAGAAAGACCGAAGATACGCTAATATCTCCGGTCAGCAATGAATCGCTCCCCTTCAAGAGGGGTCAGCGCGAGCAAGGAATAGACCTCACTAGCCTGGTAAACTAAGGGAGGTCTATTTTTTATGGTCTATAATCGTTATAACGAGTGTTGCAAAAGCGATCATTAGAACCAAAGTCTCAAAAACAGACAAGGGCAACACCTCCTTCCGTTATAGCGTATCGTATGACACTACAACCGATAGGAATGCGCCGACCTCCCTTAAAGAAAATGCGATTATTGCTTATTTCCATTATATCACTAGCCTTAGAAGTTTAAAGAATAATTTCAATTTTCCTTACAACCTATTTGACTAATAAAAGCTTGTTTTCTCAGGGCTTATTTTAAGAAAGTATATTAAACTAAATTGCCCGGTTGGGAATACTTTTTCTCTTGGAGAGTCTGAACGGAGTAAGATATTCAATGAGCATACCACGTCATTTATTTTAGTCTATGTTTTTTAATGTGAATTTGAGTTTATCTTATTTCTATAAGCAATATAACCGCAAATAATATAAAAAATAAAGATGGTAATTCCAATCGGTATTTCATTTATTATTTGTCCTGTATCTCGTGTTCCCATATAAATTATATGAATTGCAGGCAACAAACCAAATGAACTTCCCCAAAAGTAATTCTTACTCAAAATAAAACCACTAATTACAAACAAGCCTAACCATATAATAGCTATACGCAAATCAACTAACTCACCACTAATTACTAATACTCCATAGAAAAACCCAAAAATTATAGCCGGTAGATAAAATATAATTTTCCTCAGATTTGAAGGCATTTTTTCATCTCCCTATTTTTCTTAAGTCTAACTTGCTTAATAACTTAGACTGATTCTATTGTTAAAAAAAATTACTTTACTCCTGACTCAATCAACAATTGAGGCGGCGCCGTGGTGAGTTTTGCGTTTGTTCCTAATGGTACCCCATAATTAGGTTGGCAATGTCCGATGTGAAATCCCCTCACAACAGGATAAGACGCACAAGCGAAGAAATCTTCCAGTACGAGTTCAATCTTCTTACTTTCTTCTGCATCCGCTTGTAGTTCACCTATGACCACACCTTTGACTTCATCGAGCACCCCAGCCTGTTTGAGATGAGTAAGCATCGCATTAATCAGAAAGGAAGGCGCTGCAACTTCTTCAATTAGTAGAATAGCCCCTTTTGTATTTATTTGAAAAGGAGTGCCTAGCCCCTTGGTAAGCAGCTCTAAATTCCCTCCAACCAATCGCCCTTCTCCAGTGCCATGAGCTATGGGGATAAGAGGAGATTTATAAGAATTATAGGTCATGGGCTCTCCAGTGAAAAGAGACGAAAATGAAGATTCTGTCTCGGCTGATCTTACTTCGTCATTCAAATCAGTTGCCACCATTGGCCCGTGAAAGGTAACTAAGTCACTATATTTTTGAATTGCGTTAAGCAGATATGTAATGTCACTGTATCCCCAGAATATCTTAGGATTTCTATTTATCCTTGCATAGTCAATCATAGGAGCAATTCTTGCTGTTCCAAATCCTCCAGTAGCACAAAAGATACCGTGGATAGTAGGATCAAAAAAGGCTTCATGCAAGTCTGCAAGCCTCTTTTCGTCGTCTACGGCAAGCCTATCCTCCACATCCAACACATGTCGGCCGATGATGACCTTAAGTCACATATTTTCCAATACAACTATACCCTGTTTGAGTTTCTCTTCGTCTGCTGGCCCAGCAGGAGCAATAACTGCTACCCGATCGTCCTCCTGTAAGGCACGCGGTTTAATCATAAGCTTTCTTCACCTTTCTATCTTTTCCAGTCTTCAACGTAATTTTTCCAAAAAAGCGCTTGTTAGACTAAATAGTAGATTTCTCTAAATATCTTTTATCATCATTACATTAGTAGTTTGATAACCAAGTTTTTCGTATAAGCCCCTCGCTATCCTGTTATGACCAAATACATGAAGTCCTATTTTCTTCAAACCTAATTCTTTACCTACCATCTCAATTTGTTTCATTGCTTCTTTACCATATCCAAGCCCCTGATATTTTTCAAAAACTCTAACGTCACGAATAAATCCATTTTCATTGCTCTTTTTCTCAAGCCAAACTATACCAATTGGTTGATTATAGAGGTAGTTTTTTTCAGTGTCTTTACCTTTTGGTAACAGTTTTTCATATTCAGTTTTTGCTTTAATAATTGACTCTTCTTCATTCCAATTTCCTGCAATTACTTTTTCTTTAGCATAATTTTCAGTAGCTAAATTAAAATATTCTTGAAACTCACTTGAATTCATTAATCTTAAAGTAACCATTAACTTCCCCCCCTCCTTTCTATGAAGAAACAAGCATTACCAGCAGCTGAATATTAAAGAAGTATTTAACAAAGTAAGGTTTTCATTCGAATTTCTTCTTAAAAATAGGGTCTTTAAAATATGCCATTTTCTTAGAAAACTTGGATGATAACTAATAGACGGACTAATTCACCTTGCCTGAGTCATGTACCAGTTGTAAGCATCTTTGTCCAACGTATCCAAAGAATAGTTATTGATTTCTTCAATTCTGCAATATGGTCTACTATAGTTACCGTAGCCACATATACAGTTATTTCTAATTACAACTTTTGTTAGTAAATACACCATGCCTTCTTCACTGTATAAGGCATAGGTTACCGATTCTGATGTATGCTTCTTAATAAGCATTATTTCCTGGAATGGTATTTCATAACTTTTATATTCAAATATTTGATATGGATCTTTAGAATTTTTTACTTTAATAAAATATTTCATATATACCCCCATTAACATTTTCGTCTATTAATGCAATCCATAAAAATTCCTTGCATCCAATAAAGAGTGCATCTTTATTCATTTTCAGGTAACTAAAGATAAAATTACATTATTCAAACAACCGGATTATTAGTATGTATGCTATGCTCTGCGTTTTCAGCTAATGTATTTCTTATTATCTTTCAATCTTTCATTAATTTTCACCAGATGCTTTCTAGTTGTTTGTGTCTTTAGTCCATCCCATTAAATACTCTTGTTTATTCGTTGGCTCATCTGTTAATTCTTTTTTTATAATAAATTCATTCTTTTCGTAAAAACGTACTGCTGAGAAATTTTCTTTGTAGACTTTTAACTGAATTTCATTTCTTTGTCTCTTTACAAATTTCAATAACTCTTTTCCAGCACCATTATTTTGATATGCAACATCAATAAATAGTGCTGCCAAATAATCCTCTACCATTGAAACAAAACCTATTATTTTTGTTTGCTCAGTTATGACATATGTTTCTGACATTGGAATATATTTATCCTTCATCTCTTTAATTTGAGATTCCCAATAAGCAGAATCAATAAAATCGTGTGCCTGTAATGAACCTTTGTACCAGATGTCCACCAATGTATCAATATCGGTATCCTTATATTCTCTTATCATAATGTTCCTCTTTCCGTTTAACCCGTAATCCCAGAGATTTCAGTACTTCCGGTGGCAGTATACGGATATTAACCAACTATAGTTTTATAGATCCGTGAGATATTTCCCCACAGAAGGTAACCTAGATTTATCTTGTCATTCTACTCAACAACTTTAAAGTCATTGCTGCTTCCATATTAAATTTCTTCTGTTCCAGTTCTCCTTCAGACGATAAAGAAAAGTCCGTATGCCCTTTTACTTTGTAATAGCCAGGAGGAAAACCATCATTCTTTAAAAAATCATCCGTAAATTGCTCGTAATCCTGTGTCTCATTTTCTGGGTTGTAACCAATATTTTTTGTATATTGTTTTTGATAAGGGCTCCCTAATCTATAAAGTGTTGTAGTTAATCCGATATCTTTTACAGCATAACCTATTTCGTATCCTCTTGTTTCTTCTCGTATATTAAAAAAGATAGCAGAGGAAGCATGGTTAATATTAACTTCTTTTTTATCGCCTTTATATACAATTTCGCCGTACAATATAACCTCTTCCCCTTTTTTATACTGGTCCTTTTTGCTCACCAACCGGAAGAGAAAGTCATCTTGAACGGTTTCATCCTTTGTCTTTTTCACTTCAATTTTTTCTAATTCTTTACTATCAATCTTATCTGAGGTACTACAGCCTGCAATAGGTAAGACAAGCATTAGTACAAGCATTATAAAATATTTCCTTATTTTTAATTCCTCCCTGCACAGCAATGTCCCTTGGAATAATAATTGAAGAACTAGTAACTTTTCGTCAATTGCGTACGATTGTTAATAATATGTCCTAAGCTTAAAACCATTTATTCCGTTCTCGACAGCTTTATTAAAATTTGCCAATTAGTTTTTCCGTATAATCGTCTGTTAGTAGTATAAGCCAGCATAGTTAATACAGCGAAAAATTATCTAACCACTTCTCGTCCCACTGAAAATATACTTCCTTATTTTCGTCTGGCAAGAATAGCGATTTTGGGTACGGCAAGGCTAGTTCAGGCATGTCTTCTAAACTAAAATAACGCAATTCAGTAGTTTCTCTATCTATTGGGTTTTGAAGACCGCTTTTTATTTCACACTCAAAAACATAGGTATTATATTCTACTAGATGACCGTTAGGATATTCATATCGAAAATCCTTGCCTCCAAATACTCCTAATAATTTCTTAGGAACAACAATCAGACCTGTCTCTCCCCAAACTTCACGAGCAATGGCTTCTGCTGGTACCTCTCCAACTTCTATCCCTCCAGCTGGAAGACTCCACTTCTCCCCGGTTCCTTTGTTCTGAAATAAAATTTCTCCTTTAACATTTCGAACAACTCCTGCAACACTAGGCATAAGTAATAATTCATTTCCTACCTTTTCTCGAAGGTTTTTATAATAATCAGACATACCCATCTAAAAAGTACTCCCTACTTTATTTCTATATTAAATTCTCTTTTACCTATTGATTTATCTTTACTTCTTATGACTATCTTCTCAAATGTACCTACTCACACTCTGTTATTGAACTTCTATGGCAAAAGCATAGAAAGCATCACCGTGAGATAAATTTTCATTTTCTTCATCCAGCCACCTAACACTATACACATAAAAATAAGTACCTTTTTTATCAGGCGCTTTAAACTGATTATGCTTTAATTTAATTTCCTTCTCACCAACATTTTTCATCTGTGAAAGATAAATTTCATTAGGTTTTGGTGTGTACTCCATGTTCAATTTGATTTGCTCACCAGCTTGTACTTGTACAGGGGCTTTATCATTCAATAGCTCTACTGGTCCAACGGTATCCACACAGTTCCCATTCCAACAATATGTACCTAGTCTGGTATCATATTCTTTATTATCAATCTTTATAGAGACCACAGGTGGCTTGCTCCCAGATAATCCATTATTGCAGCTACTAAATATAAAAACTGACAATAAGATAACAACGACAACAGTAATTCCCCTCATTTATAAGCCCCCTTGCAATGCACAATATGGCTCTTTACCCTTTTTTAAATATTGACTAAAATTCTTATTACGGATTATCGTCCTTTTATGAAAGTTTGGAAATATATATTGAGAAGTATCTTCTAAAGCCTAATTATCTATCTGTGGAGATAATGTAAATCTAAGCTATTTACATAATTCTTCAATGAAAGGATCTATGTAGCTACGATATTCTTTAGTTAATCCCTCAGGTAAATTCTTAATACCAAAGTACTGCACGTCGTATGATTCAGTTGGATCATATTCAATCTTAACTTTTATATTTCTTGTTACATAAACAGCAGTTACAGAATATAATTCATCACCATTAGAAACCTTAAAGTAGTAGTCTTCACCAGAAAATACTCCTAACAATTTAAGCTCGTCAATCTCAAGGTTTGTCTCTTCTTTTACTTCTCTTCTCGCAGTATCTTCTAAGCTTTCTCCTAATTCCATTAATCCTCCTGGCAATCCCCATCCCCCATCAGTTCTATGCTGTAATAATAACTCATTGTTTTCGTTTAAAATAAGAACCACCGAACCAGTTAATATTAAAGGTCTGTGACCAACCAGTTTTCTTATCTCACCTACATAATCCACTTAAAAATCCCCCCTTTAGCATATAACCAACCTGATGAACATTGCTTTTAATAATGAAGTACTCGTTCGCTTAACAAGATTTTTTATAAAAAACAAGCGTCGTATTATCATTTATAATTCTGCGTACTCCTGTTTGGCTATATCCCATTTTTTCATAAAGGTAACAATTTCGAGCTTCTTCTAATATTGTAGATAATTCCCAACTGGTGGCTTCAGGGAACATTTTTTCCATTAAAATCATTGCCTTCTGAGCTATTCCCTTACCTTGATAAGAAGGTAAAATAAACATTGGGCTAATCCAAAACCGTACATTCTCTTCCCAAAAGATGCACATAGCACCAACAATTTCACTGCCAACTAATATCTTGTAAAAACCTCCATTAGGTCTATTTATTCTCTCTACTACTCTATCAATAGTTTCTTTTGCAGGATTTACATCATAATCATTGTACTTCTCTAACAAGGGTGTAAATGCCTTTACTTGTATATCAAAAATAGCTTCTGCATCATTTTCTGTTCCTTTAACAAGACTAACTTTCATACATTCACCTACCAAGTTATTTTAGACTTTTTACAGCGTCACCTAAAAGATGATTATATGTGACAATCCAGTTCAATTGCGCACTGCCCTTATTCAAAAACTGCGACCGATTCCGAAAGTGCTCTTTAATTGAAGTATTTCTTAACACTGTTTGTTGTGCTGTTAAGAATTTCTATTTTATTTTTATGTATGCCATATTTATTAAAAAAATTAACCTTTCCTACTTCCTCAAAATGACGATTCCATCTAAACATTTTAAAGAATATATGTACTGTTGGTTGGTAATTTGACTTCTCCAATCGAGGTTTTTGTTTAAAGAATCTCTTAATAATCCGGTATATTCTAATAGAGTATTTTGTATCCAAAAAGATAATCAAATCAGCACTTTGAAAACAATTGCTAACCCAATCCTCTTGATGAACTCCTTCTAGGATCCAACTGTCGGATTGTAATATATTATTTAAATACCTTTCTCTCTCTTGTTCAGTCCTTCTTATATCTCCAGAACTATGCCTTTTCCAAACTACATTATCTAATTCATAATATGGGATATCGAATTTAAAAGATAATTCCTTTGCTAAAGTTGTTTTACCACTTCCAACAGAACCAATTATATGGATTCTTTTAGGAGTTGTCTTTTTCAATAAAAACACCTAATCCTTCATGATTTTCTTTATCAAATTATATAATTTTCAGTCGATTATTACGCTATTACTTCATTCCATCCCACTTTGGCTAAAAGCTACTAACTATTTCACTGCTTTCCAAATTGTCCACCTGTCTTTTTCAATTAAATCTTGATCTGTTGATATTGATTTATCAATATGAGCTATTAACGATTTCAGTTCTTCATCGTCTAACTCATGCAAAATGCTTCTTCCTGTTCGTTCACTCAAATCTTTAAATAACTGCTCTTTATTTTCATACACTTTTCTTACTTCCCAAAACTTTTCTTCTTTGATATGTTTAAATCCTGCTGCCTTAAGTGTGTTAATTACAAATTGACTATGAAATCTACGTTTAGTCTCCTTTTCAATTAGTTGTGGGAAAAGTTCAAAGAAATACCCTCTGATATGGTTCTCATCACCTTCTAGTAAACAATCTTCAGGAGTACGATCTTGAATAATATAAATCCCATCATTTTGTAAAATCCTATATGCTTCTTCAAAACACGGTTGTAAATCTTTAATATGATGTATTAATGCTCTCTCAAGAACTAAATCATAACTATTATCATCCAATCCTGTTTCTAGAGCGTTTCCATACCGGAGTGAAATGTTTTCGTATCCCTCACAATATTCTTTAGCCCCTTCAAGCATCGCCTCAGAAAAATCAACACCAGTAACAGAGGTTACACCGACGTCCGCCATTGCCTTCGAATAAATTCCTCCACCACATCCAATATCTGCAGCCTTTGAGATATCGTTAATGGATATAAGTTTGCTTATTGTTTCAATCCATGATTTGTTAGCTTCCCGTGTGGTATAAGTTAGACGATTCTGTTGGTTATGAAAGTCCATCCTCATGTCGCATCCACCCTCTCGAAATTTCCCATTTTTCTGTCTACTTAAATTATACCTGGAAGTAACTATAATTAGAAATACTATTTTCCAATATAAATAGATAAATTTTAGTTATCATTTTTTTCTGGTACTATATTGAAGGAAACATTGGTTTAAGTAGTGCGTCCTATTCTGAAATATGCTCTTAACTAAATCACCCGTTTATTTTTGTGGAATTAAACGGCTATTTCATCCTTCTTTTTAAAATAAATTGTTAAACCGAAAATAATTCCATAAAACAATGACATTAACAAGGAGTATGACCCGTAACTTAGGTCGAATAATATATTTCCTCCAAACACTGGCGTGATAAAAATCAAGTAAAAAGGATACTGCAATGATGCTATTGAATCTAAAATGATATTATCAAACATAGCGTGTTCAAATGTTGTAATGAAGAATACAAGAATACCTGAAATGACTCCTAATACTGCAAACACCTTCAATTTCTTACTTCCTCTTCTGGAGTACAAAAGTAATAAGAACATAAACAATAAAGTTACCAGCAAATTGAAACCATCCACCTTCAAGTCTGGATGCATTATCGAAGGCATTAAATTTACTGAAAAAGCCAAAATATATGACGCTATTAAAAATAATAAGTGTTTATATTTCATACTAGCCCCCTTGCTGAGTCACTGCCATTTTGAAAACGGACGCAACCTTTTGTCTACCTTCCGAGATCGAGTCAGACTGTTAAAGTGTATTGCCTCTCAAATCTATTAATTTTTTTAAAAATACATCATAGCGCTAATTCAAAGCCCTGATGTTTATTGGTTTATATCTTTAAAGTTCCTAGCATTGTGAATGTTTTTCATCAGATTCTGCCCACTTTAATTCAGCTATTTACCTAATTTCTCCTTAACTACTTCATGAGAAACAAATTTTTCAGCATTCAGCTCTTTAATACCTTTATCTATTTTTTTGCTCCTGCATAATATCATCGATGGTTACATTCTCCGGTAAATCCTTAATTAGTTTAATTACTTCTTCTTTCGTGCTCATGTAACATACCTCCTTATTAAGGTGTTATATAATATCAACACGCTTTCTTATTAAAAAAGGCCAGTTAAATTAATATGATATAACTCGACTATGACTGTGATTTCTTAACTTTCTTCCATTGAGTTAGCATTTCAAAGAGGGATATAAGTAGCACAATCCAAAAGCGGAATTTCCAAGAAGGGGGGTGGCGCCTATGGATATAATAAGCGTTCTAATGCTGATGGTTTCATTTGGCATGTTAAATGCGTTTATCATGTCCGATAAAAATAAAAAATAATCCCTCATGTGGTTTGCACGGCCTTTGAGGGATTACTTTCCTGAATGCGCCTAACCCCTCTTGATGGGGTTCGGTCTATTATGACCGTTCCATGTTTCAGTATGGAACGGTCTTTACTAGTGTATGCATCAATAATCTTTCTATGTTCAGTATACCACGAATTCACCGTTTGTACACACTTTCATCTTCGTTATTTCATTTTTCAATTAAATCCACTTGCTTAACAAAGGGCTTCTCATTCATGGAAAGCATCCTATTATTGAGATGATTTTTTATGCTATAAAATGCGTATAACGAAAAAACAAGACACTTTGTTATTCCGTTAAGGCGTCCAATTCTGGAAGACAATTTTTGTTATTTAGAACCGACAAACTGTTTTAATTGCTCTGCCACTTGGTTATTCCCCTGCTCTATTGCCAATTCCATTGCAGTTTTCCCTCCATCAACCTTTGCATCAACAGAAGCCCCATGTTTAATCAGTAGATTAATTAATTGTGTATTATCATCATGGAATGCAGCAGTATGCAAAGCTGTATGACCATTGCTATCAAATATATTTGTTGGGGCTTCATTTCCTAAAAGAAGTTCAATAACCTCTAAATTTCGCGAACCTGCGATGGCAGCATGAAGTGCTGTATTTGAAGGAATATACTCTACTTTAGAATGAGAAACCGCATTAATATCTGCATGGAAATCTAAAAGTGTTTTTACAGCATCCTTATTACCTAAATGTGCTGCAAAACCTAGAGGAGTCAATCCCTGTTCATTTTCTGCATTTGCTAAAGACGGGTCGGAGGTCAGGCTCTTTTGTAATGATTGGACATCATTTGATTCTAAAGACTGAAATACCTCATTTACATTTGAATTCACAATTAAATCCCCCTTTATAATTTTCAAGCTAAGGCTCATCAGTTAAATTCTACTTAACCTTTTGGTACTCCTGCTTATTCCGTTAAATGACCCGATTCTGGAACAGTGTTTGGTGTCCAACACCTGCGTTTTAATGAGTGTAAAAAGCATTTTAACTTATTCCCCTCGCCCTAAAAGAAGATAAATTAAAACCAGAGCAATTGCACTTAAACCATACAAAGTGATCTTTTGCCCTAGTTTACTTTTGTGATAAAGAAATACAAATAAAAAATATATAACGGTTGCTGCAAAGTAGAATACCAACCCTGAAATAATTTTCTCTTTACTGTACTCATGAGCATAAGCTACAAAATAAACGATTACTGATAGTATTGATCCCAAGCCAATTATATTTAAAAGTCTATATGTATTCATTTCACACCTATTTCCTTTCCCACTCCATTCGTTTTTAGAAATCCACAGAATTACTGGCTCAGTGAAGCCCTTCTGATGAAAGGTAAATTAATTTTCTATACAAGTAGAGAAATTCAGCCAATCTTCCATACAAAGGACTTTTTTCCTTCCAGTGTGTCTAATTTAACCTTTTTACCAATGGCCAGTGGAGTCATGGAAAGGTTATGACACGGATCGAACTTAGCTAAATTGGTATTTCTAATCCGTCCAATTGCTCTTTTAGTAAATCTAGTGGCTGTTTAGCTGTAGTCAAGTCATGGTATTGCTCATGTTTTCCTAGAGTAATTCCAGCAACTTTATCAAAAATATCTTGCACTCTTAATCCTCATCCTCTTTTTAAAATTCCCATGATAATTAACTACCTAAAAGTTTCACATATCAAGAAAATCAATAATCCTTCTTACGTTCATTTAGATCCTCTAACTTCTTTTCGATTCGATTCATTTGGTTTGACCGTTTTACCCATGTGCGGATGGCATAGATAATAAATGCAGTAATTACTAGCAAAATCACGAGAAACCCAAGCTGAATCAGTACATCTCCCCATACGATATCATTCATTAGAAAGCCCTCAAATCTATTAATTTGTTTAACACTTCTAAATAGAACGGTACTTCTTTATTTAGTGAGCGGCTGGTTATATTTTTCAAATACGATAAACAAGCTACTTCCCAGCTTTTCTCTGATTTGCTTCTCCTTTAAACATATACCGGATTCCTTTTCCTGCAAGCGACTCATCTTTGTATCGTGGTAAAACATGAAAATGTGCATGGAAAATATGTTGACCTCCGACTTCCCCACAATTCCAGCCAAGATTGTATCCATCAGGGTGATGCTTCTTATCGATGTATTGTTTAACTTCTTGAAGTAAGCGGTATGTGGCAATCCATTCTTCTTCTGTTAAATCAAATGCAGTTACCCGATGCCTTTTGGGGACAATTATTCCTGCTCCTTCTAAGTTTTTTCCTTTTATTTGCGAGCTTTCCAGCTGTAAAAACAGACAGTGTTCATTGCTAAAAACGATGTTTTGCCCTGGTTCTAAATCTGGTTTGCAGAATACACAATTGTCCATATTCAGTCTCCTTCAATACAGTCAAAATTACTTTGCTTCATCATCATGATCTTTTTCTCTAAGTGTTTTTACATAGGCTAAAAAAAGGATTAGGAAAGTGATACCCATAACGGTCGCAACAGTGACTAGAAAATCCAATGATGGGCCTCCTTCTAATTAAAATGTACAAATTGCTGTTTACTACATGAGGTGTGATGTACTTTTTATTAATTAAAATCTAAAAACTAGTTTTACATTCGTTGTTTTACTTCCGTAATATTTTATCCATTGATTTGCCTTTTGCTAATTCATCGACTAGCTTATCCAAGTAACGAATTTCCTGCATGGTTGGTTCTTCGATGTCCTCCACACGCACACCACAAATTACACCTTTGATTGCTTTTCGGGAAGGGTTCAATGCAGGAGCTTCTTCAAAAAAGGTCTCAAAGTCCGTCTCGTTTTCTAACAAGCTCTCCATTTGTTCCTGACTGTAACCTGTCAGCCAATGAATAATTTCATCGACTTCTGATTTAGTTCGCCCTTTTCTTTCTGCCTTGTTAATATAATGTGGATATACGTTTGCTACTGGCATCGTATAAATTTTATGTTTTGTCATTATTAGTCCTCCTCCTTTTTTCTGCTCCAATGTCTTTGCTGTTTCTCTTCAACTCTAATTTTCGAAACCAATAAAGATACATGAAAATAGATAATTGCTGCTGCCACTCCCAATATAGAAAGTGGTAAAACTTCTTCTGAGCTAATTGTACCTCCAAAAAACAAACTAAATACAAAGCCAGCAAGAACACCAGCCAAGGAATATAAGCCAAACTGAATAAAGTACTTCTTCCAACCATAATGCTTCCCGAGTACACGTGCTAGCCTATCAATAATAATGGATGCAGGTAACCCTACCAGAAAGTACACAGGTCCCGAATAGATAACGACAAATAGAAATGTTTCTAAAAAACCAAAATAGTAAACATTTGGTTCACGTTGGGAACTTGGGACATATGATATTGCAGAAAACAATGTGGCAAAAATAATAATTGCTAGAATTGTTGTCAGCAGTCTCTTCATCACCTTCATCCATACACGAAAATAGATCTCCTCATTCGTAAATATACTCATTTGCTGCCCCCACCTCATATAAACCGCTTTCTTTTAGAAATTGGGTTAGAAGGTGAACATGTGCAGAACCGATGATTAACAGTGTACGATCAGATGATTCTTTTGTAATTTCTGCTATATTGGAATAGATAGTGAGATTTCGTTGATACCACCAGCTTAACCAGTCCAACCCTATATATTCTGTCTCCTTCTGAAGTCGGCCAACCGCCAAATACATTTCATGATCAAGTTTGTTTCTTCTAGGATCATTACACATTTGAATCAAATTAAATATGTTTTCTTCTTCTGGAAACTCTAATTTCGGACGATAGTATTCATTCAATTGCTTATAAAGTTCAGGTTTTTCGGTTCGAGCCCATTCAAAAACGGAGCCCAAACCGCGATTACTTCCATTCCCCATCCAATCGACTGCGTAGACGTTCTCATGATGTAATTCAGCCGCTGCTCGGAACCCAAATTGGTGCACTTCATTTACTTCCAGAGCCAATTCCCCATGTAAAAATTGGTGGTATTCTTCATTTAAAGCAGCTTGGTTTTCCTTTACAACTTCCACCGCAATTTTTGTTGGATTGAATTTTTGTATAGCCATTAATACTGCTTTTATTTCATTCTGTTTTTCCAAATTTGAAATGGAGTGAAGATCCACACCCTCTAAATCGGGTGTTTGTCGCATATGAAATGTTCCTAAAATCATTACTCGTGGCTTTGGGTTTTCATTAACCAAGAAATTCCTCCTATTCTTTGGGGGGGTTTGTTATGTATTTACTTTACTGTTTTGATGAAGGTGATCGCGTTTAATAAAACAGTAACACTCAACAGCACAACCGAGGCGAAAACAACGGCTCCTGTAGTATCCAAGAGTGCAGCCCAATCTTGTATTTTTACCAGGTGGTAGTTATAGATAATTTGAAAACAAAGAGCTAAAGCACAGGCGGTAATGCTGAGGATGGATAGTACCAGCCACTTTTTCACTTTCGTTTTGTCATAGCTTAACAAGCTAATTGCCGGGAGTACCCACGCAACAATTCCTAGTATCACACTTCCGATATTCAATAAACCCATCATGTATTCCCCTCCTCTCACCTATTTTTCAACATACCGTTAAAGCAATAATGCTAGAATTATTATCTTTCCAGAATGCTATAATCCTTTGTTTTTTCTACTGCTACCTGATTTTCTTTAGCAAATGTAAGGAGGTGATCATATGCCGTTTTCGGTTCTAGAACGGCTAAGCGAACGTTCAACCCTTTATTTACTTTTATGATGGCAGCTTTTGTTGCCCAGTTTACACGAATAAATTTCAATCGCTCAATTTGATGGGGATAGATGTGTTTCTGCAGCACACGTATTTTCATAAAGCTAACTTTGTAGATTAATTGATCTTCATTAATTTTGAAATGGAAGTGAAAGGATCCGAGAACAACGGCTAACAGTAAAAATGCGAGTAGCAACAGATAGGAAAAATCGTAATAGTCTGCAACAATATTCCAGCTTATTACAAGAAATACGATTACTAACATACGAAGCCTTTGATTGTCTAACTTATACTCCATTTTCCTCCCCCTTTTATCTATGTAATCACTTCTGTGGAAAAAGTTTGTTACCTAGCAGCCCACCAATAAGTGCCGCTCCTCCCGCAACGAAAATCGTTATTGGGAAAGGAGGGTTTTTAATCAAGGATTCCATTATAAGTATAACTATCCCCACAAAAACCCCTGTGAACAATGCCCAATCTAGACGCTCAAACCTCATACTCTCCCTCCAATGTTTCTAAAAAATGTCTCCTCACTTTTCATACGTTTCGTTTTATGGTAGGTTTCAATTAAATACCTAATAATTCCAATTTTAGACTTATTGTATCATACTATTCTGTGAATGAATGGATGATTTAGGTTAGAAAGATCATTTATAAATTTTTAACAGAACTATGATGTGTCAAAAACTTGTTCCTAACCTGACTCTTCCCTCTTCGCATCTACAAATCTCCCATACTCCTTGTGAAAAGGAAGCACAATGGTACCTGTTGGGCCGTTGCGCTGCTTGGAGATTATAATTTCCATATTTTTATTCGTTGTATTTTTTTCATAATAATCCTCCCGGTACAGAAGAAAAATGACATCTGCGTCTTGTTCGATGTTGCCGGATTCTCTAAGATCAGACATCAGTGGCCGCTTGTTCTGCCGTGCTTCCACACCACGCGAAAGCTGGGATAGGAGCACAATAGGTATATTCAGTTCCATCGCAAGTAATTTTAACTCTCTTGTGATTTCTCCTACCTCCAGATCTCGACGCTCCTTGTTTCCAGTAGGAATGATTAATTGCAAATAATCGATGATGACCAGATGGTTATCTTCTGGGTGGTCATGCACATATCTTCGGATTGTGGATCGAATATCCAGTAATGTCCGTTTCGTATCAAAGATGGTGAGCTTCCAGTCAGCAATCTCTCCAATTGCGTGGATAGCCTGTTCATAATCCTGTTCCGAAAAAAGCATGTCCTTCCATTTTTGCCCATCTATAGAGCCCTCTGATGAGATAATCCGTTTTAATAAAGGCTTTGTTCCCATTTCCAAACTGAAGACGGAGGATCTTCCATGATGCTTGCAATGTCCGGCTGCAAGGTTTAATGCAAAAGCTGTCTTTCCCATGGATGGTCGTGCAGCAATAATAAGTAATTCTCCAGGCTGCATCCCACCTGTCATTTCATCAAGCGAGGAAAAAGTGGTAGAGATTCCAGTCGGCTGTGTTTGCTCAGCTAGCAGTTCATCTGTAATTTCAAGCAGATAATCATACGTCGATTTATCCTCTGTAACCCTACCTGTTTCGCGTATCGTTTGCAGTTGGCCAATGAGAAGATCAAGATTTTCTTCCGTTGGTTGTGTACTATACGCTAATGTAAACTCCTTTGCCTTCCGAAGACGAAACGCGTCAACAACTAATTGCTCATAATGCTTCAAACTTGCAGTACTGGCAACAGACTCCACTAATTTCAGTAAATAAATGGTGCCACCAACCTGGTGAATATCATTTCCCAGCATAGTTGTAACAGTTACTGCATCAACAAATTCCCCTTTGGCCGCTGTCTCTTTCATTGCCTGAAAAATTAAGCGATGCTGCTTGTAATAAAAATATTCTTCGTTGAGCTGGAGACTGTTAAACAATGTGCCTTCAAGCAAAACTGACCCAAGTACAGCCGTTTCCGCTTCATAATTTTCGAGTTTCATTTTACTTTTTCATTGCTGAGCTGTTTAAAAGCTTGTGCAAATGCCTCTTTTTTTGCCTGTGAGACGTTTGCAGCTTCTTTTCGCCATTTATTTATTTTTCTCGTGTGCACATTTGTTTCCGGTAAATAGACAGCTATCTCTGCGATGGTTGGAGGATAAATATGATTCACAGTAAAATCTGCTAGCTTTTCATTGACCCCTTGATATTCCATCTTCATTAATTTCGGGACTAAAAGTCTGGCTTTTGTAGGATTCAACTCAAATTTCGGATAGACAGCTTCAATTGTTTCCAATATGGAAATCGCCTCCTCCTGTGTCATACAACGAATACCTCCTTTCGTAAGTCATCAAATAAGTTTTTAGTTTTTGATGATGTACTGGAATAGGTGTGCCGCTCATGCTTCATTGATTTTTCATCTTCATATTTCTTCACTTGATCAATGGTTTGCAGCTCTTTATTGCTCCATTCTTTAAGAATCTTTTCGACATAACCAAAAGTACGCCCACCGAATTTCACTGCTAATCGCATTGCTTCAAGGACAATCTCATCACCTAGCTCTTCCATCCATCCCTGTAATTCCTCTATGATCATCGGTTTTAGATTTCCGATATTTTGTTTATAAAATAAAAATAGAATTTCCTCCTGACGTCCTCTTCTTTCTTGTTTCTGTTTCTGTTTAGGTATGGCCCACTTTTGTGCCTTATATTGGCTATCTTTTACGTGTTCTTTTAAGCTTTCTCCTCTATTTAAGCCCTCTTTATGGGTTTCTTTTGCACCCTCGATTAAGACTTCTTGTATGTTTCCTATTAACTGGTTCTGTTCCAAATTTGAATGTATTTGCTCGTTTTCCTTCATCTGGTTTCCTGGTAAACAAGCGTTGTTTAGTTGGTCTTTCGGAAGTGGCAGTTCTTCTTTTTGATTTAGATGGAAGGGTGGTTTTTCGTTCATTGGTTGATGATGGTTCGTTTGGTCGATTCTCCAGTTGGAAAGAGAACACATCTCATAAATGGGAGCACGCCCGCGGCTCCCTTTTTCAAAATGAATCAGCTTCTTTTCGAGTAAGTTTCGCCGGGCCTTTTCCACCCCTGTTTTGGATAATCCAGAAAGAACTTGTACGGTTGAATTAGCAGCATTGAATTGCTGCTTCCAACCAATCGAATTATTTATGTTCATTAAGGTATACCACAGTACAACGGAACCTGATGGCATCGGATGTATAGTTACCCAATCCCGAAATGCATTTAATTCTTTTATAAAATTCATTGTCAATGTTCTCCTTTTCATTATTTTGGTTGTTGCTTAATTCTTGTTTTCTTTAGCTTGAATCCATTGCTGAATAGTAGAAGGTGAAAATAAAATCTTTCCACCAACTTTAAAATGAGGTATTTCTTTTCGCTTGGCCATCCGGTATAACGTGTCCTTGTGAATCCCAAGATATGCTGCCATTTCCTTCACACATACTGGTTTATTTTCCATGAACTCACCCCCTCTTTTGGTTTCTTCATATCTATAATCGTAGCAGCGGCTAAAAAGGGGGCATTTCAGATAAATTTTTGTTTTTTTAGGATTGGATGTGGCGGTTGTGGGAGGGCTCCCGTATTGTCGTGGGTTCTCTCATTTGGGTGGGCTTGTCTCTCATATTAGCGCAGGCTCTCTCATTTCAATAACGGCGTTTTGCAAAAATAAATGTTTGCTTTCATAACACCTTTTCATTCCCTTCCTGGATAAAAACCTTTATACTTATCTGGATAATATAATTTGTTCTCTGTAGTAATGACAGGAGAGGAGCGCTTAATAGGTGCTACTCTCCTTTAGTATCTGTTTTGGCCTTTCAGAGAGCAGTTTTTTAATATAGGTATGGAGAGGGTTTTTGGATGAAGGATAATCATACACCAAAAAAATACGAATATTTATCAGAGGATCCCAATGTAAAAACTTTGCCGATTATGCTTTCGCTAATTATTGGTGCTTTTTTTGCAATACTAAATGAGACGTTGTTAAATATTGCGCTAACAACATTAATGGAGGAATTTCATATTTCACTGCCTACTGTGCAGTGGATGGCGACTGGTTTTATGTTGGTAATGGGAATTGTTATACCTGTGTCTGCCTTGTTGCTGCAGTGGTTTACCACCCGCCAGCTTTTCCTGGGAACGATGACCGTTTTTTCTATCGGCACAGCGATCAGTGCAATGGCGCCCAGCTTTTCAATCCTATTGGTTGGTCGGTTGATTCAAGCTGTAGGAACGGGTTTGCTCATGCCAATTATTTTTAATGTGTTTTTATTAATTTACCCTCCACATAAACGGGGGAAAATCATGGGAATCGTTGGCCTTGTAATTATGTTTGCTCCGGCAATTGGTCCTACCTTATCAGGGGTGATCGTGGAGTACTTAGGCTGGCGCTATTTATTTATTACCGTGCTTCCATTTGCAGTTTTTTCAATTGCATTTGCTTACAAGTTCTTAATTAATGTTTCTGAAGTGACTAAGCCGAAAATTGATGTTCTTTCCTTAGTATTTTCTACGATCGGTTTCGGTTCGATTATCTATGGTTTTAGTGCTGCTGGGGAAAGTGATGCAGGTTTTCTTAGCCCTGGAGTGCTCATCCCAATTACCTTAGGAATTGTGGGGATCATTTTATTTTCGGTTAGACAGCTTAAGTTGGAAGAGCCAGTAATGAATTTAAGAGTGTTCAAATATCCGATGTATACCCATGCGGTTATTATGTTTTTGATTATCATCATGTCCATGTTCGCTTCTGAGATCATTTTACCGATCTATATGCAGGGACCGCTTGCGTTAACTGCTGCTACCGCTGGCTTAATCTTACTGCCAGGTAGTATATTGAATGGGATCATGTCACCATTTATGGGGCATTTATTCGATAAGTTCGGACCGCGGTGGTTGATGATTCCAGCAACTTTCGTATTGAGTGGTACGGTATTTATGTTTAGCCGGTTAGATGTGGATACACCAATATGGGTGGTGATTACCGGGTATATTCTGTTAATGCTTTCTGTATCTGCAATAATGATGCCTGCTGAAACGAACGGGTTAAATCAATTGCCCAAGCATCTGTATCCACATGGAACTGCGGTAATGACAACATTGCAGCCAGTTGCCGGAGCCATTGGTGTTTCTGTATTTATAAGCATCATGAATGCAAGGCAGCTTCACTTCTTGGGGCAAGCAAGTAATCCGCAAGATCCTGCAACCATTAAGCAGGCGATGGTTGCTGGTGTCGAGTTGGTCTACTTCATCGCATTTGCCATTTCAATTCTTGCTGTTATTCTGGCATTTGTCGTATATCGGGCTGTGCCACCTAAGCAGGAGGATGAGTTACAAGAGCAAGGCTAATCAATGATTTTGAAATAATTTAGTTAAAAAACCCCCGCCTATGCAGTATATGGGCGGGGTTTTTTTAGTTTATTTGATACCTTCATTCCATGTTATTTTTCCTTCCGATTATTTTCCCTCAGCTTAAATAAAAGCTCCAACACAAGAATAATGAGTGCCACTCCTCCCCCAACGACAATGCTGTTTGTCTGATCTAAACCAATAAGCAAGCCAATGAAGTAAAAAGCCCCTACTCGAGTTAACAATATAATGGCATGATCGAAACTGGTTTTTCCTACAAGATATTTCACAATCGCTTCAATGATACTATCAATTGTAAATAGATAGATAAGCACACCAATAGAAAAGAAAATGATATCAGTGATATCTACATGGAGGCTAAACATCGTATCCACCACATTCGCAGAACCCACGAGCGCAAATAATATAATTGCAAAAAGTACTGTAGGTGCCAATGCAAGCAATGCGGAAACCGTAGTAACCATGACTAACCCCATATTCTCTTCTTCTTTTTCCTTTCTGTTACTACGATAAATGAAGATAAACATCAGCAAAAAAGTTACGATGTATAAAATAAATAGCGTCTGTACAATTGGCATTTTAATCATCCTTTTAAAACATTTAAAGCAATCATTCTATGTTCTCTGTTCTGTTGAATTTTGAAAACAGTAGTATGTATGGTTACGAATTACCAGATAAAAAGTTTCAGCCTGCACACTCAATTTAGTTAATGGACACCCATAATTATTCCAATTTTTGTTAAACTAGAGACGTGTTACCAAAGAAATTGGAAGCTAGTACATAACGGGGAGGGGACCTCATGCGCGGTTATTCGAAGAGAAGTTACATATGGAAATATACAAAGATATTTATTTTTGCTACTGCAGGCCAAAGCCTCGTTCACTTACTATACCAGCATCAACCAACAGCAGATTTAATCGGAGAGATACTTACTGCATCGTTAATCACCACAGGCTTATGGTGGTTAATGGATATGAAGCCTTCTGAAGAGAAGAAAGAATATGAGTGAGGCTGAGTGATAATTTAGCTTTAATAAGGCTCGCTTATTTTCGAATTTAATAGAAGCTTGACTGTGCCTGAATTTTTATTGGACACTTATGAGGCGGATCTGCGCTATTTTGTCCATTAGACTGCTTCTATTGGACAATTTTCATGCTGAGCAGCGCTAGTTTGTCCATTAGACCGCTTCTATTGGACACTTCTGATACGAATCAGCGCTATTCTGTCCATTAGACCGCTTCTATTGGACAGTTTTCATACGAAACAACGCTATTCTGTCCATTAGACCACTTCTATTGGACACTTTTCATACGGAACAGCGCTATTTTGTCTATTAGACCGCTTCTATTGGACACTTTTCATGCGGAGCAGCGCTAGTCTGTCCGTTAGACGCGCCCCACACAAAAAAACGGACAGTCCAAGACTGTCCGCGATCTTTTACTAGTTGCCATTATTTATTCAAACAACATTTTTTATATTTTTTCCCGCTTCCGCATGGGCATGGATCATTTCGGCCTACTTTTACTTGCGCTTCCGCAGGATTTGAATGACCTTCATAATTAGGTAATTGGCGTAGAATTGATCTGTCAACATTTGATAATTCAATTGGCATGTGCCCCTTCAAATCCCATTGCCTTGTGTGATTCATGAGCCGAGATACTTTGTCAATCATTGCTTGCAATTGTTTTTTGCTATCAGCTTCGAAAATATCGTTGAAATAGTGTATAACCTCATTAGGACCTACGCCTTCCTGAATAAAATCTACTCCATCTGCAACAATCGTTTCTGCTTCATCTCGATCCACTTCGAAATTTTTTAAAATATGTGCTACCAATTGCTTGTACATTTGGTTTTTTTCTACATAACCTGGCTCAGCTGCTTGCAAAACCTGCTTTTTTGTAAATGGATAATATGGGACGTCTTTTCTCATTTCATGCTCCCGTAGGACACTTTCCGGGTCCTCTACTCTCCAATAGGATAATCCGGATGTACCAAGCTGCAGCTCATCATAATATTCGTTAGCATCAAAAATAACCTCAAGGTAGTCGTCAATATGAATTGATTCACCTGTATATTCTTTTAGCATTTCAGCAAGATGATAAATTTTCAACGTTCCATAAAAATAGAGTAGACCATGGGTAAGCTGGATCCATTCTGTATTTCTTTTTATAGCTGCTTTTATTTGAAAGTTTGTTTGCAATGATTTTATTTGTTCGATTATATCTGTTGGCACCGCGAGTATCTTTTTCCCATTATTCGTTCCAGTAAAGACAAATCCAGTAGCACGCAAATAACTATACTGCTCAGGTTCCAGTTCAGGTGCTGGAATGAAACCTCCATTTTTAGCTATTGTTTGTAATAGCTGAAATCGCTCCTTGTCCCAAATCTGACAAACCTCCTGCAGGCTTTCTGGAATCGTTTCATCCAACAAGTCTATAAGGTCAGCCTTCTTTAAGCTGCTTGCATTTTTTATATTCAAAAACTTTCTTATTTCTGTAAGCTCATCTTTAGAATAGTTGGCAAGTCCTTCTTTTAATATTTGTTTAGAATTTATTTCTTTCCACTGCTTATCTTCGTTCATAACTACCACCTCAATTACTGATCTACCTGCTATTATACATGAATTAGCGGATATTTTACAGTTAGGCTGTGTACTGACAACAATTGTAAAGTTTCATTTGCCAGCTATGTTACCATATAGATAATAAAACGGGGGGATTTATGATGAGCGGAACTTCTTTACTTGCAATGATAGTTGGTATTTTTGCCACTTGGATCATTCCTATCGTGCTGCTGGTTTTGGTAGTTTATTTAGTTAAGAAGGTAAACAGGCTGGAGAAAAAGCTACAAAAGCTTGATAGCAGGAAGCATGAAGATAATTTATAAAGATAGATGATGAGGAATCTGGTAACTCGGTTATTTTAATATTTGCGTGCTATAGGGTAATGTTTGTAAAAAACGGCTTCAGTAATTTCCTAAATCTCGTATATTCACAACACGAACTCGCCTTTTTGTGTTGTTTTTATTAGGCAAACCAATTTTCTTCTTGTAAAATGATACTCATCTTGTTTTTCCAAAAACTGTTTATGAGTAGTTTCTATGGAAAGCAACATACATCTCAAAATATCGGAGTGGAGAAAAAGTGATTTCATTCTTTTTAACCTTAAAGCGTTTATTGTCAGCAGTTTTCCGTCTAATGAAGGAACGCGTGTTTAAATCCTTATTAGCTACCTTAGCAATAATATTATTATCCGGGACACTGTTCTACAGTCGAATCGAAGGCTGGTCCTTCTTGGATGCCTTCTATTACGCATTTGTCAGCTTGATTCCAACAAGTGTAACTACCGGCTTGGTTCCAGAAGCTGCCATTAGTAAATGGTTTACGATGATCTACCTTGTTGTAGGTGTTGGCGTCATGCTGATGATTATTGTGATGATCGGATTTGCTGTCGTGAAATTTGAACTATCAGAAGAAAAAAGAGCTGAATTGAAAGAATCGAATCGAACTAGAAAAAAAGATTAATAGTTGATTGAGGAGCAGCGCGCGGCATGAACCGACTTATTGTTCGTCGCGCTAGCTTACTCATACTTGGAGCTCTCTCATTTTTGGGAGAGCTTTCTTATTTTGGCGTGTGTGTCTCTCATCTGAGTGCGTGTGTCTCTCATCTGAATGCTAGGCTCTCTTATTTTAACGTGTGTGTCTCTCATTTGGACGCGCGACTCTCTCATTTGGACGCGTGTGTCTCTCATTTGAACACGCGGCTCTCTCATCTGGACGTGTGTGTTTCTCATCTGAACACGCGGCTCTCTCATTTGGACGTGTGTGTTTCTCATTTGAGTACGGGGATCTCTCATTTGAACACGCGACCCTCTCATTTGAGCAATGAGCTCTTTCATTCAGGCACGCGACTCTCTCATTTCAGAACTCCTTCATCCCACCTCCTACAAAATATTCAATTTTCCCTTCCTTCCCATTGACACTTGCTAAGTTTTTCGTTCATATTTAACCTATAAGAAAACGCTCCAGCTTTAGGTTGAGGTGGAGAAAAAATGAAGGAGATTTATATGAAAATACATAGCATAGAAGTTTTTGTAGTTGAATTCCCATTAATCGAGCCTTTTGTCATCAGCTATGCCTCCTATGACAGCATGCCCTCCGTAATAGTTAAGCTAACGACTGAGGACGGTTGGGTAGGTTATGGTGAAGGGGTGGCTGATGAACATGTAACAGGCGAATCTGTGGAAAGTGTATTTCAGATTATAACGAAGACACTTGCTCCACAGCTTATTGGGCAAAATCCGATGAATTTGGAAAAAATACATGATGTCATGAACAAAGCTATCCTAGGCGCTCCAACCGCGAAGGCTGCAATTGATATTGCCTGTTATGATGTTGTTGGAAAAGCACTACATGTGCCTGCATATGTGTTGCTTGGTGGTCGTTATCATGAAAAATTCCCCATCACGCATGTGTTAAGTATTGATACACCAGAAAAAATGGCAGCCAGTGCAGAAGATCGTGTCGCTAAAGGATACACTTCTTTTAAAATGAAGGTTGGCTATGATGTAGCGGACGACGTGGCGCGGATCAAGGCTGTGAGTGACCGTGTTGGAAACAAGGCTGCTATCCGGGTAGACGTGAATCAAGGATGGCAATCGGCTGCTAAGACCTTACAAGCACTTGATGCCCTGAAAAACGTAGCACTAGATTGGCTGGAGCAGCCGGTCGTTGCCGAGGATATCGATGCACTTGCAGAAGTAAAAGCAAAGTCCTCTACACCAATCATGGCAGATGAAGCACTTGTCGGTTTTAAACAGATGCGCGAAATTATTGCGAAACGAGCAGCTGATAAAGTGAACATTAAGCTTATGAAATGTGGTGGCATGTACCCTGCCGCTAAGCTTGCCGCTATGGCAGAAATGGCTGGTATCGATTGCCAGGTTGGTTCCATGGTAGAATCCTCTGTTGGTTCTGCTGCTGGTTTTCATGTAGCCTTTTCAAAAAAAGCAATTAGCAGTGTTGAGCTGACTGGGCCATTAAAATTTTCCAAAGATATCGGTAACCTGCATTACGATGTACCTTTTATTCAATTAAACGAAAAAGCCGGACTTGGTGTTGATGTGAACGAGGATATATTACATGCATTAACTGTCTATTCCAAGGAGGTAAAATAATTGTGGAAGAATCAATAATCGAACACGGAAAGCTGCCAAAAAGCAGGGAACCATTTGAGCTTCGCCATTTAGATATGAAAAATATAAATGAAATTATACAGCTTCAGGAAGTAGTTAAACAGGCTGTGGCACAATCTAATGCCCTTCAACCTCTAAGTAAAGAGGAATTTAAAAATATTTTATCTGGAAATGGTTTTATGATTGGTATCTATGTGAAGGAAAACTTGATTGCCTTTCGTGCTATGCTCATACCGCCAATTGATGATCCAGAGCATCTTGGTTCCGATGCAGGTCTGACAGATGAGGCAAAACGTTCGATGATGTACTCGGAAATTTCGTCGTGCATCCCGAATTTCGCGGGAATGGCCTGCAGACCCAGATGGGAAAGGTTGTTATGGAAAAAATCGATAAGTCTCGCTTTCGGTATGTTGCAACAACCGTTGCCCCATTCAACATTCCCAGTTTGAAGGACAAGCTTGCTTTGGGGATGAAAATCATTGCTTTAAAGGAAAAATATAATGGAAAGCTGCGTTATGTACTTTTTCGTGATTTTAAGGCCAAAAGAGACACTCCAGCCATGCAATCAAAAACCGTTGGCATGGCCCAAACAAAATTACAACAGCAATTACTCCAAGAAGGATATCGTGGTATTTCCATTCAAGCCTCCGATGAAAAAGTTGAAGTGATCTATTCGAAATAGAGTGCTTCGAAGGAATTTTTTCATAGAATAAAATATCAACACAGAGGAAGGCGAGGATCAGAATGAGTAAGCTTCAGGAGCAAGTGATAAATACGTTTCATTACTTGCATGAACATGCGGAAATAAGCTGGGAAGAGACGGAAACAACGAAGTATATTGCATCCATTTTAAAGGATAATGGGTGTGAGGTAACGACGTTTAATGATTGTACAGGAGTTATTGGTTCATATGGAAATTTTAACAGTAATCTTCCGGTTGTAGCCATCCGCGCCGATATGGATGCATTATGGCAGGAAGTGAACGGTACATTCCAGCCAAACCACTCGTGCGGTCATGATGCACATATGGCGATGGTACTTGGATTATTATGGAAGCTGGAGGAAAATCCATCACTCAAAAATAACATCGCGATCAAATTTATTTTTCAACCTGCGGAAGAACAAGGTGCCGGTGCGCTAAAAATGGTGGAAAAAGGGGGAATGGACCAAGTGGATTACTTATTCGGTATACATCTCCGCCCACAGGAAGAAACCGCGATGGGACACGCAACCCCTGTCATTATCCATGGAGCCACAACCGTATATGAAGCAGAGATAACCGGACATGATGCGCATGCAGCAAGACCGCATTTAAATGTTAACGCAATTGAAGTGATTGCAGAAATTGTTAATCTGCTTGGAAATATCCATTTAAATCCACGCATCCCGTATTCAGCTAAAATGACAAATGTACATGCAGGTGGCAAGAGCACGAACATTATCCCAGGCCACGCCATTTTTGCCATTGATATGCGCGCACAGGATAATCAGGTCATGGATGAACTGGAGAAGAAAGTCGAAGAAATACTTGAGGCAATGCATCAGCTTTATGATGTGAAAGTAGCAATTACACATAAAGAAAAAATTCCTGCAGCTGAAACAAATCGGGAAGCAATTCAGATTATGGAAAAAGCAGCTGTTTCTGTATTAGGAAGAGAGCATGTGGATCCCCCACTTGTTACGCCAGGAGGCGATGACTTTCATTTCTACACCATCAAACGACCAGACTTAAAAGCAACCATGCTCGGTCTGGGATGTGACCTAAAGCCAGGGCTGCATCACCCCAACATGACGTTTAATGAAAAAGCCTTAATGAATGGTGTAGCTATTTTATACGCAGCTGTGAAGGAAGTTTATGGCGTTTAGGTGGATGGTGTGGGGTCTCCTATTTGAGTAGGGGCTCTCATTTGAGTGGGTGAGTCTCTCATATCGGCGTGGGGCTCTCTCATTTGAGTGGGTGAGTCTCTCATATTGGCGTGGGGCCTCTCATTTGGGCCCGCCGGTCTCTCATATCACGCCGTCCGCCTCTCATTTGAGTGGGCGCATCTATTATGGATATAATAAGATTATTAAACAGGAATAACACCAAGTTGCTTGGAGGTATACCAATGGAAGAAGCAGTATCACTTAGTACATTAAAAGTTTTAGTTGAAAATAAAATAAAAAAGAAAACCCTTATCAAGGTCATATGGAATGAGGAGCAAAAAATCACTTTACTCATTACACCAAATATGAAAATCAATTCCTTCATTTATGATCAAAAAGAGGGGTACTTATTTTATGATTTAGAAGGAAAGGTAATCGACCGGGATATTCCATGTGTTTTACCTGAGTCAGTAATGGCTGAGGGGAAAGTTTTGTTGAATTCGAAACTACAGATTAACCATCAGCCAATAACAGACGAAGATAAGACTTTTTTAATTAATATGGAAAATGATTTCTGATAACGAACATCATCCGGCCAAGTTCTTTTTAAATAAAGTTTTATAACCACAGTACATTTCTGTGTTCACCAGGAAATCCTGTACTGATACTAGAGGTTTTTTATCTTGTGAAAATGTTCAATAGGACATCCTGTACTGTTTATAACTAGCTTTTTATCTTGTAAAAAATAAGTTTATGCTTTTCTTGGCCAAATAAAATAGCTTATGGAGATGGCATTATCTATGATCACGATAATCCCCCAAACTCTAAGCGTTGCCCAAAGCTCTGTTGTGTCAACATCAGTACCAATATAATAGATCATGAACAGCAGCATTGCTCCCCCAATCATGTATGCCAGCACGTGCTGCAACGACCCCTTCATGCTGTGCTTGGCATAATCCATGCCGATCCTACGTTTTGGCTTCGGCCCTTCTCGCTTCACATAGTAAAGAAATCGTTCGTCAGCCCAGCGGATCATGCTTTTCCCGTACACGATGGAAATAGCAATATAAAGTGGTGCGATACTATGCGCGATAGTTGGTACAGCACCCCGATATATGTCTATACCAGTAACGATAAACAGCACCACATCAACTAAGGGAGTCATAGCTAGCAATAGTAGACCCGCTTTTTTCTGATTAAAAATATATCTTGTCACTAATCCTGCAATGATGAAAACCCAAAAACTAATTTCGCAAACAACAATCAACCATGCTACCAAGTTCACTTTCTAACCTGCCTCTCAGGAAAATTTTGTACATTCGTAATAGTATGTATTCCTTTCCATCATACAATATTTTATTAAAGAAGAGAATATTCCACGACACTCCTTTAAAGCAAAATGGTATCACTACGGTCTTTCCTGTGTTATAAAGGAAATAAAGATCCTCATCCAAAATTTCGTACATTGCTCTTCCACTTGCGCTCTACCATTCTAAGAAAAGAGGTGCCTCATATGCATGTTACCTTTAAATTGTTTTTCATTGTGCTTTGCGGTGTTTTTCTTGCGGCATGCACGGGAATGTCTCTCGGTAGTTCTACGAATAATCATCCAGATCCCAAACCTGCAGAAGAAGGAGATGGTTACATGTTGAAACCTGATGTAAAAAATATTAATGAACACTTAGAATACGAAGGACGCGACCTGAAAAAGATTTATTTTGCTGGTGGTTGCTTCTGGGGTGTGGAAGCATATATGAATCGCATTTACGGGGTATCTCAAGTTGTTTCTGGTTATGCCAATGGTAAGGGTAAAAATCCAAGCTACGAGGATGTCATTAAAGGCGATCAGAATTTTGCTGAAACGGTAGAGGTTACGTATGATCCAGAGCGTGTTTCCTTGGATACGTTGATTGACAGATTGTTCCAGGTCATTGATCCAACCTCTAAAAACAAGCAGGGAAACGATGTCGGGGTTCAATATCGAACAGGTATTTACTTTACTGACCCGGCTGAAGAAAAAGTGGTAAAATCAGCAATCGAGCGCGAACAGGAATATTATAAGGATACCATTGTAACTGAAGCACAGCCACTGGAGAACTTTTATAAGGCAGAAGAATTTCATCAGGATTATTTAGAAAAAAATCCAAATGGTTACTGTCATATAAACTTAAACACTGCAAATCAGTTTGCGATTGATCCAATTGAAATGGATAAAGAAATTGTGGAAAAGCTAAGTAAATAAATAAAAATCAAGGGCATACAATTTATCATTGTTGCCCTTGATTTATGGGTATTATTATATGTTGATTTCACATTAGTGCGGATTGTTTTGCTCTCCGGCGGATTAACCTGGCCTGCAGCCGATTAAAATCCCCTTCAATCACGCGTCCCCAAATCTACTCAACAATCAATTCATGATAATGTGCCCCTGCAATGCTCTCGACAAGTTCGGTATATTCCCTTTCAAAAGCAATAATAAAACACGTTGCCGGACCAGCTGATTTCATGATATCCTCCCCACAGCTAAGATGGCCGGCGGTTCTGTTCGTCCATTTTTGCCAGGTTGCTGCAATGCCTTTAGAGCCAACTGGCGCAACACCTTTTACGACAGCCATATCGCAAAGTTTTTTAAATAAGCGAAGTGGTGCTATTTTGTCAGCATGTTCAACCACTTCATTTCCTACCAACGGCACTCCAATTACAGCAAACCGCACATGCTTAGAGAGTACATCTAGCGCTGCACCAATAGATCGTTTCCCAATCACCGTTAATCCCAGGCCGGATTGCAGTCCAGGAAAATTACTTTCTGTGCTTCCTGTAATCGGTATTGCATCATAATCCAGTTCGTCCATCACCTGTCTTACTCCAAGCTGATAAGCATCCCAGGCTACTTCATCTGTAAAGTTTTGCATGACGACAGCATGCGGTTCGCCTCCGACTGCTAGTAAATCCATCATAGCAACACAGCATGCGTAATGCGCTACCACTGTGTTTGGAACATGAACCGCGTCCATTTCTTTTTCTCCGATCGCCCCACTATTATCAGAAGCAATCACCATTTCTTGTTTTGGTGTTAAAGGCAAAATAATGGCATTACTCATGTTGAGAACTGCTCCTATTCCTCTTTTTTCTTTTTATTGCTGCCACAGAAAACCTTAGCACTTCGGATATATTCTACATCCGGAATTTCCAGACGGGCATTGATAACTCGTGCTACAGCAAAAAAGTAATCTGACAGTCTGTTGACATATTTTAACGGAATTGGAGAAACTCCTTCTTCTGTTTTCATCAAAGTAACAATCATTCGTTCTGCTCTTCGTGCAACAGTGCGGCAAATATGAATGGTGCTGGCTGCATCTGAACCTCCAGGTAAAATGAAACGCTCCAATGCTGGTGCTTCTTCAATAAAGTCATCGATTTTATTTTCCATATACGTAATAGGTTCTTCGGTTAATTTATGCTCTCTTTCCTTTTTAATATTGGAAAGCTCGGAACCACAATCAAACAGTTCGTGTTGGATTTTTTCCAAATCATCGATAATATCCTTAAACATCTTCTGATCTAATTCACAGATCGCTTTGCCAACGAAAGAATTCAATTCGTCAATCGTGCCATATGCTTCCACTCGAATATCATCCTTATCCAGTCTACCTCCAATAACACTTGTCTGACCCTTATCCCCTGATTTTGTATATAATCGCATATATAACACTCCTTTTATTAATTGTATAAAACCTTACTTCAGTTGCTGTGCCACGCCATACCAGATAACATCCATCTTTTCTGCTCTTTCAGCTATATCCTGATACACCCAGCCTACTGCATCCCGCCACAATCTGTCACGTTTTTCTATTGGGACAATGCCTTTGGTAATATCTGTTCCGATGATGATGAGCTTTCGTTTGTCATTTGCCTTTTCCCACTCCAGCCATGCTTGAATCTCTTGGGCCATCTTTTCACGAATCGCTGAAGGCGTTGTCTCTTCATCCAGCAGCCTACCTACCCATTGCTCCACTCCCTCTAGTACGACGACAAGGAGATTCTCTGCTTCTAAAGGGGCTTCCAAACGAGCACTATCATAGGCAGAGCACCAATAGGATGTAATAGGGTAATGCTTTTTCACCCATTTTCGCTTTCCGTTATAGGCACCTCCTGTAACGAAGTGCATTGCTTACCCTCCTTCCAATCCGCCATATTCCAAAAAAGTCTTAATCCACGCTGATGGGCTACATGCCATTCCCAAAAATGTTTCTTTTCACGTGTGAAGGTTGATAATAACAGACGGATCACCCCACCATGTGTTACTAACAGAGTTTCGCGATGCTGTTCCTTATCGATCTGTTCCCTTAAAAGTGTCCAACCTGCCGCAACGCGTTCTTCCAATTCCGCAAAATGCTCTCCCCCAGGTGGCTTCATCTTAAAAGGATGATCGATCCACTCACGATATACTGTTACATGGCAGAGGGTCTCATATGTTTGCATTTCCCATTCACCAAAATGCAGCTCACGGAATGCTTTTCTTTCAAGTGTAGGTACATTTGGCGCGAGGCAGTCTGCTGTTTCCCTGCAACGTCTTAAGTCACTTGTTACACAGAGATCAAACCTCGGTAAAGCATCAGCTATGTCCGTAAGCTTTTGTTTCGCTTCCGTTGTAATCGGTGGATCACTCCAGCCCAAATACCTTTTTTCAAGATTTGCTTGTGTCACACCATGGCGAAAGAGTGTAACAGCAACACCATTATCCATAAAGCCAATTCCATCCCTTCTGAGCTTGCACCCAACGTATCACCAGTGATACCTCCGAAATTGTTCACTAATTTTCCAGCAATGCCATAGCCTAGCAGGACAAGCGTAAGAACCAAAATGCCATAGCCTAAAAGCAATTCTTTAGCATAAAACAGAAGAAACAGACCCATTAATAAAAGAAAGAGAACGTAAGCAAGCCAAATGCCTTTCCTGGCCCCTTGCTTGAAAAAGGAAGCCATTCCTGACTCTCTTGCTGCAGGCAATGCTTGTAGATATGCACCTAATATCATTTTACCAAGAAAAGGAATGAGTATGACCCATACATATATTTTTTCGTTAAAACCAATTAATTCATATAAAACAATAAATCGAACGAACAGAAACACGATGATAGAAAGGACACCAAATGCGCCAACACGTGGATCCTTCATAATCTCTAAGCGTTTTTCTTTTTCCCGAAAAGAAAAGTAGGCATCACTTGTATCGATCCAACCATCTAAATGGATACCCCCAGATAAAGCAATGAGGACGAGCCATAAAACAAGTGCCACTAGTATGTCCGATAAAGGGAGAGTTTGTGCGATGAATAAAAATAGTGCGTAAATACTCCCTTGGATAAGCCCCAGCAACGGAAAACTATATAATGCATACGATAAATGCTTCTGCTCCATTGGTAGCTCTCTGCGTAAGGGGATGGTCGTAAAAAATTGCAAATTAATCCCGATGCCAATAAAGATATCTTTCAGTCTAGTAAGCATGATTTTCACCCAGACTGATTGCTAATAGCTTTTGCCAATCAATATATTTTTCCACTTGAGCAGCAAGTTCCTCATAATCCTCCTCTGCAGCATGCCGGATTTCTGCTCACCATTTGCACCAAGCTCATCTTCCTCCTTGATGTGATGCATTAAACCAGGAATTACCCCAAGTACAGGTAACCCTGTATGTCGTTCGATCCACTCTCTGCCAGAAGAAAAGGTGGTCATATCACCATGAAATTTATTAATAATTAATCCCTTCACTCGTTTCCTTTCTTCAGGTGCCAGCAGCTCCAGTGTGCCTACAATGCTTGCAAAAGCCCCGCCTCTGTCAATATCTGCAACCAAAATAACAGGAACATCAGCCAGCTCGGCAATCGCCATATTCGCAAGGTCCCGGTCCTTTAAATTCATTTCTACAGGACTGCCTGCTCCTTCGATCACCAACAGATCATACTTCTTCTCCAGTTCAGATAGGCCTGTTTGAACGGCTTGTTTTGCACGATCATAATATACCGACTTAAACGTACTTCCTTGAAGCTTTCCTTGAGCTTTTCCCAAAAATAGTACTTCTGTTTCTTGCTGCGGATATGGTTTTAAGACAATTGGATTCATATATACAGAAGGCTCAATTTTAGCCGCCTGTGCCTGCTGAAATTGAGCAATACTCATTTCTATATCCTCTCCCAATGGGATCGTAAAACTGGACATGTTCTGGGCCTTGAAAGGAGCGACAGCATAACCTTTATTTACATATAACCGGCACAGCGCCGTTGCAAGCAAACTTTTCCCTACATTGGATGCTGTTCCTTGAATCATGATTCCTTTCATCTTTTTTCTCCTTTCATGCAGACAGGGATCCCTGCTTCTACGAGATAAGCGCTATCCGCCTCCCCGACAATTTGTTGGTGCAGCTTGCCAAGAATATATTGATAGCGCTGAACAAGCTCGGTGGAGGAAGGAATCTCGTGAACAACCTCATTGGATACGAGAATGATGGCTGCGCCTGTTTTTCGTAAATTGCTTACATCTTTCCAAATTTGCTGAATCACTTGCTCTGCATCTTCCATTTTTCTCAGGAATAAATAATTATTAAGTAGTGTTGTTACACAATCCAGTACCAAAATATCTTTCTTTCCAAATGAAGAAGCAATTTCATACACATCATATGCACATTCCCATGTCTCCCAATATACATCGGAAGCATGCCTGTCCTTCTGATGCCGTAAAATACGCTCCGTCATTTCCTTATCTGATGCCACACCACAAGCAATATAATGGAGTTTTGTGTTTGGTGATTGCAAATGTAGATCTGTTGCGATTTTTTCTGCAAATGAACTTTTGCCACTACGTACGCCGCCGGAAATGAGAATCATTCTTCCTTCTTCCATTGTACGAGAGCCTCCATCAATTGATTGTTTTCTGCTTCCTTCTTCACTGCTGCACGGAGCCAATTCCCCTCCAAACCAGGGAAATTATATGTATGTCTTAATACAAGTCCTTTTTCTAATAAAAAATAATATAAGCTTTCTTGTGATGCAGCTGCTGGATCCTTCAGCAAATAAAAATTTACTGCAGAAGCGCTATGGATATAATCGGATCGCTGAAGAAAATGAAACACTCTATCTCTTTCTTTTGTAATGAAATTGGTCGTATCCTTCACATGTTCCTGCTCCAGAAGGCAAGCAACTCCTGCTTTTAATGCGATACCATTGAGTGCCCAGTGAGGCTGCCGTTTACCGATTTGCTCCACCACTTCCGGATGTCCGACAAGATAGCCGAGACGTAACCCGGCAATATGGTACATCTTTGTAAGCGAACGAAGAACGAGTAAATATGGGGAATTACTGGCTTTCTGAATAGCTGTGGCAGGTGGACTAACAAAATCATAAAAAGCTTCATCCAGGATCAGCAATGTTTTTGCTTCCTCACATGCTTCTATTAGCCAATTCATTACATGTTGATCAAATGCGATTCCGGTCGGATTATTCGGATTACAAAAGAACACTGCGTCTGCAGCTTGTAACTTCTTATGTAGTACTTCTTTATCCAATGTAAAAGCCGGTGGTTTAAGCTGATAATAGGAAATATTACAATCCTCAACGCGGCATGCCGTTTCGTATTCCGAAAAAGCCGGCTGGGCAATAAGAACGTTTTTACCATGAAGAAAACGGGCGATCAATGTAATCAGCTCAGCAGCGCCATTTCCTGGTAACAGGCTTGCAGGCTCTATCTTTTCCTTCCTGGCTATTTGTTGCTTCAATTCGGCAAAATGCGGATCTGGATAATCATACACCGCTTGCAGCCATTCCTGCCAACATGCTTGAATGGAAGCTGGCGTGCCTAATGGATTGGTATTTACACTGAAATCAATAACGTTGTCTGGTGCTTCCATTCCTAGCGCCTCATAAACATGCTGTGTGTTAGCTCCATGTGCTGGTAAGTACAATGCAGCCCCCTCCTATCCATAACAAGATAAAAAACAGCCAAACCGTATGTGTCATGATGCGATTCGTCTGTATAATATGTTCTTTTTGCAGTTGGTGAATGGCTTGTCCCATCCGTTCACGCTCCGATTTTATTCCTTTATAATAATTCACACCACCAAGCTGGACACCGAGAAGGATTGCTACAGCTGCTTCTCCCCAGCCACTGTTTGGGCTTGGATGCTTCTTCGCTTCCTGTCTAAGCTGCGATAATGCCTGTCTTTTTAATAGTATGTTTGAACGATTGGCCATCATCATGCAAAAGCCTGTTAATCTGCTGGGGATCCAGTTTACAACATCATCAAAACGGGCCGAAGCCCAGCCAAAATAAAGATACTGATCATTTTTATACCCAACCATGGAGTCACATGTATTCACTGCACGATACGCCATGGCCAGCGGTGCACCACCAATACATGCCCAAAATAGTGGTGCAGTAATACCATCACTACAGTTTTCTGCCACCGTCTCCACTGTAGCTCTCGTAATTTCACCTTCATCAAGATTCGCTGTGTCTCTGCCAACAATCATAGAGACACGCTGCTTCGCCTTCTCCATGTTGCCATCCTTCAGTGGTTGATAAACACCAAGCGCAGCTTCCTTCAAACCTTTTTGAGCAATCGTTGTAGCAATAAGCATTGCTTCTACGGCGATCCCTAAAATACTATGTATCTGATAAGCAGCCAGGACAATGCCCCATGTAACAAGGAATACGATTACTAAAATAAGTACGAGCAGGACGATTCCCTTTGCTTTCCGATGTTTTCCTTCGTTAAGAAATCGCTCCAGCCGCAAAATAAGCGAGCCAATCATTTTCACCGGATGTGGCCATGTTGGTGGATCGCCAATGAGCCGGTCAATAATCAGGGCAAATGTGATGCTAAGTAAGTTATGCAGAATCATAATTTCCCCTCTTTTTATAATTTTTGAGTGCTTTTTTTGTTTCTGTATACACACTCTTTCCGATCAATTCTCCAAGCTCTGTTGCTGTTCCCGCATAGGGCAAATCTGCACCTGATTGTGTTGCAGCAATCAATATACTGTCTGTTGAGGTTCCCGTAGCAACTGTATTTGTACGTTTATCCCGAATATCCAACTCTTGAAGCACTTTTGCCTTTGCCTCAGTTGCTGTAATCACAGCCTGAATAAATGCTTCTTCAGATAGCTTTCCATTTATAAAAATCCAAGTGTTAATCGTCCCTTGAGGAACAGGAGTAGTAGCTGCCTTTACTGCTGTACTATCCGTCGCGTTACCGACACCTGCTGTTACTACCGTTAACAACGAAAAGTTCTCTTTTTCCCAGCTTCCATAAGCTGCGTCCTTTAATTGAACAGCAGTCATCATACCAACTGTTTGTGATGTATCAAATCCATGCTTTTCCAAGTAGGCATGCATATCCTCATAATGATCTGAACAATCATAGTCCTTGGAAACATGACGATTCACAAACTGCTGATACCAACCAATTCCTGCTCCACATACACCGGAAGAAAGCGTACGTAGCGGTTTCGGAGAACGCAAAGCAATGTGATCCTCCCTGCATTCAAGCATAGAAGCATTGATGATAACCTGATGATTCGTCTTATCCTCATATTTAGGCACAAGATGCATTTGTGGCTTCGCTATCGTTGGATGTGCATGCTTTTTAATATCTGTTCGATAAACATCCTTCAACATCGCTTCGGTCACAACTCCATCCGGTGCGTGTAAAGCCATTGTCTTTCCTTGTGATAATAATAGCAACCGATCACAATACAAGCTTGCCAGATTTACATCATGAAAAATAGAAATAACGGTTAGCTTTTGCTCGATTGCCCTTTGCTTCAGTAAATCCAATAATTCCTTTTGATAGGCTAAATCCAAATGATTTGTCGGTTCATCAAGCAACAGTATTTCCGGTTCCTGGGCCAATGCCTGTGCCAAAAACACCCGTTGCTGCTCACCACCAGAGAGCTCCTGCACCGATTGATCCTGAAAGGAAACAATTTTTGTCTGCTGCATTACTTCCTGAACCACCTGTTCATCAGCTGCTGTCCATGTCTGGAAGAGCCCTTTATGATGTGCATACCTCCCTAACGCTACTGTTTCCTTAACGGTATATGGGAAGGCATGTGAAGTAAGCTGTGGCAGGACAGCCATTTTTTTGGCAAGCTCCTTCCGTGAGAAATCACTTATATGTTGCTCGCCAATTGATATGGAACCCTCTATACAGGGCAGCAATCCACTAATCATTTTTAATAATGTTGTTTTGCCACTTCCATTCGGTCCTAAAATACCGAAGAACTCTCCTTTGCCTACAGAAAAATGAATGTCCTGGACAATCGGTTCTGCATCATACCCTCCTGCAACTTGTTCAAGATGCAACATTACAAACCGCCTCTACTTCCTTTTCGTTGTTTAATTAAAATCATTGCAAATACCGGTGCACCAATCAATGCGGTAATTACACCAATCGGCAACAGACGCGGGGAGATGATCGTCCGGGATACTAAATCAGTTAAAATCAAAAATCCTGATCCCGTAATAATGGATAATGGAAGCAAATGGACATGGTCCGGCCCCCATAAAAGCCGTGTTAAGTGTGGGATCACCAGCCCAACAAAACCAATGGCTCCTGAAACAGCAACAGCAGCACCTGTTAATATCGAACCAGCAGCTAAAATAACCAGCTTTCTTTTTTGTACATCTACACCTAAATGCTGTGCCCGTTCTTCCCCAAACGACATGGCATTCAACTCTTTACTATTGATCATAAGTAAAAGCGCGCCAATGACGAAAAAAGGAATAATTATCCCAACATAGTCCCAGCCCCGCATGGATACACTGCCAAGCAACCAGCCAATAATTGCTTCCAGCTGATCACCTGTAAGCGCAATCATCAAGGAAATAAATGACCCCAGAAAAGAGCTGAATATAATTCCCGTTAAAATAATTGTCTCCACTCGCATCGTTTTTTCCACTTTACGTGCAAAGAACAGCACAATTAAAATCGTAAGCAATGCTGTTGCAATACTGAAAACCGGTAATGTATAGAGTCCTAAGAATGGGAGACTAATGTTAAAAAATATAGTAATAACCGCACCAACAGATGCTCCCGAAGATACCCCGAGAATGTACGGATCTGCTAATGGATTTCGCAGCAAGCCCTGAAAGGCCGCTCCGGCAATTGCAAGAGAGGCTCCTACCAGACCTGCTAATAGCACCCGAGGTAAGCGAATTTGAAAAATGATATTTTCATACATCGGATCCACCTGATCAGAAACCGGAAAATGAAACAGATGGGCTGCTATCACATGCACAATATCCCCCACCGGCACCGTCACACTGCCAACAGATATGGCAGTAATAGCGGCAGCGATCAGGAATAATATGGATACGGTATATGCTACTATATATTTACTCTGCAAAAACGTCCGGATAGACAACCTTCGCAAGCTCCTTTGCACCCTCAACCAAACGTGGGCCTGGGCGGCTAATCAAGTCTGAATGAATATCATATACAGCTTCGTTTTTTATTGCAGTAACACTATCCCATCCATCACGACTCAATACGGACTCCTCGGCATTTTCCTCGTAATGACCATATGTAGTTACAATCACATCTGGATTAAGCTTTACAATCGACTCTGGATCGATTTGTACCCAACCGTCCTGTTCTTTTGCTGCATTTTCTGCATGGATGATCTGCAATAAATTATTGAAAAATGTATTCTTCCCAGCTGTGAAAATTTCCGGGGCAGGAGACACTTCAAAGAAAACAGATTTACGATCTTCCTCACTAATCGTTTTTGCCTTTTCTTCCAGTTTCGCAAACTCGTCTTTCATGTTACCGACAATTTCCTCAGCCTTTTCCGTTGTACCTGTAATCTCGCCTATTTGCTGGATCGATTCATATGTCTGATCAACATTCTGTGCATCTGCAACGACAAATACACTTATTCCTGCATCACGTAACTGCTGCAGTCCCGCCTCTGCATTATGTGCACTGGAAGCATGTGCAAGCACAAGGTCTGGCTTTAGACCAATGATTTTTTCAATATTTAATTCCATGCCACCGATTTTTTCCTTTTCCTGTACGGCTTCCGGATAATTATCATGATCAGATACGCCAACAACCTCTTCATCTAATCCTAGCGCAAAAGCAATTTCCGTGTTACTAGGAATTAATGATACAATATGTTCCGGCTTTTCTTCCAGGGTAACTTCCTTGTCAATTGCATCCGTTAAGGTAACTGGAAAATCACCTTGACCGGTTTCTTCTGTTTGTTCTGTGTTTGTTTCCTCGTCTTTTGCTTTGTTCGAAGCATCGTTGTCACCAGAATCACCTGAGCCACAACCGACCAAAAGCCCGATGGATACGATTAATACAAATAAAAATGATAAAAGCTTTTTCAATCTGTTCTCCTCCTTTAAGTTATATACCTGTGAGAGAAATGATTATGTAAAGGATGTGAACGCGCAAACGATCTTTTCTACCAATGGAAACCCCATATACGGCTCATCTACCAAGTCATTATTTCCTAGGAAATGAAAAAAACATCTCCAGGAAATGAAGATGAATGGTAAAAGAAAAGGTTTTAATTAACATGCATACCTGTTCCTTTACACCCTCCTATTCCTCGTAGGCTGTGGTGCATCGGGGTTGCAGGCAGGTCTCCTGACTTATGGTCATCACTCGCTGTGACCCTTCCCATACTAATGTACAGTGGTAACACACAGCTAGCTCGCAAATACAGTGGCGGGACCGCGTTGGCTTCTCACCAACTTCCCTTTTACGATTTCTAAACAGAAATCACCTGCACCCTATGAATAAAATTGTAACTGCCTTCATTATACATATTTTTGTGGAGTATGTCATTTTATAGTGGAACATTTGGGTGGGCTGGATGGGCGTGCGGGTGGCTCTCTCGATTTGGGCGGGCGAGTCTCTTCATTTGGATGCGTGGGTCTCTCATTTGGGTGCGTGGGTCTCTCATTTGGATGGGCGGGTCCCCAAATCGGCAAAAAAATAAGCCATTAAAGCTATCCATACCTTAATGACCTATCTATCAATATTATTTTTTGCTTTCAAAATCCGATAAATATTTTCTAAATCAGATGCTGTGAAAAGCGTGTTCTCCTCGGCTAGTTGATTCTTGAAAAATGCAGCTAATTCTTCTTTTTCAATACACACATTTACATTTTGATTTTCCGAGTAATTAATTACTTTATTTTCCTCGTCAGATGAATAACTATAATATACAATCGGCGTCACAAAATTGGATTTCTTATTTTCCTTCAGAAGAAGCTTTCTTAATTCCAATGCTGTTCTCATCACTTGAGCAGCTGGATTACCATATGACAATAGCCTTAATTCAAGCTGACTTCTTCCATCGACTTTTCTATTTTTGTTTAACATCTTTTTAATAACAAGGGTTTGTTCTTTCTTTAGTTCATAGCTTGAAAACATGTTATCCAATAAAATAGAAAGTGTTTCATCGTTTTGGTTATTTTTAGTGACACCATGTAATACTGTCCCCGCCCAGTGCTTCGTTTCAATTACGTAAACACCCGTCGGCAGGAGTACTAAATGATCGATTTGCCTTGTATATAAATTCCCGTCTTCCCATATTGGTACAAACAAATTACCACCGATAATCATTTCATTGTACGTAATTACTCCTTCTCCAACCAGCTCATACTTTAATTCCTGTAACAGGTTGTGTGTCTCAACTTCGCCTCTATTAATAGAAAATTCCTGGAGTGTTTCAATATATTTGTCTTTATCATTTAGTTTCTGAACAAAATTATCATTTATTCTTTTAATTTCATCATGATAGTGCTGATATAAGCTACTTTCCAATTTCTCATATTCTGTTTTATGCGATTCATTCGCCTCTTGAATTGTTGCAGCAGTTTCTGAGTGGTTTCTCTCAATTTCTTCCATAAATATTTTATGTTGTTTTTTCTGTCTAAAAAACAAAAACAGACTAAGTCCAATTAATAAAATAATGATGGGTATGTATATTAATTCCAATCCAAAAACTCCTTCCATCTTCATTTTACGACAAATGAAGGAATTTTTCTGCAAAAAAGGTAAAATCATATATAAATAGAATAAAAGTCCTATTATATAAACGATAGATTTAATTTTTCTGTATTAATGTTTAAACTTATATTCGAATATAACTATGCAGTTTCCAGTAGAGATTTATTCATTATTTAATCACAATTCCCTTCTCTTGAAATTCTTTTTTTATTTTTTTCGTTGGTTCTTGTAAATGAATTAAATGTTTATTCTTTTTCATAAAAAAATATTTGTATATAAATTTGACAGCCAAATATGCATTAATTATTGAGAAGAAAGCAAAAACGGCAAGCATCATTATATTCGTTAGGTTTTCAGATTTACTAATTACAATCTGAGCTATTACATAGCCTAATGCAGGAGCAATAACTATTAAACTACTATATTTAACTACGTTTTTCCCCGCTTTTCTTTTGTTATCTCTTATATTAGAATAACTTTTAATATAATAGATGACTAACAGGACTACAATTAAAGTATATATAGTAACAGATGTAACATAAAAATAGGTGGCTCCTATATTTAAATCGTAATAACTCATCTTCAAAAAAGTCACAAGATGGATGATTGAGGCGACTGTTCCCAAAAAACCAGTAAACAAAATAGCTTCAAATTGTACAGTATATGGGTTTTTAAATAATATTCTTAATGCCCAGATATGAATAAAACAGATTAAAGGCATGGTTATAATCCAGATAATATGAACTCGTGGCTACAGTAACGGCAGCAATGCTGTATCTAAAAAGATAATTAAAAATATAGTTATTCCAGGCTTAATATTAAATGTATCAATAAAAGATAACATCTTATTAAATTGTAAAGGTAACTGCTTTCTGCTTAGGTTTTGATCAATTCTCATTTATGCCCTTCCTTCAACGAATTTCTTTTTATAATACGTTACTTAAACTAATTAGCAATGGTTTTGTCTGACTTAACCGTATGAAGATTAAAGCATAAAAAACCTTGAATAGCATTTAGCCAGCCAAGGTTATAAAATTTTTTAGAGCTATATAATTATCTTTTGTGAGATTAATCTCTGTAATCAAACCTTCAATTAGCTGTTGCTATCTCTTTCTTCTATTAATTCTAAAAAAAGATCTTGTAGTTCTCCTTCTGTGTCGTTAGAATCAAGCAGTAATTTGAGTTCAAACGGACAATCATTTAAAGTTGAGCTTCCATCAATTACACCTAGCATGTTAGAAATGGTATCAATCATGGTTTGTTCAATTATTCTCATTAAAGTATCTTTATTTTCATCAGTTAAACTTTCGTAAAAACCAATAGCGTTTTTCCAATATTCATCTGTTTTAGAAGTAACATTCGTTGTTTCATACAAATTTTTGTATAGTTGAAGGTTCTCTTTAACTATAGACTCATAAAGCGATTTAACAAAAATATCATTCATTTTACATGTTTTTTCAGTTACATTATTAAAGTAACTGCACTCCAACTTGCTCAAAAAATTTCACTTTTAGCCTCTCTTCTTTCTCCACATACATAATTAAGGCTTTGTCATCTTTTTTTATACTTGTTACATTATGAAAGTCCCCTGTAAACACAATTAAATCATTAAATGTTAAACTTAGACTAACCATTTGTTGATATACATCCATTGTTAAAATCACCTTAAAGTTTTGTCCATCTTTATATGTATAAATTAACTCCCCATCATCTGTATTGCCTGTGATACTTATTGGCTCACTTAGAAAAAGTTCTAATAGATCATATTCATCATACTTTATAAACATCCTATTCATCCTTTTATTAATTATTTCGGTATAACTGTAATAACATCGCCTACTTCATTTATAATTACTTTGATATCTTGGGTTCCGTGAATAAACGTTCCGCTTCTATTACCTGGTATCTTTTTAGTATTCGCTATAGCATCTTCAATAACTGAAGGTGGAATATCTCTTGGATCTACGTATTTTTTGATAAAGTCACTAAATTCCTTTGTTTGCGGTTTATACCCTAAATCTTCAGCTTTTTTAATTGCTCTATTTGTTAAAGTAGCTTTCACTTCAGGAATGTCAGGTGCCATTCTTTCCAAAGCATGCTGCGAATACTTTCTCTCATTTATTATTCCTCCACCTACTGACATACTCCAACCAATTTCACCCATACCCTTACCAACCTTCCCCACATCCGCTGCTTTCTTCGCTCCTGCTACATCATCCAGTGGTTTCAGTAGTTTGAATGGGGTTGGGAGTAGAAAAAATCCTGATAAAGCACGTTCATTTATCGCTGCTTCACTATTCATAACGGTGGCGATGTCATCCGTAAAATAGTGGTGAGCCATAGTCGCATAACCAGCAAGACCATCTGGTGTACCTGCTAATGAGGAGTTTCCACCAACTACTTTACGTTTGTCCCAAAACGTAATTGGTCCATAATCAGGTTGTTTAACATCGTCAGCGTTGAAGCTGACATCTTTTTCATCCAAATTCTTTAAATACTTAGATATGGCTTCTTCCTCTTGGACAGAGAGCTTATTTTGTTCAGCTAGCTGCTGATACTCTACTGATGTCTCTATCTTATCAAAATTCATGGGGGTCTTACTAACTGAATGACCACGATAGGAGAGAGGAAACATCTTATGCGGGAGCTGCATGGCCATATATGGCGCGATATATGCAAAATTTGACTGAAGCTTTTCAAGTGCGCTCTCCAAAGGATAAATTTTTTCCATCATTTTATTGTGAGTTTCACTTGTCTCTAAAGCAAATCTGTTATACTCCCCAACCTGCACCTCACCACTTTTAAACTTTCCACTCAGCTCTTCTATGTAGTTTTTCATCACCAATAGATCTTTCTCTACTTTTTCAAGTGCTGCGGTTTGGGTGCGGTCCAGTTCATGAAGATTTTCTAATGTATTATTCGTTTTCTGCTTCCCTGTCTGGACAGATTTAACAAGCTCACCTGGGTCAATTTTAGTTAGTGTCACAATGTCTTTCACTTCATCCAGTGCTATATTTGCCTCGTCACTGAGACCTTCAGCCACTCGCTTCACCTTATCCAATCCCTCTTCCACATCATTTTCCAGATATTCTTGCTTTATATAGCCTTCGGAAGATGATTCAAATGTTTGTACACTTTGCTGCATTTGTTCTAGAGTTTTTTCAAAATCAGCTAAGAATTGGTACATATCATCAAAAGTGGAAGTGCCCTGATTAGCGACGTACGAACTGGACTGACTCGGAGGAGATAAAGAAAACACGATGAACGGAGTGAATTGATGTTGCCTTATCGTACGGAGAGGAAGGAAGTTGCGCTAGTCGCTGGGCACTGGAACTGGACGTATCTCTTGCCATAAACATGATGACAGTCATCATAAAACCCTCGAATTGCTTCCCCACCCGTACCTTTTAGAGAATTCTCCAAGGATACAATGCCACGAACTGCTTTTTGGAGCCCTGTGATCTTGTCCTGAAAGGCATCTATTTGTTTTGTTGATGTTGTAATATTATTCTTGAGACTTTCCACATCCAATACTTTCAAGTAAGCTCCCCCCTTTGCCCTCCACTACTTTTGGTGAATGGAAGTAGCTACAGATTCATCCGTTTCCTTCAGGTTTTCCACAGCTTGAACAGTTGCTTGAGCATTATCCAGTAAGAGTGTTTGATAGGATGTGACAAGTTCTTCAAAAGTTTTCTTCATTGCTTCTAATTTATCTACCATTTCAAGTGAATTGTCGCCTTTCATTTCCGCAAACGATACTTCAAATCCTTGGATAGATGTTTTTAATTCCTCCAGCGCTTTTTCAACGGGGGCGCTGGCTAACTTTATTTCTGTGCTCATTCCTTCGTTAACTCCTCTCTCTTCTGCTCAAATAAAGCATCAATATTTGTCTGCAAAGAAGAAACCGTCCGCTCCCATCCGGCGATTTCCTCCTCAATGGCCTTCATTTCACGCTGTAGTTCTCCCATTGTTGCGCTCATCTGTTCATTCGGTATAGCCATATAGCTGACATGGAGCTGCTCTTTACGAAAATTATCAAAAGCTGTCGCTAATTCCCCGTGCCATGTGGTTGTACCCAGCTCGGGTTGCATGCACAAGCTCTTCTTATCCACAAAATCACTTTTACAAGCCGTTAATTTTGTAGCTGTTTGCTGTAGCCGAGCAAGATCCTTTTTTCTTTCCTCTATTCGCTGTTCAAGCAAATGGACGGAACCCTGCAAACTTAAAATTTGGATGCTAATCCATAAAAGAATACTCATTTATTTCTGCCCCCATCCGTGCAATTAGGTATAAATATGCATACATTTTTTCTCAGATACTATTATTATACGTAAAATGGGAAATTTTTCTAAGATTAAAAAGTACCTCTTTTTAGAGAAAATATGTAATTCCACAAGTAAATGTAGTTAGAAAGTCCTAACACTTCTATTTGGATTCTTTGTACCATTTTACTGCCTTTGCTTCTATTTCTTTTACAAAATCATTTTTCCCCTCTATATACCTTTCCATATCAGTGGGAAATTGTGTTGCCAAGTGCTGCTTTAGATTTCCATAGCTTTCGCTTATAGCCGGATTTACTCGCAAGTAATCTCTGAATGCCAGATGTCTTATCGCTTCGGGGCTATCGATTTCAAAAATGTGAACATGATGAGTTCGGTCTTCTCCTCCTTTACGAAAAAACCGGCGCATCGGTATGCCGTATTCTCCCATCGGCTCGTATCCAATACGCTGCATTCCCTCATTATATGTATCTACTAGAGTGATATTCTCTACTACTGGCATGATATCGATAATAGGCTTGGCTTTTAGACCAGGTACAGATGTACTCCCAATATGATAGATATGCACTAACAGATCTCCGAAAATTTGTTGTAGCTTTATTGCTTCTTCATTAAACTTGTCTGCCCATGTTGGATTATAGGGACATACTTGTACTTTTCTCATTGTAATTACTCCTTTTACGCATTAGTTTGTCTCTTATTCTTTTCTATTTTTCTCCGAGTATACATTGTACCTTTTAGTTTCTGTTTTCATTGTATAATATAGTAGTTAAATAATGGAGGTTGGAACATGCGCTATATTATCTTTTTATTAGTTGAAGTCATCATTTTTAGCAGTATTATTCTTGTTCAATTCTTTTTATCTCCATATATTGGTGCACCTTTTTCAGTAATCGATATCATTGCTGGCATTATGATTCTTTTTCTTCTGGGTTTGCTCTTCTATTTCTTAACAATTTTATTTCAGAAAAAAATGCAATCGATACCAATAAAAATAAAAATAGTTCTATCGATCCCATGCTTTCTTCTAACATCATTGGCTCTCGGCATTGGTCTAAGTTTTTTAGGCATCGGCTAATATGAAAGTGATGCTTGGTACATTTGCCCTCCCTTCTGCATAAAATAGGGTGATGAAAATTGTGAAGGGATGATAATATGCATCATTATTATTACACATGTCCATATATGAACTTTACTAATCTACCAATTGATTACACCAGACAATACGGTTATCCTGCCTATCCACACGGTTATGTACCATTCGTACCAAATGACAACTTACCATTAGAGGAAACACGCTTAAAGGATTATGGAAAACAACCGTATGTAATTAATATTGAGGAGGCAGCAAAGAGGAATAATAACTTCCGCACTGCAATTTGGACTGGAGATAACTTACAGGTAACTGTGATGAGTATTCCTGTGGGCGGCGATGTAGGATTAGAAGTCCATCCAGATGTAGATCAGTTTTTACGAATTGAGGAAGGGCAAGGCGTTGTTCAAATGGGCAACACGGAAAGCAACTTGAATTTTCAACGACAGGTTACTGAGGATTATGCTATTATGGTGCCTGCCGGGAAATGGCATAATCTAATAAATACAGGAAACATACCATTAAAGCTGTATACAATATACGCCCCGCCTGAGCACCCATTCGGCACAATCCATCGTACACAAGAAGAGTCGATGGCAGCAGAAAATTACTAATCATCTGATGTAAAAAACATCAATCCTTAGCGATTGATGTTTTTTCATTTTCCCCCTTCAGCTTATGGTAAAATATAACATATAAAGAAATAGAATAACTGTTTAAAGGGGGGGAATTATATGCGCGTGCTGCTGGAGCTTTTCCGTATCATCCTTATTTTTGGCTTGCTTGGTGGATTAATCTGGGAAATAATTAAGAACGTTTACACCCTAAATGAAGCGACCGAATTATACGGTTGGATGGCTGGTTTGGCTATTTATGTGCTTCTATTTATATTATACAGAAATAAATTCCAGTTCTCCGGATGGTATAAAGGAAAAGGCCGGGAAAAGCTTTCGCGAACTGCTACCGGCATTTTATTAGCTTGTGCAGGAATTCTATTTTTACTTCCGTTTGGTTTAGCCTATTATATTGGAATTTGACAAAAGGCTTCGGTAAACGAAGGCACGCAGCTTATAAGTCTATGCCTATTGTGCACTCGCAAACCGAAATATACTCCATCTGCTGCGTTTCGTAAAAGCTGTCTCATTTCGACGTGCTTATGGTAAGCTTTCACATACAATTCCATCCCCATCCCGACCATCTAAACGATGCGGATCTTTTGCGGGGCCACCTGCTGCTTCAAAGAAATCTTGCGCTTGTTGCTGTGTATCAAAATCTCCACAATCTCGGTCTGGTCCGTTTGGATCATATTTCAAAGTACTTGAAGAAGAACCTTTTTCTCCCTCATTGGCTTCATTTTCAGACGCTTTTTCCTCTGTAGAACTGCTATTATTATTCCCAGAAGAATCTTTTTCTGTGCCTCTTCCATAATAAAAGCCATCATCACGGACATAGCCATCACGCGACCATATCCCTTTTTCTTTATTTTTAGCTCTGTTTTGTGCCTTCATATATTCTTGATAATATGTATATGGTGGGTCATATACATAAGCAAGCCTTGCCAGACCTTCCTCCAGCAGCATTTGATTGAACATTTTCCCGTCCACCCAAATGTAAGCTAAAAGCCGACCATATTTATCCCGCTTCGGCCCATCGTACTCTACTTCGATTTGCTTACCAGAAAGCTCTTGCTTGGCAAAGCTGCTCGCCTCGGGGCCAAATGGTTGTACTGGCTTGGATGGGTGTTTGGTTTCCGGTGTATCGACAAGTAAAAGACGCACTGTTTCTTCCTGTCCATTTAATTTTATTTTAACCGTATCCCCATCTACTACTCTCGTCACCTGAGCGTCTGGTCCGTGATCTGCCTGTTTTTGTGGTGTTGCCGTCTTCTTAGCTGACTGCTCTTGCTCCTCTGCTGCAGATTCGTTTTCTTGCTTCACTGACTGCTTTTCTTTAGATGCTTCCTTCTCCTCGTTCTGTGCTGTATCTTGCTCAGATGTAGGTTTTTCTTTCTGTTCTAAGTTCGCTATTTCTTTCTCAGCAGCTTTTTCCGCTTCCAGTTCGTTATTTTCTGCTTTATCAGTCTCCTGCTCTTGAACCTCAGCCTGTTCACTACCAGCAGGAAAAGGCATTGCTCCTGCTGCAATAAGAGAAACGACGAGCACAAGAATTGCCACCTTGCGATTTACGATATGTAGAAGCTTTACATTACCTTTAAATAATGCGATCACTGCTGCCACAAAAGCGATCATCATAATGACTTGTGCACCGTTCCATAATGAATCAACAAGTGACCCTTGAAGCACTACGGGCAATACGCCCAATAGTAAAAAAATATATCCAATACTTGCAATCACTTTCTTCCATGTCGTGTCAGACCGAAAACCTGGCACTTGTTTTATAAAATTCTTCACGTTATGTCCCCCTAAATAATGAAAATATAAATGCTCTCTGATGAAATTGGAGTATCATATGTGATTAGTTTACCAGAAATTACTTTCAACGTGTCCATCGATTACTTTAACAGTTTGCAGTAAACCCTATTTTTTCTTATTCCGTTTATTTTTCAACTTGCAATTCTGTTTTTAACAAGGTAATATATAATTGTGAAATAATTCACAAACCAATCGCTTAAGGGAGGAACTATTTATGAAAGCTGCTGTAGTGAGTGCTAAAAACAAAGGTCGGTTGGAAATTAAGGAAATTGAATTACCGAAGCTAGCACCAGGGCAAGCCCTTGTAGATGTAGAATACTGTGGTGTGTGTCATACTGACTTACACGTTGCGAAAGGCGATTTTGGAGAAGTTCCCGGACGTGTACCAGGCCATGAAGGTATTGGTATTGTTAAAGAAGTTGCAGATGATGTAACAAGCATTAAAGTAGGCGACCGGGTCAGTATTGCTTGGTTTTATAAAGGATGCGGAACATGTGAGTATTGTTTAACTGGTCGAGAAACATTTTGTAGAGATGTTAAAAATGCCGGCTTTACTGTCGACGGAGCCATGGCTGAACAATGTATTGTCGAGGCTGATTATGCTGTAAAAGTTCCAGAAGGATTGGACCCTGCGCAAGCAAGTAGTATAACTTGTGCTGGTGTTACTTGCTATAAAGCAATTAAGGTTGCTGATATAAAACCAGGTCAATGGATTGCGATCTATGGTTGTGGTGGTTTAGGAAACCTAGCGATCCAGTATGCTAAAAATGTATTTAACGCAAAGGTAATTGCTGTTGATATTAATGATGATAAGTTAGAGTTAGCTAAAGAAATAGGTTCAGATCTTGTTTGCAATCCGCTTACAGATGGAGATGCAGGTGATTGGATTCAGGAAAAAGTCGGTGGAGCACATGCTGCAGTTGTAACCGCCGTTTCCAAGGTTGCTTTTAACCAAGCTGTTAATTCTGTCCGTGCTACATCCAAAGTGGTTGCCGTAGGTCTTCCACCTGAAACAATGGACTTGGAAATTGTAAAAACGGTATTAGATGGTATCCAGGTAGTAGGATCTCTTGTAGGGACAAGAAAAGATTTACAAGAGGCATTCCAATTTGGGGCTGAAGGGAAGGTCATTCCTATTGTAGAAACCAGATGCCTGCATGAGGTTAATGATATTTTTGAAGAAATGGAACAAGGTAAAATTCAAGGAAGAATGGTTATTGATATGCACAAGAAATAAACGATAGACTAAAGGAACCTGCTGTGTTCAGGTTCCTTTAATCTATCGTTGATCACTCACCGTCACTTTCGACCAAATTGAGGTCCAGTCCTTTTCTCTTATTCTTTTCTCATAAATAGCCATACGCTCTTTTGTCTCTAGAAAATATGGAGTTGGGTTTACTTCCATCTTCAGTACGTCAGTGAGCCCCCAGGGTGCAGCCAAGACAACCTCATTTTCCTCATCCAGCTTCAGTCCAAGTGCCGTTACTGTTTCGGGAAATTTAGAAATAGCATCCTCAGCAGAAGTATAGGCAGGAATCTGATTCACCATATGCATTCTTGCTTCATTTTTAACCGACCAAGGAATATGGGGCATCAAACTAATTAATTTTTCCTCCAGCTGCTTTTCTATCTGCTCATCCAACTGGTTTGGATTAAAATAAATAACATCTACATCCGCGGTACGTGTTGGTTCATCATACCCACTTAATGCATCCCAAATTTTTGCTCGAATGTAGCCAGCACAAACCCACCAATCCGGTAAATTTAATGTCTTTACCACCTGCAGTATTTCCTTCACTTCTCTATCTGAATTCAATAAATGTACAATATCCTCTTTGGATTTTAGCATTTGCTTCCCCTTTTCCTAAACTGACTAATAAAGCCATACCTCAAAGCCTTTACTATTTATTATTATAAGTACCGCAACCAAGAAGATAATATAAACCCCTATCATGCTGATTGTGTAAACATATTGCCTTTGATTACTAGCATACTTCCACTCCATAAATGCCCGCAGGCCCTCAGAGAGAAAAATCAGTAAAAATATAAGCGTCCATGGTGCCAAGTACCAAAAATCACTCATGTCTCGGCTCACATTTATAAATAAGGAGACAACCATTAGACTAAAAACAACAATACGGAGAGTCCAATCCCATTTTTTATGTTGTTCATTTAGATGATTATGAGAAAAACTCTTTCGCTTCTCTACTTTAAAGACTTTCCGCATGAGTCTATCAATACCAGCGAGGAATAACCCGATTAAAATCATGAATAGAATAAACTTCCACCAATCAAATTCAATGTATTCCATTATCCTCCTCCTTCACAGTTTTATATTGAGCCGAGACACGCGGAGCGCTAACCGCGACATAGTGAGCTCTAATCGAGACACACGATGCTCTTGCCGAGACATATCCCATTCAAAACGAGACTGTCTATCCAGCAACCGCGACACAGTAACGGCTAACCGAGACAACGCCTTTACCAACCGCGACAAAATAGTCTCCAACCGAGACACCGACTCCCCCATCCGAGTCAGAGCCTCCCACCAACTTCCCTATCTTTCGGCAGCTACAGGCATATATTTTGTGAAATAAGCACCTAGCATGAGGAAGATAACGGTGAGCGTCCAATTCACTATCCCCATAAAATTGACCCAATAAGCGAGCAAATTTGTAATTGCAATAAGATAGAAGCTTATAGGTGTGAGCAGCGTCTTCCAACCGATAATACCATTTTTCTTTCTCTTGTGAATCAGATAATTAATAGAAATTAAAAGAGCAATAAGTAAAATAACAGACAAAATGGTTGGCACTTGAAAATCCCTCCTTTTTAACAGACTTAAACATCATTGGCTTTCATCTTAATTAACCCGTTACTACAGCATATTTTTTCACTTTATCTTCTTTATCAAAATCAATGACTAACCATTCACTATCAATAGAAATTAGCCCTCGCTCGTTTCCAAGATGATAAACGATATTATTATCATTTTTAAAATACTCTGTAATAGTCGGCTCCCCTAGAAGGGTGACAACTTCTTCCCTTGTTTTTCCATCGATCTCATGGTCAGTTAATAAATCGTCCACCATGTACACTCTTTTTCCCGTGTCGTCCTGCATCCATTTTTCAGAAGTGAAGTGCGTCTCACCTTCATTAACACCGAGCATGATCATATAGATTAGAACAGGAGCACTTCCAATGAGGGCAATTCCCGCAAAGGTGCTTTTTTGCTTCCTTCTTCTGTTTTGCTCTGTTTTCTTCCATAAAGACCACTGAAATAAAAGGAAAGCAATAAATGGAAGCATAATAAAACTTATACTAACTACATTGTACGTTGAATGCATAAGATGAATGAAAAGAATATATCCAACCTGCAGAAGAAGATAGAATCCCCCATAAAAATAAAAAATTCGCCATAACTGGTTTGGCTTTTGTTGCATAATCATCCCCCCAATACTTCTTTATTAAAAAAAAGTAAAGCACAGGCTCATCTCTCTTCCTAATCAAACACAGCTGCTTTGTTTGGGTCCTTCGAAAATTCAAACAGCATCTTAATCTGCTTTTCTGTATTTCTACCTGTTGAAAGAGTTGGCAGGTCGTCTTCAGCAAAGAATTTCACATCTTTTGTTTCTATTCCTGTTTCAGCCTTACCTCCAGCTAATTCACAATGCATAAAAATTTTGTAATAATGATAAGGTTGGACTGGGTGGTCATGTTTATTCATATCCAGTAAAGCAACTAATTTCCTCGCATGTGTTTCGTAGCCTGACTCTTCCTTTATTTCTTTCACTACATTTTCAGCTGGTGAAATACCTACATCACAAAAACCACCAGGCAATGACCATTTATTATCCACTTTTTCCTTTACTAGCAAAATTTTATTATCCTTAAAAACAGCCCCGCGAATATCCACTTTAGGAGTTTGATAGCCTGTTTCATTTGTAAATAGTTCTTTAATCTTTTCCATTTCCAGGTCCGTATACTCTTCTATAATTTCGGCACTGATCTCTCTTAACTCTTCATACCTCTCAATATCATATATATCCTTTGAAAAAGTTAATCCAGCTTGAGAGAGGGATTGAATCCGTTTCGCCCATTCCAGCCATTTATCACTCATATCAATCACCTTTTTCTACAAAATGTAAAAACTTCCAGTAAATAAAACATTCCCATTCGGATTGCCCGAAAATTATTAGTCCCACTTACTCTCTAATTCTCTCTCAATTTCTTCGTTACTTATCTTGTCTCCCTCTTCCTCTTCTTTAATATGAAAATGATTGGCGATCCCAGCCAATTGGTCCCTTAAGCTTAGCAATAAATAAATCCCATAAAATAGACACCCGGCGATAATTCCAAATGCAATAATTCCACCAGGTAATCCCAGCATAAATAAAATAAGGCCCAGAAGCGTGCTTACTAAAATAGACACTATTAATTTCATATGTATAACCTCCTTACTACACTCGCCACAGTCTACTAACCCTACGATAAAAAAACAAGCCCTATAGTATTTAGCTAGAGTTGGAATAACGAGATCGTCAAGTTGATTTTTCACTCTTATGCCAAAAAATCACAAACGAACTTTTCTTTCTTGTCTGTATTCCTTCCATGCTTTTATTATTTGATACCCATCGGAAGACATACCACTGTAAGCCTTATACCAGGTGGGATAAATAATTGGGACCGCTGTACAAAGGAATTGCCATGCATTCACAATTGCTATTGCTGTTACGAAATTTTTAAGTTGATATGGAAAGTCAAAAAACAGCAAAAAAATGGAAGCAAAAACAATCAAAAGGGACATAGCAGGACCTCCGGCAGAAATAGCGATTCGCTGCATAGCATTTAACTTGTTATAGTTTTTAATAGAACAAAAGCCAAAATATGCCCACTTAATATGGAAATCCATCCTACCAATATGAAACGTCTTTGTATTACTCGGCTCAATTGGACCGAGAAAAACCATTGCCCGCTCTTTTGAAATCAGTATGCCACCTATTCCATGTCCAATCTCGTGAAGCAACGTCGTTAATGGTAGCACCACTATCCAGAATATAACTATTAGTACGATCTCTATAGCTTCAAATCCCATCATGCTTCCTCCCCTCAATCCTCCACATTCCATCAAACAGCAAATACGTAACAAATCAGATGAAACGACAATATCTCAAGGAAATAAAATTCTCCCCTTCTTCATTTCCGTACCCTCGTTTTTCATATTGGAAGGTAAACCCTTTTGCTTCATAAAAAGGGATACCCATTGTATTTCCTTTTTGGACGGAAACCCATTGCTTACTGGCTCCAAAACTTTTCTGTTGCGCAGTAATCGCATTCAATATTTGCGTGCCCATTCCTTCATTTTTCCTATCGGGATCCATATATAATACATAGACCTCTCCAGTAGCCTTATCAATCATGCCTCCACCACCAGCGCCTAACACCTTGTCACCATTGACAGCGACAAAATAGCCACCCCAATATCTGTTAGTTTCCTTCACTTCTTTTAAAATGCGATTTGTATTATAAAACTCGTCCACGATTCTATGTATGTAACCCTCAGGGTGTGAAGAACCATACGTTGCCCAGTAACCATCCGTACATACTTTTGCTATCCCGTCAACATGGCTTTCGTTTGCTTTTATAACTTCTATTTCCACTTTTTCCACTTCCTTCTATCAATAGTTGGGAAGCCATCTACCACACCCTGCTTATTTTGCATTCAGAAAATAAACCAGGTTGTCTGTCCACTCCTCGAATTCATAGATAAATCCTTTTCTAGTACATTCAAATTCCATTCCTGCACTTTCCGCTAATTTGATGGATGGTTTGTTATCAATATTTATATGTGCTTCTATACGATGAAAATGGAGTTCTTTAAACGCAAGTCTCAATGCTTCTTTAACTGCTTCCTTACCATAGCCGTTTCTCCAATATTGGTTATGAATGGTGTAACCGAGAAGCCCCCATTGGAATTCGTCTCTCATTAGGGTACTTAGCTCAACCTTACCAATATGCTTGTGATCAGATTTTCGAAAGACACCAAAAACATAAGCCTCATCTCGATCAGCTAATTGTTGAAGCTTGGCAATTACATCTTCATTAAATTTTTGTGGCGTCCAACCATGCATATCCATCTTATTTCCATCGTATTTATGCTGGGAAGGAAGTCTGTTTCGAAAACCTTCCATCCAGCGTTCATAATCCTGGTTTTGAAGTGGTCGAATTATCAATCTATCTGTTTCTGATTTAATATTGTGTATTTCTGGCTTCAATAAAACATCTCCCTAGTGTGAATTTCTCTATAATTCCCCTTTTAAAATTTCCTTTTTTCAACAAAACTAATTTAAAAACCCTTTTATATCCGCTAAAAGAGATGCATCGCTCCAATGTACGTAATGGCCACTTTTCACTGGGCGATAAATGATTGGCAATCGATCATTTCTTTGAATCTTTTTTATGTATTTACATGTATTTTCTTGCTCCTCCATATCAACACCTGTAAATGTGGCATATGCCAAATAGGTAGGTACCTTAATATGTTTAAGCAATCTCGGAATATTAAGATTGTAGTAACCAAACAGAAGATTTAATCCATCTGTCGTCATGTTTACGTTTTCTTTCAGAGCTTTTCTCACATAAGAACTTTCATCAATAGCAACCAGCTCACAAAACTGTTTCACACGTTTATCAAAATCTTCATCTTCCTCATTTGAACTTGCAAACAATGGTCTCAGTAGTTTTAGAAATGAATTTCCAAATAGTGCCGCCATGACGTTTAATACAGGAAAGGAATAGGCAAAAACACCAAATTCTGTCTTAGGGATTCTTGGCATAGGCTTGTGACCTTGATCAAGCAGAACAAGCTTCTTTATTTTTTCCGGATAATGTTTTGCGAAGGCTAACAAAATTCCTCCTCCTAAGGAATGACCTATAAAGCTTGCTTTATCAATATTTTTTTGATCCAAATACGCTTTTAACCATTTTGCCATAGCTAGTGAAGTGACTCTACCTTGTATCCCGAGTCCCCTGCCAAACCCTGGCAAGTCCAACATATGGGTCTCGAAATTATCTTGCAGATAGTCAGCGATAATAAGCCCTTCATTCCCTGTAAAACCAGCTGCAGGAAGAAAAATCAATTTATCTCCCTTTCCTATTATTTCTGAATAATAATCATACAAAATAGCATTTTCCATCCTTATCTGACCACCTATTTAACAGTAATTTCCCTAATTTTTTAACCTACTTCTATATTTTTTCATAAATTTCGATTAGTGAGCCTGCAGGATCTCTAAAGTGAGCTACCTTAATCCCCCATTCCTTTTGATCCGTAGGTGTTGTAATAAACTTCACCCTGCTATTCAATTCTTGATATGTCTCTTCAACGTTTTTTACTTTAAAAATTAGAGCTGTTCTATCAACCTGCTCAGCATTCGAAGTATAATCCTCTCCTAAGGCTTCTACCATCTGTTTACAATCAAAAACACCCAGGGTAGCACTATTAAATTTGAAGTCAGCATAATTAGAATTTTCGTCTCCCCAAGTGACCTCAAATCCTAATACATCTCTATAAAACAAAAAGCATTCTCTGTAATTATCTACAAGTAACCGAGTGTGGGTAAATTCCAATAAAAGCACCTCATCTTTTTTACATTCATTTAAATTAGACCTTATAACGAAGAGGAAAAATTTTTGTTCATGTCCCTGTTTTCAATGAAATTTTTAATTACTATACTATTAATTTAACTTTAACATAAAAGGTAATATTTAGAATCCGCATTAAATCTTATACTTCTTAGAGATAATTTCCAAATACAGGTTAAGGATCTCCTCTTTACCTCGTTACTTATTATGTGACTGTGACATTGTAGGTTTAGGTATCCGAATTAAAAGGAAACACTTTTGTACACTTTTATTAACTATGCTCAAATTCAACCGTCGATTTTACCTATTTTAGTTACATTCTATTTCTAATAGAAGAACAATCGAAGGAGGTACAAGATGAAATACACAGGTGTAGGATTGGTTATGCTGGCAGCTATATGCTGGGGCATAAGTGGGGGAATTGCCGATATTTTAATGACGAGAGGCTGGAATCCTATTGTAATTTCATTTTACAGAGGAGCTATTGGGTTTATATGCTTTTTCGCATGGTTTATCTTTCGTTTTAGAGAAAATAAGAGCACATCCAGTCGTCTATACTTATGGTCCATAGTTGCTGGTATTGGTGTAGCAGGAAATTTCACGCTTTACTTTCTTAGTATCGAATCTTCAAACGTGGCCGTTGCAGCTACATTAATGTACACTGCACCTGTGTTTGTTCTATTAATCTCTTTTTTTCTACGTATAGAACGCTCCTCTTGGTTTAAATGGGGATGCATTTTTAGTGTGCTTGTAGGAATAATTTTACTTACAGGCACCTACAATACCAATTCAGGGGCAGTAAGTTTTCTCGGATTGGCAGCTGGGCTTTCTGCGGGTCTATCATATACTTTGTTTATATTCGGTTTTAAAAATGCCTCTTCCATAGGTAAACCGCAGACTACGTTAACCCTCGCCTTTTTTTCATTTTGTCTCATTCTTTTTCTATTTGTTGATAAAAATGAAGCCGCTACTGTATTGACGTCTGTCGATATAGGTTTGTTTCTTTTACTTGGAATCTTGGGTGCCGGAATTTCATTTATATTTTATGTAATTGGGATACGTAAGACTGCCCCTACAACTGCTTCAATGGTTGCCATGGTAGAACCAGTAACAGCTTCATTATTTGGTGTCTTGCTGTTAGGAGATCAACTGACTCTCATTCAATTTTTTGGAATGGTAATTATCCTAGCTACAATCACTATCCTTAGTGTAAAACAGTCTAATTGAGGGAGTCTAAAAAGTGTAAGTACTTACTTAACAACTTATAATCTACACTTCACTTAGGGGGAGATGAGCCTATATTGCAACGGCTTTGCAACAGACTTAGCCAATCTCCTCTTTCTAAAGGCTAATTCTTTCTGCGCCCTTGACTGTTTATTTCTCCGTTTCATGTAAAAACCTCGCTGTATGAATCGTTATGTATCTATGCGTACCTGCAATATCCTTCCCATCTATCAGTCTTTTTCTGGCAACTTTTCCATCAACACTAATATAGCGTTGCTAATGGACCGAGTAATAAAGAAATGAGAAACCAATTCAGACCCGATCTATTTTTACCTTGTGCCAATCCAGCATTAATAAGCATTAGCGTTCCCCAACCAACGAAATATTGATCTTCCACTGTATTCCTCCTCTGGCTATTCTTTTCTGAAGCTTTTACTATTGGCGCTTTTTAGATGGCTCTGTTGTTACATAGGTCTGTGCAATTAAATCATGAATGGTACGCTTATCTTCTCTTATACCGATCATAAACGCACTTATGATTAAACCTATTCCCAATGTTAAAATGTAGATGATACCTCCCAAAATATCTCTTAGTAGCATCGTACCAATACCGACCTTTTTTCCATCTACCCTAACAATACGATTGCCCGCCATTCTTCTACCTAGAGTGTATCCATACCAGATGATGGGTAATAAAATACCATATATTAGCCCTGCATAATCAATTGGATAGATGATTTCAGAATCATAGAATTTCCCATAAATAAAGTACGAAATAATTCCAACACCTATAAAAATAATCAGTGAATCTAAAACTCTTGCTAAAAATCTATTTTGAAAGCCTGCTGGATTAGTAATAGTCATATCTATATCTTCCTCCTTTTTTCATAAATTTATTTTTATGTCTCACTATCCTTAATCATCCAAACGGATAGAGCAGCTTAATGAATAGGAATACTAGCAAAGTAAGAACTCCAAACTTTAACGTGTTTATATATCTGCCTTCTTTTCTCGTTTTACTAGTAGCTACATCCCATCCAATCTTCATAAAAATAATTGCCATCACTGTAGGTATGCTATACAAAGCTTCCTCTGGAAGTAATGCTGCTCTACTAATGAATATCAAAATTAATATAGCTCCAAAAAGCATTGTGGTGTCACCATATGTTTTTTTATTAAAAAAGTCCCATCCTATTTTAAGTAAATATAGTAAAATAACTGCATAAACACTATAAATCTTGTCAATCTCCATGTAATTAATTATCAGAGATACAATCCAAAGTAAAATTGCTGTTACTAATAATTCTTTTTCAGTTTGCTTCATTCTACTACTCCCCATGCTCCAACTAAACTGCTTACTCACTAGAAAATTCAATGGTTTCTTCAAAGCTTTCACCTGCAACAGTCTCCCACATCACTGTTATTGTTATGTCCCCGACTTTATCAGGTAACACATCAACATTGTCATCAGGCAGACTAACGGACAATTGGAAAGTGGTCTCCTCTTCTTTTATATTTCTTCTATTACCAGATCCACCTACACTAAATGTTTCGGGATAGTTGATTTCATAAGAAAGACTCTTCAGTTGCTCACTGTCAATGTATTCCATTTCCCCCTTTCCTACTTGCTCGTTTTCACCTATTTCATAGGCTATCCTTGAGCTCCAATTTTGGCTCTCTCCATGAACATTTATCACCTTCTGATCAGAGCAACCGACGGTGAATAACAGGGGTAGTAATACAAAAGTTGAAATTAATTTTCCACCCATATCCAAACCTCCTTTAGGTTGGTTAGATAATAAAGTGTTCTCTTATCTTAAAAAAGTTACCGGGTAATAGTTAACATTTTAAATAATCAGATATTTAACCCTATGTTTAGCTATTTTTCTTATGTACATAGCAATGATTCAGCCTGATATATAAAGTGGGGCTATCTTAGCCGTTGTTCATCACTAAATATAGCCCTTAAAAATACTTACGAAATTTTCCAGTAAAAGGTTTCACTAATTAAGCCTTACCTTCTTCTTTTTATAAATAGGTACAATAAAATAGCAACAAGTAAAAGCAATACAACGTAAATCACTTTGGAGTAGATTCCCATATATTCTACGACTACTTCCCAGGAATTGCCTAGAGACGCACCTAAATTCACAAGAACAATATTCCAAATCAAAGTACCTAGCGTAGTGAATAAAAGAAACAAACCAACATTCATATTTGACATCCCAGCAGGAATAGAAATCAAACTTCGTATTAATGGAACGAAACGGCAGAAAAAGACTGTCCAAGGACCGTATTTATCAAACCATCTATCCGCCTTATGGATATCCTTTTTTGTTATTCGAAGAACGTGCCCCCATCTATCAACAATCTTTTCTAACTTTGCGACATCAAGTTGCAGACCTATCATGTACAGAATAATAGCTCCTACGACCGAACCAGCCGTTGCTGAGGTAATTACTCCTATTACGCTCAGCTTAGAGGTGGTTGTCATAAAGCCTCCGAACGTCAATATGACTTCAGACGGGATTGGGGGAAAAATATTTTCAAGGGCGATGAGAAACATAATCCCCATATAACCAAATTCACTCATAATATCTGTTAACCAATTTTCCATACGCTTCCCCTTTTACATTACTCCTCGTGCATCCGATTTTTTAGTTTACTCCAATGCTAGTTTAGTAGTTTTTGAATATATTTCGTCTTCCATATTGCAAAGCCAATTAAAGCTCCAATCATATTCAGGATAAAATCATCGATATCAAAGCTTCCTCTTCTTGTTACTAATTGAATCACTTCAATGAAAAATAACAAGACAATCATGGAAAGAACAAATCTACCTAGTCCTGCTATTTTCTTAATAAGAAATGGCAGGTAAATACCCATTGGCAAAAACATAAATAAATTACCAACGAGGTTTTTAATCGGAATATTCCTATTCATACTATTATCAACGAACGCCGTAAAATATGTATTAATCGTTTTAAAGGGAACAAAATTTGAAGAGGTTTTCATGTATTCCAAAAGCGTTAGGTCTGTATACAAATAACCTCTGTTCCCTATAAACAACAGTATTACCAATGCAACTAGATAAAACATAAAGCTAATTTTTAAAATAACCTTTATGAACTTTTCCACTTTCTTCCTCACTTCTATCTGAATTATAGTTGATTTATTAATAACAATTAATGTAAAGCTCCAGCTTCATACTTTTTTTCCTGCCATGCCCATTCTTACAACGTGGTTTTTGTATTAGAAAGAGAAGTGATGAAAGGGCGAACGAGTTGCTGTACCGTAAAGATTCCCACTGCATAAAAAAAGATGTTAACAAGTGATGGCTGATCCATATTTTTAACAGTCACTAATGTAAAAATAAGAACTAAACTTATAATCACGTCTATTGCCTGGCTTTTTTTAGTAGAGTATTGTTTTTCATGACAATTGGGACATCTCATCCCTTTCCTAAGCCTAAGCTGTTCTATAGTTGTTTGGCCATACGTCCATTTATAGTTACAGTTCTCACATACAGGCACATATATCCCTTCTTATCTCAATAATATCTACCAAATTGTCTGATCCTCAAGAACTTATTTAATTAAAAAGTGCGTCCAATTTTTGAGAAATTGTTATTATTGACGTTATTTAACTTATCATTTATTTAAATCTGAAAGCAACATCCCATACACAATGCTATCTGTCCATTCCCCTTTATTCCAAAAATCTTGTATAAAATGAGCTTCTTTTCTCATACCTATACGCTCACATAATTTTTTTGACGCTTCGTTTCTAGCATCAAGGTTAGCTTGTATTCGATGAACATTAAATTCATTGAATAGATTTTCGGCTAAACTTCTTGTGGCTTCAGTTGCATAGCCCTTACCTGACACTGTATTTAAAAAACTGAAACCAATTTCAACAGTATCCTTCATATCGGTGTACCATACTGATAGATCACCAATTACTTTAGTACCATTTACAACTGCCAAACTCAATACTGATTCCTTTGTTAGTGCACTATTATCTAACTTCTTATTAAACTCTTTCTCAAGATTTTCGACTGTCCACCTATCATGCAAAAGATATTTACATGTATTATTGTTATTGTAAATATTAAATACATCATCTATATCATTATTTTCAAATGGCCTAATTAATAATCTTTCAGTGTAAATCTTCAAAGAAACTCCTCCTTTGAATGTGAAATATTTAGTGACTTAGCCGCCTCTTTAGTCTGTTAAATATCATACAATAGAAAATCATGGGCTCTTTTTATTCAAATGTAGGCCCGGTGAGTCCTTCCCAGTATGTAAATTAAACCATTCGTATATTCTTAGAGATGGACAAGCTTACTTAATCGGCTTTCGAAGGTTTCTTTTAACTCTGTCGCCAACTCCTCTACGGCTAAAACCTTTCTCATTCCTTCCACATTCTTTTGGCCCCGGAAGTAAATCTCATTGCTATAAAGAACAGATTCCTGTTTTGGATGAGGATCCAATAATGTAATTCGAGAATCCTGACGCACAATGCCTTCTTCTAAAACCCGGCATAAATAGCCGGTAAAACCTGTTTGTATCATTCTCTTTAGTAGAGAAGGATTATTCGTTCTCTTTGTAATCGTACTGCATGGAATTCTGCTTTGAGTGATTTGGATGACTGCCTCTCCAATACGAAAAATATCCCCTAAATGTACATCTTTTTCAAGCATCTTCGTAACAGTTACATTTTCACCAAAATTCGCTTGAGGCAAGGGCTTTCCAAATTCCTTTTCCCAATGCGCATAATGTTCAAAGGGATATACACATACGGCACGATCAGGCCCACCATGATACCGCAAGTCTGCAACATCATCTCCATGGAAGCCCCCCTTGTGTAAGAATGCTTCATCTGTTGCTTGTTTACAAATTCCCGTTTTTATTTCTTTATCCTCCTCGTACTTCATTACTTTCGGTAAACCAATAGAAAAACCCTTTAACTCTCTTACTAAAGTATCTTGCAATTGCTTGCACACCTCCAGATTGATAGTTTATTGCTTGTTCCCATAAACGCGCCATCTAATTGAATAACTCATCAGCTTCTTAGCTACTCTGCTTAAAAAGTAAGAAACTCATAAAATTAATACATTTAGATATAATCTATAGATGTATTGGAAAATAAATTACTACTTCCTCCTCACCATTAACCATAGGATGATAGGTTTCCACAATATAAGACTCTAAATTCCTTTTATAACCCTTGTCATATGCCCACTTTGATAAATATCTATATAGGTTATCAATATTAATTATTTTCCCCTTGGTCGTGAGATATGTTTGGGAGGTTTCAATATAATCCATTCCAACTGGAATATTTTTCAGAGACTCATTAACAATAATTCCGACATAATAGTGACCTTCCTGATGTTTAGCATCCCTTTTCGGTTCAAAAAGAGCTATTTCAGTACCCGAATGATTTTCAACTTCATCTAAACGAGTTAGAAATTCCCGGGCAAGTTTTGGAACTTCTGTATCGAGGTTGGCATAGACTCCACTACCTTTTATTCCTACAACTCTAAAGATTTCGTTAACCTTTCTGCATTCCATCGGTCTCCCCCGTTTCTTTGTAAATACTCAAAATATGATTATTGCAAAAATCATAAAATTTATTATAGATTCGTTTTACTTAATAGGTTTCCTGAACAAAATGGCTTGATTTAAGCATACCTTTTATTTCATAATTTGTACTTACCTATTCTGAAAGAACATTTATTTAATCTTATAAAAGCATATGCACAAAGGTTTACAATCTAAGTTTCCTCAATTATAACATTTCCCGTGTTTACTCCAATGTTTATATTTTGGCATCCATTTTCGCTTTTCCAGCCTCATCCCAGAATCCCCCCATGAAAAAAGCTAACATTCTTTTTCAGAATGCTAGCTCCAGAATATGTTTGAAAAACCTCGGGAAATAAAAGATGCCTAATAACTATTCCCATTCTTCTATTAAAGCATCGGTATTAGCGATTAAAGTGTTGTATGCATTTTCGGATAGTAGTGTCTTTTCCTGCATACGACCAAGCAATGACTTATAGTCTCTTAAGTGTTTGACGATTTTATCACCGAATTGTTTATCCTCGAAATGACTCACTACTTTCAGGTGAACTGTAAGCTGGTGAACAGCTTTACGGTCAATCTCCCCTTTATCAAATAGTTGCTCTACGAGTGCCTGTAAATCGGCAACATTTTCAGCTTTTTCTATTGGTTTCACAGATTGTACGTCAGGCAATTCACTTCCTTTTTCAAAACCAGCAACGTTCCCAAGTTTTTCATAGTTTTCTTGGAAAGCAACAAAATTCGCAATGTCATTGCTCGAGGTATTCCAGGACTTAGAGGCTAAAGAACGTAATTCATCGGCAATATCTTCAGTAATAACGTCCTCTCCAACCAAATCCGGATTATCACTCCAAATGGCTAATGCTGCACCTTTAATAAAAGGTGAATCATCATCCACAGTATTTGCTTGGAATTTTCCAGGTGTCCATTCTTCATATATTCTTTTATCTTGATTTAGATAATCAAATGAATGTTGCTTACGTCCATCATCTGGTTTTTCATTCCTTAACACATAATAGAAATAACTTGCATTCATATTGTATATATCCTCATGACCTCTTTTCACAAATGCGCTTAGTGGGGCAATGCTGCGATTCCAGCCCATTTGTGACCAAAAATCAATTCCTATATAATCGTGCATATCTACTTTTTGCTTTGGTTCAACTGGTTCCCACGAATTTTTATCTATTTCTCCATAGTAAATGGCATCATTAAAAATTCTCGGCTTGAATCCACCCTCATACACGTGGGCTGCTATATCATTAATGTAGTTAGCCATTGCGTCTTTCCATATATAATTTTCACCTAATGTTTCCTTTGCATACTCATTTAAAACTGGCTTATAGTCTGAAATAAATGGGTCCCTATCGAATTCCATATATTCATCAGCGCCTATATGGAAATCAGTACTACCCTCAAATAGATCCATGTATTCAGTATAAAGCTTTTTGACATACTCTACTGCTTCGGGATTTGTAATATCTAAAGCGACCTTGCTATGGTTTCCGTATTTATCAACTTGTCCAAACTCTGGATGAACTTTTAAAATATGCTCTGTATGCCCTGGTGTATCTAAAGAAGGATGATTTTAATTCCATATTTATTGGCTTCTGCTATAATTTCTCTGATTTCATCTTTTGTTAAATAGCCATCTTTTGAAACGATTGCAGGATCTGTTTCACTTTCTATTCTAAAGCCCATATTTTCCGAGAAGTGAAGTTGAATCGCATTCATTTTAAAATAAGACATTTCCCTTATATGTTGGATAATCCATTCTTTGGTTATATATTTTCTTGCCATATCTAAATGAACTCTGCGTTCTCTTAATTCAGGATAATCAATAATTGTTCCAGAAACCAGCGTATTGTTGTTCGTAATCATTAAATGCTGAATTGTGCGTAAAGCATGCAACGCGGCATTTTCCGAAGCAGCTACTATCTTTACGCCATCATCGTCAATTTCAATCTTATAGGCTTCTTCACTATTACTTTCTTCTGTAATTTGGCTGTTGTTCGCTAATGTTATAACAATATCTTGGGGTGTTACTTCCGAATTCTCAGCATATACTTTCTCAATTTCTGATTTTGCAGGAATTCCTTTTTCTAATAACTCAGCTGATACTAATTCTACAACTTCTTTAAGTCGTTTATTTTCTATGTATTTATCCGTAGCTGGAATTACAAGTCTAGTAGATTCATCCATTTTCCAGGTCGAATAATTGGAATCGGTTTCATACGATTGTAGAATTGGTAATACTGAGCTTGCTAATTCCTCATTTAGTGATTTTTGCTCCTCAGCAAAAGCTGGGGTTACAAGTGTAGAGAAGATAACGAAAAATGACAAAACAACCATTGTAATATTTCTCAAAGTAATTCCTCCTAATTTTTTTGAGAATTCATCCTCATTTAGTACAAACCATGTACAAAACAGCGAACGCTTCTACAGTAGCTTTATACTCAATTCACCACCTCTAATTTGAAATACATAACTAAAAAAAATTTACTTGTCAGCATGTCCATTCGAACTAGTAATATGTAAATTAGTATAATTATTTTAATGTTAGCACTCCATTGTGGGGAGGACAATGGTCATTTTAACTCATTATTTTCACACTCACCTTCATCTCTTAGTTAATACTAAAGAAGAGCAAAATTAGAATTGAAAATCACCATCTTGCATTAGCAGGATTTCAGTCCCATCTTTTTTAATTCCCGTAACTTCCATATCTTCGCTCCCAAAGGTAACATTGACTAACAAGATTGAAGTATTAAGTCCTGCTTCCTTCAACTCTTTCTCTGATAGGTTGCTGCCATTTTGAAGATTGGATGGGGAGGCGTTGCCGATTCCAATATGGCAGGCTGTATTTTCATCGAATAAGGTATTGTAAAAAAGAGTATCTGCCTGGCCAAGAGGCGATTTATTAGAGACTAAGGCAATTTCACCTAAATAATGTGAACCTTCGTCTGTTTCGATAAGATTCCGTAACACTTCATCTCCCTTTGCGGCATAATAGTCGGTAATCCTTCCATCCTTAAAAACCAGGTAAAAGTCATCGATGATGCTTCCCTCATAAATAAGTGGTTTTGTGCCCACTAGCTTACCGTTCACCTTATTTTTATGGGGTGCAGAAAATATTTCTTCCGTAGGTATGTTTGGAAAGAAAGGGAGCCCTTCTTCATCTATAACCCCACCACCGATAAAGCAATGATTTTCAGGCATGCCAATTAATAAATTAGTTCCTAGACTATTTTTAAAATGCAATGCTTCAAATTGGTTGTCATTTAGAAATTTTTTCCGGGACTCAAAAGCTCTGTCATGATTTGTCCAGTCTCTTATTGGATTTTCTCCATCTGCCGAGCTCCCTGTAAGATCACTTGCCATAAGGATTGTAGCGCTTCTTCTTTACGCAAGTCGGGAAATACTTTGGTTGCCCATTGGAGAGATGGAACAGTTAGAAGACACCAACGCAACTTGTGAGATCTAATCTTTGCGTGATGCTCCTGCAATTTCGTACGTGAGGCCTTTTGGAACCGACTCATTCGTTCTGTAGAGACATCCTTAAAGACATCTAGGTTTTCAGAAATAATATGGATGTAAGCAACTCCAGCATCGTCCCACTCATTAAAGCGGGCAGCCTCCCAGTCAGGAATATGGTCGATGGCATCGTCTGCTGCATGTAGATAAAATTCTTTAACAGACTGTTCATCTGTCCAATCCATCACTACATTAGAAGCTCCTGCCCCATATGCTGCTTTTTGGATTAGATGTACAAAAGGGGCATTTTTAATATCACTATGAATAATGACTAATTGATTCTTCTGCACATTTACACCAGCACGCACAGCTAGCTGTGCGTATTTTTTCAACTGTTCTTCGCTTACAAGCTCATATATTCCTTTAATCATCACACATAGCTCCTTACTTTTTTATTGCATACAAGCCATCTGACTAAAAATCGCATTATTAAAATAACTTTTTACACCCAGAGCTCCAGATCCTGGCCCTTTTTTAAACAATGTAAGTTAATAATAATGATATAACTAAACTTTGTATAACCACCACAAGAAAAGTTTTTTTATCGAGTCTAGTTCTATTTACAATTAATCTTTGTCCTATGTAACTTAGAATTAAAACTATAAAAAAAGTAATAATTAAACTGAAAAGGAATTCCTGTAACAAAGCTAACTCTCCGTACTTTTGTATTCATTAGAATTACCCAAAAAAGCTCTGTTAAGGAGCAATCCTCATACAACAAATGCGAATATGTTGGAATTTGCTCTTTATAGATACTTCTCCATTCGGATATCTGACCACATACTCCCTTGATAATAGGTGAAATCTTTTATAAGTCCAATCTGCTTATAACCAAGCCTCTGATATAATTTCTGACCTGCTTTGTTAAATTCAAACACACCTAATTCAATACGTTTAAGCCCTTGTGCCTTCATCTGTTTTTCCAAATATTGAATCGCTGTATAACCTATGCCTTTCCCCCGGCCATCCGATTCACCTATCGTTATTCCTAACCATCCAGTTCCAGGAACCTTTCTATAAAGATGGCTTGGATCAATCATATAATTCATCTCACCGATCAAATAGTCATTATCGTATATTAGATAAATATATTGGTGCTTTAAACGATTTTCCAAAGCTTCTAACGTAAGGGGTTCTTGACGTTCTAATTCTGATTGATCTTGGTTTGGCCGAGTTAAGTAAACTAAATCAGGATCATTTTCCCAACGATTAAAAACATCTACAATTGCTGGAGATGGTTTTGTTAATTTTATAAAATTAATACCCATTGTACACTTCCTTTACTGATCAACCAAAAAATCTTAAATAATCGTTGTTTTATGGTTTTCTATGACATAGGACGTTCTACGGAAAAAGGATTATCATTAAATTACTTTGCAATTCCTTATGCTGCAATACCACTAGTTAGGTAAAGATGGGCTCCTTATTTAACTTTGATATTAACAGGGACAAGTGAAAATAGATATTAGATGCTACAAAGCCCACCAGGAGGAATTTCCGCCTAGTAAAAGAGCATCTATAGCCATATATTTTTCTTTAATTTTGTCGAGCACCTTTTTCCTATCTTCTTCACTCAACATATCAATTTCCTTTATAATTATTTCGGGGAGGGGCATATAACGCACCTCCATTAAGTTTTGCTCTTATTTCCCCTTATATGTTCGGTAACATAAATGTTCCTGTGGTTCTAAAAATATTTACTATAAAAGTCATGTCTTAATTTCCCACTAAGATGCGCATAGATCCTTGTTGTTTCACTTTTTTCATGCCCAAGAAGACTTTGAATCACTTCGAGTGGAGCGCCATTATCACCCATATGCGTTGCATAGCTGTGCCTCAATTGGTGTGGGTGAATCGTTTTTTTGATACCAGCCCTATTGGAAATACGTTTAATAACATATCTTAGTGAATCCACACTCATACGACTCTTGGGGTTACGTTCAGTAACGAATAAACAATCTTCCTCATCATTGCGTTTCTCAAGATACCTTTTCAACCAAATACTACAGCGTATATTAAAATAAACTTCCCTTTCTTTATCTCCTTTCCCGTGTACGATGACGGAATTTCCTGGGAAATTAATATCTTCCCTGTTTAACTTTGCAACTTCTCCAATTCTGCAGCCAGTTGAGTAGAAAAACTCGAATAAAGCATTTTCCATCGGAGTGTGACACCCTTCGCGAAGATGTTCAATTTCAAGTTTGGAAAGAAACTTTGGAATTCTTTGACCTAGCTTAGGTTCTTTAAGTTTTGCAGCTGGATTCTTCGAAATATACCCTTCCTCATGGGCCCATTTAAATAACGACTTAATGAATCGTATACGATGCCCTAAACTAGAGGGTTTTAAGTGTTCTCCTGCTTCAATTAAGTATTGCTTCAAATGATCTGTGTTAATTTCATTCATTCTACTATCTCCGAAATAACGCTTTAAAAGGTTACACTGAAACCTGTACATTTTCAAAGTAAGCGAAGAATAGCCTTCAATTCTCTTATCAGAATGATACTTCTCCCATGCTTCAGACAACAACAATTTTCCACGCCTCCATACTATGAATCAATTAAACTGATTCTAGTATGGTCTACTTAAACATCATTTATTCAACAATAGAAGCAACATTCCTAGATTGATGGTGAAAATTCAGTTTAGGCGCCTTCTCTATTTAAGATAAGCGCCCATTAACTTAATAAGAATCCTTGAACTGTAACGAACAAAGTAAATAGAGAAGTTACCAAGAGTAGCCAACCATACGCCTTTCTATCTTCTTTAAATTCCTGAATACTCATTACTAGAAACATTAGACCTAAGGACAACATCATATAATTTTGGAATTGAAAATTTCCTGTAATAAGTCCATATGCTGCAAAAGCAATGCCTAATACAGCAAATATAAATTGTAGAATTCTTAGCAACAGATCACCCCTTCTAATTCACCAAACTGGTCCCAACAATGGCAAATGGGGAGCTATCATTTATTACAGACCGCCCTTTAGCTAAACAAAATTAACGTTTCTCTAAGCCTTTTTCTTTTCTAATTCCAGTCTTTTTCGTTCCAACTCTAATCTTTCTTGTTCTTTCACCTTAAAATGTTTGTTGGTAGAGTAGATGCCCATTATCAAGCTAACTACCACCACAATTGCTATCAGTATAATAAATAATTCCAAGCTTTTAAAGCGATTTTCAACGAACCATTTAAACATCTTCAGTGATTGGAGTATAATGCAATCGGGCACAAATCTTAAAGAAGCTGCTGCCTATATTGTAAAACAGGCCCAGATTGTGAAGTAGTTCGTGTCTGAAAGTAGTGGGTTAGTTATTATTGGGGGTAGGATATGTAAGGATATTACTCAATTCATCAAGAGCAGTTTGTGACCAATAGACATTATAAGTTTTGCTCACTTTCGAACTCCCTAATTGTATTCCGAAGATATTTTAGTCCTTGCTCTTGATTGTAAATACGTCCATTTATGCGATCTTCTTGACTTTTCTGTACTTGGCGGATGAGTACCTTATCCCCGGTAAATAGGTCTAAATCAAATTGATCAATGGCTTCTTTTTCTCGTTTCATGTTTAGATATCCAATAAAATCATATACTTCAGCTGCATCTTCTTCGTGAATATTGTCAATTAACTGTTTTAACTCTTCACGATTAACGCTCATTTTAAACACCGCCTTGTATTTACTAACATCATTATATCATGTGAATGCATCATTTACATAACTCCTTCTAGTGTCTAAATTTCCTCCCCTTTTCCTATGTTTAAACTGAATTACTTGTAACTTCAACATAATGGTTCAATTTTGCACTTTATACGATAATCGTACCTTTTCTGGAATAATTTTATTAAATGATAAACTCAGATGTTTTCTTTTTGTTGAAAAAAGGGTATAGTAAGATTAGATGTTGAATAAAATGAAAATGACCGAAGATGTGCAACCATCTCCGGTCTAACAATAGCTTGATTCCCTACAAGGGGGATCGGCACTGTTAAGAATGGAAATCCACCCAAAATGAGCCGTACACTCAAGGGTGGATTTTATTTTTTGTCATTTTTGTCTGACATAATTGCAACTATTAACGCTCCGAAGCTAATCATCACGATTAATCCCTCTGCAACTGTCATTAGCACCACCCCCTTTCGGGAGTGCGCCGATCCACCCTTGATTCAATCAATTATGCTATTGTTCTTTAATTATAGCACCGAATAACCTACACTTGAATTATTTGTTAAAAATAATAAAGCATATTCCTAAAATATAGAAGTTACACTTACGATTTCCCGCAACTGCACCCTTTTCTGGAATAATATTATAAGATCTAGATGTCCGTTAGTTAAACAAGTTCATTTAGACGACAATTTAAATATCCTTCAATATCTGGTGCACCTGTTGGATTGTTTAATATTTGATCCACCCAACTATCTCTCTCAAAACTAAGCACCTTTAGGTCCCAACAACAGGCTATCAGTCCTTTAGGAGTAACATATTCAAAATTACCAGGTTCCTCATGTGGTCCAACATAAACATGGTGCATTAATTCATTTTCATTTGTCCACCAATCAATAAAAATAAAACTTGCACCCTCTCCTTCATGAACACCGATAAAACCTGCTCCATAGTGTGTATTAGTTACACTTGGAACGGGGAGTATATCCATTGCTGTCTCCTTTGCCCTTTCCACAAGTTTTTTCCTCGGATAATCTCCTGTAGACGAAATGCCATACACCTTCATTTTCCACCCTTCATACTCCCATAATTCCAAGAAACTTATAGGCCTAGGAGTGTACGCTTCCTTTAAATCAATCAAAATCTCTCCATCCCCCTTTTTATTACCAGGATCCGTTATTCCAAAAATGGCCCAATTCAGGCACAGTGGTGGTTATTCAACAACTGCGCCCGATTGCAGTACACATTTATTGATTATCCAAGACATCTTTTAATACCTCTGTACCTTCAGGTGATATATCAAAACCGTTGTTTTCGTGACCAACATACATTACTCTACTTTTTTCTCCTGCATTACCAAGCACAAGATGTAATCCGTGGGTTTCCCCATTTTCATAGCGAATTAAAATATCATAATCAGGCTTTTCAGTATCGACATTAACCTTCTGTTCCCTACCTTCTGCATTTTCCAAAGACTCTTCAAACCTTGATATGGTTGAGTCTTTATCAATTGTTGCAATATAATTTTCGTTTATTCCACCATAGCCACTAGATTTGGAAATGGAAATCGATGAAATATCATCTAACATAGTCATTTCCTTTTCTTGAGATTGGCAAGCAAATAAAAGTAAAGCACAAAAAAACAAAGTAAGTGATAAAGTAATTTTCTTCAAAAATATCTCCCCTAATCAAATTTACCAGCTAATTTTATGCTACAAAATGGCCCGTTTGTTGCACAATAGACTTTTAATAACTTACCATAATTCATACCTTTTTTCACAAGCATTTTACCCGTTATTCTAGATTCCTACTTCAAATCATCAGTAACTTTAAATACTGCACTATATATACCTTGAACATTATCTCGTATAATTTCACTATCCTGGATAGGGTAGGAAAATTTCCAACTACGGTATTCTTTCTCTCCGCCTACATACAAAATTCCAGAGATAAAATTTTGTGTATCGTCAATTTTTTCAGCTGTTTGCTCGTAAGATTCCGGATTCTCCATTTTTATAAAAGGAACATGACTTGCTTTTGATTCTACAAAAAAGAATGGCATTTCTTTATCTCTGTACATTTCAATATATTTTTCTTTGGACGCTTCAGATAAATGCTCCTTCATAATAAAAACTGCATCGTATTTATCAGTTGGAGTGTTATAGAGTTCTTCTAACGATATTTCACTAAAGTTTAACTGTTTCTCTCTCACATCAGGTTCTTTGCCGACCACTGCCAATTCTAATGATGTCCCCTCATAAGGTTCTTCCATGTTTTTAGCATGTGTTTGACAAGACACCAAAAAAATAACATTTAGCAGCAGAACTACCTTATATAGTTTATGGATAATTAATCCTCCTTTTCAGTTCTCCGCAATTACCTAATCCCATGTTATGGCATAGAAGTCCACCACTAATTTTCATCCTTTTTCTTATACAAACTTATTCCCAATATAAAAAGCAAAATAAGAAATACAATTGTAGTAAGCAAGCCAATGTTATTCCAATTTATTTCACCTGAACGGATTATATCCTAAGCGATCATACCTACAAATACGCCTAACATTGCAATTGAACTACCCACCACTTATCGACCTTACGGTGTGATTGAAGTGGGAGATTCCTAAGAACACCAACCTAACGGTTAGTTTTGGATTAGGCTATCCCCGCAGTTCCTGCGGTTAATCGTAATGCTTCGTTACGAAGATTGATACTTGCGTTAATATCTCTTTGGTGATGCGTTTTGCACATCGGACACTCCCATGCACGCAAAGCAAGATTTTTAACGTCTTTATGCTTGTGACCACAATTGGAACACAGCTGACTTGAAGCAAAACTTTTAGCTGCAGTCACAACTTGTTTTCCGTACCATTTCGCTTTATATTCAAGCATTTTTCTGAACTCGGACCAC
>NZ_BAZS01000004.1 GCF_001310895.1 Virgibacillus halodenitrificans JCM 12304 | reverse complement strand
AATGTCTTTCATGATGCTGATGACGGACATTGCGAGCACGAAATCATGCGGGAATGTCTATCATAATGCCAATGACGGACATTGAGAGCGCGAAATTGCACGGGAATGTCTATCATAAGGACGATGACGGACATTGCGAGCACGAAATCATGCGGGAATGTCTATCATAATGTCAATGACGGACATTGCGAGCGCAAAATCTCGCGGGAATGTCTATCATAAGCGAAATGTTGGGCATCAATTACTTTTAAAGACATTCATTCACTGTCATTATTTGTTTTTTTATCCGCCAACAGCGCTTTGATTTCCCGCAGCTCTTGTTTAATTTCAGCGTTTTCATTATATAAACGATCCATCTGTCCGCCTCTGTTGTCCTCCTCCTCTTGACCCAGGTAACTTAAGATCACAGCAACAATCAAGTTCAAAATAACCAATGCACCAATAATGATAAACGAAACAAAATAGACCCATGCCCACGGTACCTCGCTCATAACCGGCCGAGCAACCTGACTTGCCCACGATTCAAAAGTAACTACCTGCAATAAGGTAAACAGTGACGTATGGAAGCTGCCAAAAAACTCTCCAGGTAGCACATCCCTAAAATAAGTCGTTCCAATAATCGCATAAATAGAGAAAATCAGCATTGATAAACCAAGGATCCCAGTCAGTGCAGGGATAGATTTCATAAGGGAATCAACAATCTTTCGTAACGCAGGGATGGCTGGAATCATTCGGAGTAATCTTAGCACCCGCAGTAATCGCATCACACTAACAAACGGTGTAGTATAAAACACTAGACTCCCTGCTACAATGACAAAGTCAAAAATATTCCATTTCTTTGAGAAGTAGCCCTTCACACCAAGCCCGATCATTTTAAGCAAAAGCTCCACGACAAAGACCCAGATAATAATCCGATCCACTGCTTGCAAAAAAGTATTTCCAATAAAATAAGTCTCTGCGGTAATGACGATCCCGTTTAAAACAATAATCGCAATAACAGCAGATTGAAAATTTTTATGCTCTACCAATTTTTTTATAGTAGCTCTAAAATCACTTTTCTTCATGTTCGAATCTTCTTCTATATCATTCAACTCATTTTACCTCATTTCAGTCTGTTCGACTTTCATAATAGATTCTTATCGTCTCTTTTCTATTTTATTATGGTTTTATAATTTAAGGCAATTAATAACGAAATATATGATAATATGGTAATAATTAGTAGATGGAAGAGGTGGAATTATGAAGACTGGATTAAAAGCTAGTTCACCAAAGAAATATGCAGCAGTAGAAAAAAATTATTGGTCACTTGCCGGATTATTGTTAGGCATATTTTCATTTTTTCTTTATTGGATCACACCATTCATTCCCATGTTCGGTCTAATTACTTCAATAGTCGGGATTACCTTTTCCCGGCGAAAGCAATCTGGACTTGCAACAGGAATTATTGGTTTAGTTTTGAGTATAACTGTTTTGTCTTATATCAGTGGATCAGTATAAGCTACTTTCAAGCACTTATTCTTAATCATTTAAGCTGGACGGACAGCTGCAACTACTGGAAGTTGTCCGTCTTTTTAAGCTCCCCACAAGAAACTATTCCACCAATATCCCAGCTTTCTTCAAAGCATCACAGGCGGCATCCAGTTTTTCCTGCGTATCTGCCTCCAATGTATGAAGATGAATTCCATTCGTAAGACTCGAAAGATAGACTGCATTCGTTTCCTGTATTCTTTCAATAAATCGGTTTGCTTCTGCCCGATTGCTTACCATGACAGATGCGGTCAGGTCACCATAAACCGCGTGTTCAACAATGACATCCTTCACCTTAACTCCATGGTCAACAAAAATATTCAATTCTTCCTGTGTTTGCTTGGGTGTATGTTTACATACAACAATTCGTTCCAGAAGACCTTGACTCTTCTGCTTGTCCAGCAGTACATACCCTTGCTTGTGGCCATAATTGGTTCTTTTTTTGCTTTTAATATTGAGACATCCTGCACAATTACCTGTCTGCTGACATTCGTTTGCTTTGCAAATTCACTGCCAGTAATTGGCTCCTCTGCATCGCGTAACAACTTCATAATTAGGTTTTGCCTTTTTATTGATGACATTTTCTGTTCCTCATTCATTATGTAGCACCTTCCTGAATCCGCAATTTCCTTATGCCATATATTATAGCAAAAAAACGCTTGCCTTTCGCTAAAACTTGTGTAAATATAGATGACAAGACACCTGTATACTTAATAATATAAAAATGTACTTTACATTTCAATCAGGTGTAACAGCAATAGGAAAACAGGGGTTTAAATGTGAAAAATATCACAATATCCAATAAGGGGTTTAGAAATGAACAAATTAAAACTACGAAATTTAGTACAGCAATTTCTGATAGAGGACATAGGGGATACAGATATAACAAGTGAATCCATTTTTCCTCCAAATCAGCCAGGCCATGGCGTTTTTATCGCTAAAGAGTCAGGGGTGGTGGCGGGTTTGGAGATTATTGAAGAGGCTTATATGCTTCTAAATCCTTCCATTACTGTAGTAGTATTTTTTCAAGACGGGGATCAAGTGAGGGGCGGAGATGTACTTGCCGAGGCGCACGGGCCAATTGTTCCGTTACTTGCCGGAGAGCGGGTTATCTTAAATCTTATCCAACGAATGAGCGGAATTGCGACTATTACAGCAAGAAGCGTCAGCGAATTAAACGATCCATCCATACATATTTGTGACACACGAAAAACTACACCTGGCTTACGGATGTTCGATAAATATGCGGTGACATGCGGTGGTGGAAGGAACCATCGCTTCGGCCTGGAGCATGGGGTAATGATTAAGGATAATCATATTTCATTTGCCGGCTCCATAACAAAAGCAGTCCATCAGGTGCGGGAAAAAGTCGGACATATGGTGAAAATTGAAGTGGAAACCGAAACGAAGGAAGAAGTCCTCGAAGCTGTGGAAGCAGGTGCTGACATTATTATGTTTGATAATCGTTCTCCTGCAGAAGTAATTCAATTCAACAAATATGTACCTGATTCTATTATTACAGAAGCGTCTGGCGGTATCACACTTGATAATTTGGCAACATATCAACACACAGGGTAGATTATATTTCTTTGGGATTTCTAACCCACTCTGTAACTGCTTTGGACATTAGCTTACAAGTAAAACCAGGGCCAAAGAAATCATCAGCAAAGGAGCAATAGACAGATGATAATGAAGAGGAATAGTGTACTGCTGTCATTATTAATTCTACTATTTTTAACCGCATGTGGGGCGTCAGGATCAGCTAGCTCTGAGCAAACAGAGGGGGAAAATACAGCTCTTCAAACCATTATAATTGGTGGAAGAACAGGGGGAGCATGGTCTGTTTTTACAGAAGGAATTGCTGAGTCCATTCGCAGAGAGTATGACGGATCCGTTATTACCGTGGAACCAGGTAGCATTGTGGAAAATCCACCAACTGTTGGGATGAATAAGGTGCCATATGGATTGTCCTATACGATGACAGCTTATGCTGCATACAAAGGAGAAGAACCATATGACCAGCCATATGACGATATTCGAGCTGTAAGTGTGGTTATTCCTGCAAACTACTTTCAGTTAGTTGCCAGAACAGATTTGGGATATGATTCATTAAAAGAAATTATAGAAAATAAAGCTCCGATTCACTTGGCTGTAGATCAAAAAGGCTCTGCTGGCGAAATCATCACCAGAAAAATGCTCGACGAGTATGGTGTAACGTATGAGGATATCATCTCCTGGGGTGGATCAGTCGATCATTTAAGTGGGGCAAAAACATTTGAATTGATGGCAGATAAGCGAGTAGACATAACGGGTGATGCAGTTTCTGTACCTTCGAGTGATATTTTGGAAGCCTCCACAACCATTGATTTAAAAATGCTTGCCTTGGAGCAACAGGTAAATCAGTCTGTTGCAGATGAGCTTGGAATGCTGACAGGAAAGATCCAAGCAGAAAGCTACAATTTTCAAAAAGATGATATTAACACGGTAAATACACCAGCTATTCTACTTGTAAACCAAAATGTATCCGAAGAGGAAGTTTATCAAGTTACCAAAGCTATTTATGAGAATTTGGATTATTTAAAGACGGTACATAAGGAATTTGAGAATTTGTCTGGAGAAAACATGATGGATGTTGGAGATGTCCCTCTTCACCCTGGCGCAGTAAAGTTTTTTAAGGAAAAGGGTTGGATAGATAACTAGATTATTGGGAGCAACATGGAGAGAGTTCCTATGGAATGAGGGGTTATTGTGAAGAAGATATTAACAGGGATCATTTTGGCTGAGGAGAAACACAGCTTAACAAAATTACGTTCACAACTATTTGTGTGTATTGCTATTATATTAAGCTTGTTTCAAATTTGGTCTGTCACTTGGGGGAAATTAAACCCAATGAACCAAATGGCTATTCACCTTGCACTTATTTTAGGTTTAACCTTTTTAATTAAACGTACTGCAAAATCCAAGGCTGTTGTATTTTTCGATTATGTTGCTGTGCTGCTTGCATTAGCGGCCGGAGTGTATTACAGCCTTCACGCCGAGCGAATTGCTGTCCGCATTCCTATAATGGAGCCACTAACAAGTGCAGATATATTTTTTGGATTGGTATTCGTCCTGCTTAGTTTAGAGGCTGCCCGCAGGACGATCGGTTTACCGATTGTAATTATTTCATTAATCGGCATAGGTTATGCACGATGGGGTCATTTTTTTGAGGGGATGCTTGGACATCGGCCTTTTACCACCGTGGAGGTGCTCGATGATCTGGCTTTTAGCTTGAATGGCCTCTGGGGGTCACCAATCTCTGTGGCAGCCTCCTTTGTCTTTATGTTTATTCTGTTCGGTGCCTTTTTGAATAAAGCAGGAGCTGGAGAATTCTTCTTTCAGCTTTCCACGGCCATTGCCGGAAGAACCAAAGGTGGCGCCGCAAAGGTAGCTGTGTTAGCAAGCGCCTTTTTCGGTTCTATTTCCGGGAGTCCAACTGCAAATGTCGTAACAACTGGAGCATTTACTATTCCAGTAAGCAAGAAAACTGGCTATAAGCCAACATTTGCTGCAGCGGTAGAAGCCGCAGCCTCTACAGGTGGGAGCATCCTGCCACCAATCATGGGGTCATCAGCCTTTTTAATGGCTGCCGTTACACAATTACCATATGAGGCAATTGTACTTGCAGCAATCGTTCCAGGAATACTTTATTATGTATCTTTATTAGCAATGGTACACTTTGAAGCATTACGCCTGGACCTTCCCAGAGCTTCCAAAGATTCTATTCCAAAAATTTCGGCCGTTTTAAAAGATGGCTGGCATTACTTCGTGCCATTAGTCGTGTTAATTACCTTTTTATTGGCAGGCGCTAGCGCTTCTCGAACAGGCTTCTACGGTATTATTTCCGTTATTCTTATTAGCTTTTTCAGAAAAAATACACGTATGGGCTGGAAGGGAATTACGGCAGCAATGATTGATGGCGCCAAATCAGCCATCCCCGTAACTACCGCCTGTGCCGCAGCAGGATTAGTTATCGCAGGGATTATGTCGACTGGGCTTGGCGGTAAATTAACAAGTATCGTGCTCGGGCTAACAGAGGGAATGCTTTTGCCAACCTTATTGCTCATTATGGTAATATGTATCATTCTCGGAATGGGCATGCCTGTTGCTGCTGCATATATCTTAACAGCAATGCTTGCAGCACCAGCCCTCATTGAACTGGGTGTACCTATCATGGCAGCACATTTATTCATTGTCTATTTCTCTATTTTTTCTGCAATCACGCCTCCGGTGGCTGTTGCTGCTTTTGCTGCAGCGGGAATTGCTAACGCCAATCCGAACAGGGTTGGCATAGAGGCTGTCAGACTTGGTCTGGTTGGCTTTATCGTGCCATTCCTGTTCGTTTTTGAACCTTCATTATTGTTAAATGGTTCGGCGGGGGAAATTCTTACTTCTGTACTTTCCGCCCTCCTCGGTGTCGTCATGCTCGCAGCCGGCTTAATTGGCTGGTTGATCAGAAAGGCAAGCATGCTTGAACGTATGCTATTAATATCAATTGGCTTTTTCATGATGTATCCGGGGGTAATATCGGATTTAGTTGGAATAGGCTTCATTGGGGTGGTCGTTCTATTGCAGTGTAGACGTTCTCGCCGAGCTTCTAATGTTCATAAAAAGCAAGTCCTTGAGAAAGTGTATAACTGAATGTAAGCGTGGGGGAAGGTTTTGGAGAGGAGCCGGAGATTTGAGATGGAATGATGAGGGATTGATGATGGACAGTAGAAAGCTGTAGGGAGAATCTATTAACCTGCATCTCTGAATGTCCGACTTATGCCTGATGATAGACATTGTCAGGCATTTTCACGCTCCCAATGTCCGTCATCTACATCATGATAGACATTCACACCCAGTTTCTCGCTCCCAATGTCCGTCATCAACCTTATGATAGACATTCACACCCAGTTTCGCGTTCCCAATGTCCGTCATCCGCCTCATGACAAGAATTCTTTTAAAATCTTTTGGTGACTTTTAACGAGCGGCGTTGGTAATTCGTTCGGGTGAAAAAATGCTAAATGAATAGATTCCGTTGCGTCTATCGTTAAGTCTCCTGTATAAGCTTCTGAAGAATAAGCAACGGTTACGACGTAAAATTCGTCCCCATTTTCTGCTTTAATAAACTGGTCAGGCCCAGAATAAATGTTTATCAGGTTGAGGTCATTTACCATTAAACCTGTCTCTTCATAAACTTCGCGTCTGGCCACATCCTCTGTTGACTCTCCCAGCTCCATTAGTCCGCCCGGTAACCCCCACGTGCCAAGCGGGAACTTCCGTTGTTGCAGGAGGATTCTCCCTTTGTCATCTACTAGTATGACTACCGCACCAACAAATATTAGTGGTCGGTGCCCTACAATTGCTCTAAGCTCCTCGACATATCCCATTTTCATTCTCCTTCCATAAACCTTTTTGCACTTGCACTTCTACCAATTTCCGAGCACTCCTTTAACAAGGCTCACTAGCCCTCTTAACAACCAAATAACTAATCTGATTGGCAGGAACAGCAATTCCGGTATCCAGCTGATTATATCAGAAATGACTTCTGCTCTTCGCATACGTCTGTCTTCTTTTCTTTCTTTCATAGCCAAAACCTTATCCCTCCATTTCCGGTTAGCATCTATTCTTTTTTACGCTTCCCGGAAGATTAGGTTTCGTTTTTTGATTATAATAACAATAATGAATGATAATTCTTTTTAGTGAAAAATGGAAAGGAGCATATAAATCTTATGCATCGGTGAAGAAATTTGGTAATATGAGAACAGAAGAAAAATGAGCGCCACTTGCTCTTAAAATGGCAGCTTGGCAATATACTTCCACTATAAAGGAGTAAGAATAACAATGGCGGATTGGAATCAAAGATTATATACATATATTTTGGATAACACGACAAAAATTACAGACGAATGGCTCGCACTGAGAGACAATACTTCTGATTCCGTTTATTCGATAGATGCAGGGTCAGAAACAGAACAGACGCTTCGCAAGCAGAATAAAATGACGAATCTGACTATAGCAAGTAGTCTTCTCGGGGCAGAAGGTAATTTTGAACAAAATAAGATCGAATGGGCTCATTTGGTTGCAGAAAGCAGGGTTGCCAGCAACACGCCATTCCCTGATGTCATCGATGCCCTAAGCAGGGTCAGAAAAGTTTTTGGTTGGCAAATTGAACGATTTGTAAATGAGCAGGAAGAAACAATTCCCACAGAGGTCATCTTAAAATGGGGTGAGACGATTCACTTAGCATTTGACGAGTTAAATATTGCATTTACCCGTACATATGCAGAACTGATGAACACCCGACTATCAGCCCAACAAAGTCTTATTGATGAACTCGGCGCACCTATTATTAAGCTCAATGATACCATTGGAGTACTGCCGATGATTGGAGAAATTGATACTTTCAGGGCCAGGAAGATCGCAGAGGTAGTCCCTAATAAATGCATGGAAGAGGAGATTACCAGATTATTTATTGACTTATCAGGGGTTTCTGTCATCGATACAATGGTAGCAAATCAGATTTTTCAAGTGACACAAGTTTTAAATTTGCTGGGAATTGAAGTTACTTTTACAGGAATTCGCCCGGAGATTGCCCAGACATCTGTACAGCTGGGACTTGATTTTTCTAAGATGACTACTTTCAGCTCGTTGCAGCAAGCATTAAGAAAAGAACGCTACGTACTTACCGAAGCAGAATAAGAACCCAGGCACACCCTCGCTCAAGCAAATGAGAACTCCCGCTTGGGCTTTTTACATACCAAAAGAGGCTGAAAGGTAATATTCCTTCCAGCCTCTTTACTTTACTATTTGCTTAAATCAATTTTCTTACTTAATATATAAACAAAAAATCCACCAACCGTCATGGACAATAGTTCTCCAAGCCCTACGGTAAGCCATGTATAAAAGAATGGCAAATCAAGCACAATCGATAATTGCCCAGCAACTGTAAACATAGATAATGCAAAAATTACAGCAGTTACTGCCATCTTCACTATTTGATTTGAAATATTTTTCGTAGCAGCCCGACATAAAATTAATACAAGAAAAGTAGCAAGCCCACCAATAGGTACGTCGAGCATCCATGTTGGGGACATAAAATTAGCAAACACTACACCTAATGTTACAGCAAGGACATATCGTTTATGATAGAGTGCAAGATAATTGAACATCTCTGACATTCTTAACTGGATCGCTCCAAAGCTAAATACTGCAAACCAGGCTGTAACAACTACATATAGTGCTACAATGAGCGCTACTTTGGTTAGTTCGCTGACGGATGTGGTAACCGACGTGTTCGAAATCGTTTTATTCAATTTACTATCTCCTTTGTAAGACAGTTTCCTACTGTCTTAGTAATAACTACGACCAAAGGAAGACCAAGTGCCGTAGTGCAGACCTTCGCAAGCCTGCCTGCCTATTATAGCAAACTATTTTAAATTCGAATAGGCATTCTTTACTTTATTGTCCAGCCACCATCCATTGGCATAACTGCTCCATGTATGTAATCTGCTGCATTACTTGCCAAAAAAAGCGTCAGACCAGCAACCTCCTCTGGCTGAGCCCAGCGCCCGGCAGGTGTTTCACTTGCTACCCAATCGGCCATCGCACCATCCCCAGCAAAATCAGCTGCATTCATTGGAGTTTGAATAGCTCCCGGTGCAATTGCATTTGCGCGGACTCCTTCACGGCAATAATCCAGATCAAGCTGCTTCGTATAACCGATAATGGCATGCTTAGAAGCTGTATAAGCAGCTCCTCCCCCACCAGCAACAAGCCCTGCAATCGAAGCCATATTCACGATGACCCCAGAGGCATTTTCTATCATATGGGGAAGAATGGCATTCGTTACAAAGTAAGTGCCTTTTATGTTTGTATTCATAACCCTGTCCCATAATGCTTCATCCGTATCCAAGGTTTTTGCATAGCCATCCAGCACACCAGCTGTATTTAGTAAAATATCAATTCTGCCAAATTCAGCTAAAGCATGCTGAACCGCTTCTTCAACGACTTTCTTTTCTGAAACACTGCCCTCGATAAACAAAAATCGAGCTTCATATTGCTGAAAAAATTCGTTTAATCCTTTTCCAACGAGATCAAAGCCAACTACATTTGCACCATTTTCTAAAAAAGCTAATGCTTGTGCTCGGCCAATACCTGAACCTGCGCCGGTTACAAATACTGTTTTTCCGTTAAACTCAGGAAATCTCATCTTACTTTCCATTAGCGGCGGGCTTCCTGCTCAACAATCTGCCAATCATCAGCAAGAATGTCGCAAACGGTTGGGCTGAACATGGTGTAGCCCTCCCCCTCTACATTAATCAAAAAATATGGATTCAATCTTTCTCCATCATGCTCTGTTTCACCAACAAGCTTCACATAGAGTTCAGGACCTCCCCAGCCCTGACGGATTACCTTTTTACCTGCCTTTACTTGTGGGAGTATTTCTTCAAATGTCATGCTTATTCATCCTTCCTTCAATCAAGTATTCTGTCATGTTAGTATAGGGCAAGAAAAACGAGAAAGCAATGGAAGGAGCGCTGCCTTACGCTTATACATATCCAAGTTTTTTTGCTTCAAAAAGCAGCTCATCCCTAAAAGCAGGATGGGCGATATCAATTAATGCTTTCGTGCGTTCTCTAATTGCCTTCCCCCGTAATTTTGCTACACCATACTCTGTTACAATATAATCAACATCGTTTTTGGAAGTGGTCACAGGAGTGCCTGGCTTTAATGTAGGGACTATTTTTGAAATTGTATCTTGTTTCGCTGTTGAGTGCAGACAAATAAACCCCTTACCTCCTTCTGAAATGCGGGAAGCTAATTGGAAATCAGCTTGCCCTCCCGTGGAAGACCAGTAATTTCCTCCTACCATTTCGGAATTGACCTGGCCAAGAAAATCAACCTCTACCCCTGCATTTACCGTTACTAAATTCTTCACTGCCTGCAGCTCACAAATATAATTTGTCTTGTTTACAGGAAGCATATAAACCTCCTTATTTTCATGTAGGAAATCATACAGAGACCTGGAACCATAAGCGAAGGTTGCTGTCATTTTCCCTTTATAGAATGGATTATTTTCATTTGTTACGGCACCACTATCAAATAAGTCGATAATTTTTTCTGGAATCATTTCCGTATGTATACTCAAATTTCTATGATGCTTTAAATAATCCATAATGGCATTGGGAATAGAACCAAAACCAATTTGCAGCACATCTCCATTATCGATAAGTTCAGCAACATGCTCTCCAATGCGTTTATCCTTTTCTGACTGACGCAATACAGCGGGAGCCTCAGGTAACGCTTGGTGATTTTCAATTAGGGCTGTAACTTGCGAAATATGTATTTGATTTTCCCCAAAGGTACGAGGCATATTTTCATTTACTTCAATTAATACGGTTTCAGCCGTTGATAGCAGTGCAGCAGTATGATCACAATTGGTACCTAGTGAGAAGTAGCCATTTTTGTCCATTGGGGAAACCACTGCCATTACTACAGGGTTTCTTGCTGTTTGCTTTAACAGTGCTGGTATATCTGAAAAGTGATTTGGCAGTAGATCTAACTTGCCTTCCTTAAACGCCTTCCGCTCGGTTGCTCCCATAAACATTGATATCAGTTTTACCTTTTCCGGGTCTACCTCCAACACATCTCTTGTTGAAAACATTTGATAAAGCCGATTCCCCTGCAGATGCCCTGCAGTCTCCAACTGTTTCATTAGACCGTATGGCTCGCCTGCAAGTAGTGGTGTGATCAAATCCGTTTCTGGTTTAACAAAAGACATCACGTCTGCCGGACTGCATAATTTCCTTCTGTAATCATTTGCTATATTCATAGCCATCCTCCCCTTTCATTATTTCTCTACAACTAGCGTACAAAATTTTTATAGTAATGAATAGTGGGAAAAAGACGTAGGAACTTCTTCCCTCGCATAAAAACATCTCATTAAGGGTAAGAAATGAATAGACAGATTTATGGGAGGTTACATAGTGGAGACGAAAATGAATAAAGGAATTATCACCGCATTAGCATCCATTGGAATTGCGCAAGGGCTAAAGATCCTGACACATAAAAGGCTGACAGGGAAATGGGATATCAAGCAGGCTGCGACGACAGGTGGAATGCCGAGCTCCCATTCTGCAGGTGTTTCTGCACTGGCAACGTATATTGCTGCCAATAAAGGCTCCCGTCATACGGAAACTGCGCTAGCTACCGTATTCGGAGTGATTGTTATGTATGATGCGCAAGGGATTCGTCGACATACAGGGGAGATTGCTCAGCTTGTTAATGAACTGGAGGATAAATTTGCTGATCTTTCAGGTGAATTTCCTAGCTTGGAATTTGTTGCTAAAGAGAAGGAATTAAAAGAAATACTTGGCCACCAACCGTTGGAAGTATTGGGTGGTGCATTACTGGGTATAACGCTTGGGTTCATTTCTGCAAAGTATGAAGACAGCAAAGAGGGTACACGCACGCAATGAGCAATTGCGTCTGTGTACCCTTTTTTCATTTAAATAAACTCAACTTTATTAGGCTTGTCTCTTTAGTCAGCTACCCCCGCACATTGCACTACCGCTTCTTCCAACACATCGATTCCTGCTAAAATATCGCCCAGCTCCGTAAATTCATTGGGGTGGTGACTAAGCCCATCTACAGAAGGAACGAAAATAAGGCCAACAGGGCAAAGTGTTGCCATATTCATTGCATCATGACCTGCGCCACTATGCATCTGCTGATAGGATAGCGATTTTTCTTCGCAAATAGTTACAAGGTCTTGATTCATTTCTGCCGATAATTGCACAGGCTCTTCCGAAGCAATTTCAACTGTTTCGATGCCCAGCTCCCTTTCGGCTTGGATTTTAGCGATAGCATGATGTACATGTTCAGCCACCCGTTGCCTTGATTCCAAGCAAGTGGAACGAATATCAATTTTAAGTTCTACCTCTCCTGGCACAATATTCATCGCTCCATTAGGTAAATTCAAATACCCAATCGTAGCAACTGTGCCAGCCGCTTCTTCAAGCTTCGCAGCTCGTTCCAGCTCGAGAGATAACTCAGCGGCACCAAGAAGTGCATCCTTTCTCATGTTCATTGGTGTAGTACCTGAGTGGGAAGCCTTGCCGAGCATCTTTACTGAAAATCGAATTGGTGCAGCAATTCCAGTGACAATCCCAATTTTCTTTTTGTTGTTTAATAATACAGGCCCTTGCTCTACATGCAATTCGAAAAAGGCTTTTATCTTCTCATCGGCCCTGCTCGCCTGATCAATCTGGTCATAATCCAACGCACATAAAGAAAATGCCTTTTCAACCGTAATCCCATCACGGTCTTTGAGATGCCTATATTTCTCTTTTTCCAGTGCACCTGTCATTGCTTTACTACCAAGCGTGGAGACACCAAAGCGGGCAGATTCTTCACAGGCAAAGGAAATAATCTCGATTGGATGCTCTGTTATGATGTTTTTTTCATTCATACGTTTCACTACTTCCAGTGCAGCCGTTACTCCAACCGTCCCGTCATAGCGCCCTCCTTGATAAACCGTATCCAAATGCGATCCCATAAGAACGGGGGGCAGCTCATTATTTCTACCTTGTCTCCGTGCAATCATATTTCCACTTGGGTCCAGACGTACCTCCATGCCCTCCGCAATACACAAGCGCATAAAGGCATGTGTGCACGTTTGTTCCAGGTCTGTATAAGCAATTCTTGTAATCCCTTTATCCCCTGAATTATATTGATTCACTTTATCCAGCAATAATTGATATCTATGTTTTTGTACCATGACTAAACTCCCCGACAAAGATTTCTGTATCTACATTATAGCGGGAAAAGAGGCGGTTGTCCTTGTGAAAAAGTATAAAAATGTTATTTTAACATTTATTCTTTCGTTCATTTCCGTGATATATCAACTATACGAGAACCCATTCTATACATATTGTAGTTATATATGTTTAGAAATGAGGTGCAAGACAATGAGTAAAAGATCACCACATACTGATTATCCCCGTTGGAATGAACTTCCGTATGCAGGAGAAACGAAAGCACCTGACAATGCCGAAGCTCCTTATGCCGGCAGCTGGACAACATACTTTATTCGATATCAACAGAATGAATGGGTATCAGCCTTCAATGGAAAGACGATTCACTTTAAAATTCGTCATCCTGAGTCGATCGACTGGTATAAACAATTAGCTGTTGTACAACGAACGCAGCGAAAGTTAACGAGGGAACAAAAAACAATTGCCACATACTGGGGATCAGGAGTAGCTACTAAGCAATGGACACCGATTGCAGATCAACTAATCGATTCCTATGGCGTAGAGGCTCCGAGGGGCGCAAGAATATTAGCAGCACTGCATGCGGCAATAAATGATGCATTCGTTTTACCATGGTCTTATAAATTTAAATGGTTTGTCGCCCGTCCAAACCAATTAGATCACAACCTGGCAACCTTCCTTTGTACGCCGAGACACCCTTCTTATCCATCTGGTCATGCGGCTGTTGCCGGTGCTGCGGAAACTGTGCTTTCATACTTTTTCCCTGCAGAAAGACGTCGTCTGCACGAGCTAGCTGAAGAAGCTGCACAATCCCGTTTATATGCAGGGGTCCATTTCCCAGTAGATAATGAGCAGGGCTTGCGACTGGGAAGACAGGTAGGAGAGCTTGCTGTGGATCAATTACGCGAGGAAAGAGATACAGAGGATCATAACATTGATACACCATACAGACATTCCGCAAATGTAAAACTAACTCCGCCACCGTATGAACAAGTTATTCCATTTGAATTTGATGATCACTGCGGTTCTTTGACTATGAACGAGGATTATAGAGAGAAAAAGTCAGCCCCAACAGCAAACAAGCACAAGCCAAAGCTATTTTACTAGTAGAAAATAGAAGCACGATATCAGGGTGAGGCTCTTTTTTACAACTAATTCAATGATCTCTGCTTTTGTCCATTAACCATCTATATCAACAAAAAAAACGCAGACTTCATATCTGCGTTTTTTTCGTATCTATTAATTATACAATCCTTCATCCTCCAGCTTTTTCTTTCCTTTGAAAGCAAGCGTAACAAGGACAATATTAATAATTAGCATTGCAATAATGGTATACAATACAAGTGTGTAGCTTCCAGTTAAATCATAAACATAACCATAACCAGGCAATGCCACAATACCAGCTACTGCTAAACCAATTCCAATAGATGCATAGATTTGACTATATTCTTTATTACCAAATATAGAAGACGTTAGCAATGGTCCCAATGTTCCAATGGATGCTGTTACAAAACCAAAAATACCAATTGCTAATGTGAAGATAGCCGCATTTCCTGGGACAAAGATTAATAAACTAACAGCTACAATTCCACTTAGCATAGAGATAATAGCAGTATTTTTCGCTCCAATTTTATCTGACATAAAGCCAAACGCAAGAGCTCCAACGAGCATACCTACCATGAATGCACCCATTACTTTTCCTGCGAAATCAACCTCGTAGCCGATTCCCATCGCATATGGTCCAATATGCTGTGCAAAGCTGCCAATTGCTGTCATAAAGAACAGGAACAGAAGCATGGAGTAAAATGCCAATGATTTCTTAGCATCCGCCATGGTTACCCCACGCTCTGCAGGCTGAGACTGCTTTTCACCCTCCGGCACCTGAAGCATGCCATATGGTAACAAGCCTTTTTCTTCTGGCTTCTTTCTAATAAACAATAATATAACAGGAACTACGATAATAATCGCCGCCACACCTAAGATGATGTAAGCTTGACGCCAGCCCTGCTCTCCAATTAAGCTTCCGGCTAATGGTTGAATGAACGCACCGAACAAGCCAACCGCTGCCATCATGATACCCATTGCCAGTCCATTTTTTTCTTTAAACCAACGATTAATTAATACAGGACCTGCCATTGTCGTAACAAAAATTGCGCCAAAAGCCATCGGCACAGAAAGCACATACCAGCCCCACACAGAATCCATCAAGCCAAATAGTGCAAACGAGCCTGCTTGTAGGATAATAGCAATAATCAAAAGGCCGCGAATGTCATATTTAGCCATCATTTTACCTGCCAATGGTAAGAAAAGCATTGTTACAATGGAAGAAATACTAAGATAGATAGTTAAGTTTCCAATTCCGATCCCTAAATCCTGTGATACTGGTGCCAAAAACAATCCACCAGCATTATTTATTCCTCCACGTGCCAGTCCAATCATAATCGATAAGCCTAATAAGACCCACCATGCAAAATGAATCTTCCCTTTTGTTCCCCGCATAGTTTATTCTCCCTTTAAAATCCACAAGCCTGTTTTATCAGACTTGTGGATCAATGTTTTATTATTTAACGAAGCTGGATGGATCCTCCGTCCACCATAATCGTTTGCCCTGTAATATAATCTGAATCCTCACTTGCTAAGAAAACTGCTACTCTACCGATATCTGCTTCAATTTCGCCTGCTCTTCTTAATGGAATACCGGAAAGCATTCTTTGATAATATTCCGGGTTAGCCTCTGCCCATTGAATCATTCCTTCAGATTTAGCAATCGGAGAAATAATATTTACATTAATACCATATGGACCAAACTCATTCGCAGCAACACGTGTAATTCCGCGAATAGCCTCTTTTGCAGCTGCATAGGATCCTTGGTTCACATCTCCTTTAATTCCAGCGCCTGATGCGAAGTTAATAATTTTTCCTTTTGTTTCCTTTAAGTAAGGAAGTGCTGCCTGCATAAAGTAGAATGTTGGATAAAATCCTGTATTAAAGGATAGATCCATTTCTTTTTGAGTTATATCTTCAATTGAAGCCATTTTGGATGCGTGTGCATTATTTACAAGAATATCAATCGTACCCAATTGATCTGCAACCTGCTTAACTACTCCCGCAAGCTTATCATGCTCCATTAAATTTGCTTGGATAAACATACATTCCGGTTGGTACTCCTGAAGTTTTTTAACTGTTTTCTGGCCTGCTTCTTCGTTAAGATCGACAATAGCAACCTTTGCACCTTCCTTAACAAAAGCTGTTGCCATTCCGCTACCAATACCACCAGCGCCGCCAGTAATTATTGCTACTTTGCCCTGTAATTTTCCCATTTATATCTCCCCTTTTTCATTAAATATATTATTTGCATATCCATCATATAATGTATTGACTAACAAATCAATCAATAAATTTTAGTGGCAAATTAGAAAAATAAAGCGATTTTTAGTTGAAGCTCCTTTTATTTTTCCACTAATGCTATAATAAATGCATTATAGTTACATGTTTTAAATAAAGTGAGGCAAAAAGAATGGCTAGAAGTGAAGAACAATTTAAGAAGATACGTGATCAACGATATGAGGAAATTAGTAATGCTGCATTAAAGATCTTCGCCCGTAAAGGATTTGCAGGCACAAAAATAAGCGATATAACTTCCTCCATCAATCTCAGTCACGGATTGCTATATCATTATTTTAAATCCAAGGAAGAGATTTATGTTGCACTCATTACAAATGTACTGGAATTATTTAGCCAAGCGGTTGAAGAGGCAGAAAGTAATAACGGTACACCATATGACAAGCTACGCTGGTTGACAGAGCTTACATTTAAGGGAGATTTTGATGTGGCATTAGACCGGCACATGCTTCTTATGGAGCAATGCAAGCCGATTTCCTTTCTCAGGATACAAAAGAACAAATTATCGACCAATATACGACGGCATTAAAAGGGATTGGCAGAATTATAGCTGAAGGACAACAGACTGGTCTTTTTCGTGATGGGGATGAAATGGAGCTGGCAGCTTACTATATATCTCTATCTCAAGGAATTACACTGTGGAATGCCAAGGGATTGTATCCCATTCGTGTATCTGCAGATATGGTATTGGATCCGTTAATGAAGCGGGGTTAAAAGGACAATCTATCATTTCTACAACAAGCAATACTTCTATTTACATTAAAAAACAAGCTGGCATCATTACCAGCTTGTTTTTATTTATCAACCTGTATTCACTAAACCTGCAGCAACACCATTAATTGTAAGTAACACTTCTGTCACCAGTTCTTCGGATGGATTTGACGTTTCTCTTAGCTTTTGGATCAAATCAACCTGCAGGAAATTAAGTGGATCAACATATGGATTACGAAGATGCACGGACTCTTTTATATTAGACGTGTGACTTAGCAGCTCTTCGTTTCCGGAAATCTGCAGCAGCGCCTTCTTCGTACGTTCATACTCCTCGGCAATATCTTCATAAATCCGATTTGCCAACACAGGATCCTCTACCAACTCTAAATATTCCTTCGCAGTCTTCATATCAGCTTTCATCAAGGCCATCTGTAAGTTATTAATAGTGGAATGGAAGAAGGACCACTCCTTATACATTGTTTGCAAAATTTCTAAGTTACTTCCATTCTCTTCAATGAAGGATTGCAAACCTGTTCCCGCTGCATACCAAGCAGGGAGCATATGTCTGGATTGCGTCCAGGCGAATACCCACGGAATTGCCCGCAAATCCTCAAAACGCTGACTGTTTTTCCGGCTCATTGGTCGTGAACCAATATTTAAAGCACCTAACTCTGTTAACGGAGTTGCCTGATTGAAATACGTCAGAAAATCAGGGTCGCCAAACACGAGCGATTGGTATTTTCTTAGGGATTTTTCTGAAATAGCCTCCATGGCATCCTCCCATTCTTTTTGGCGCAGTTCAACCTGGTCAGAAGAACTGGACACCTTGGCACACGCTTCAAATAAGGCTGCAGCAGCTTGCTCCAGATTACGATAGGCGATATCTTCAAGTAAATACCTGGAGGAAAGTACTTCTCCTTGCTCCGTAATTTTCACACCATCGCCCAAAGTTTCCATTGGTTGGGAAAGAATACTTGTATTTAAAGAACCGCCCCCACGGCCTAATGAACCACCACGACCATGGAAAAACTTCAGACGGATATCATATTCTCTTGCTGTATTATGAATTTCCAACTGTGCTTTAAATAATCGCCAGTTTGCACTTAATGTACCGCCATCCTTACTTCCATCCGAGTAGCCGAGCATGATTTCCTGACGTCTGTTGCGTGATTGGAGCTGTTTCCGATATACATCTGTATCGAATAATGTCTGCATAATTTTCGGACCTGCAATCAGATCATCAATTGTTTCTAAAAGTGGTGCAACATCAATGTCACTTTCTACACTTCCATCCGGATAAAGTCGATAGATACCCGCTTCTTTAGCTAGTACCATGACTTCCAATAGGTCACTCGGTGCTTCCGTCATGCTAATTAAATAAACTTCAATTGCACGCTTACCAAACTCTTCATGGGCTTTTTTAATCATCCGGAATACACGCAACATCTTTTGTGTTGCCTCAGAATAACTGCCATCAAACAGTAGTAATGGGCGTTGATCATTTAAAACCTCGAGAAGAATTTTCTGCTTTTCCTCTTCGGTCAAGTTAGAATAATCATCTGCTACATGTACTGCCTTCAAAATCTCATGGATAGCAGCTTCATGCTCCCCACTATGGTTCCGCACATCAAGGGTTGCCAGATGGAAACCAAACATCTGCACCTGGCGAATTGCTTTACGAAGTGTCTTCAGCTTTTTCGGTTTCGGCAGATGTGCCTCTGCATGCTCCTTAATTTCAATAAGATCATTTGCCAGCTCCTCCGAAAACTGATAGCCGTTTTCCGTTTTTCCTGTTTCTCGAAGCCGCTTTAAAATAATGGCAAACTTACGGCGATATACCTCGGACTTCACTGGCCATTTCTCTTTATCTACTAAATAGGTACCCTCCTCTTGCTCTACCTTTTCAATAAATTGAGGGTTAATGGTAATACGTTCACTTGACTGACTAAAACGTCTCATTAGATCAACAATGGTGCTATCGTATTTCTTCAAAATAAGCTCCCGTTGCATCCCCAACGTCTTCCACGTAATTTCTGGCGTTACATTTGGATTACCATCCCGGTCACCGCCAATCCACGACCCAAACTGAATAAAGTTTGGTACCTTCCAGTCCTCCTCAGAAATTTGGGATTGTAGCTGCATCTCCAGATCCTGAAAAACGTCTGGTAATGTATGGAATAACGTTTGATCAAAATAATAAAGACCGTTTTTCACTTCATCAAGCACTTCAGGCTTCCGATGGCGCAGTTCATCTGTATGCCATAATGCTGTAACCTCATTAAATAAACTTTCCTCCACATATGCGCGCTCATTTTTTGTTGTTTGTGGATTGTCTAACTTCCGCAAAATTTCAGAAATTCGTTTTTGGATTTCTAACACGGTACGCTTGGTCGCCTCTGTTGGATGTGCTGTCATAATTAGTTCCACAGATAATTCATTAAGTACGTCCTGAATATCCTCATTTGTGAGGTCATAGTTTTTCACGTTGGATACTGTCTTTTCCAAAGAGAAGGACTGACTCTCCTCCTCCTTCAATAAATACTCGCGTCTCCGGCGAATACGATGATTTTGTTCCGCAATATTAATTAAATGAAAATAAATAGAAAAAGCTCTAATCACCTGCTGTCTCATAGGCGGCTGTAGTGTGCTAATCTCATTTTTTAGTGTTTGATACGTATCCGCATCATATGTTTTACGAATACTTTTCGTCATTTCGCGAATTGTTTCTACTTTATCAAATAGCTCCTTGCCACCATGGAGTACTAAAATTTCCCCCAAAATACTGCCGAGCATATTCACATCTCGTCGAAGTAATGCATTGCTGTCAGTCGTTACTGTCATCCTGTTTCCTCCTTGATTGTTGAATTACTGCTGAAATTAGTAGAATTCGTATGCCCTCTGAATCTAGCATGAATTATGTTGCTTTTTTGGTTATTTTTATAATGATAGCATAGTAGAGGATATATTTCGAGAATTCTGTATTATTTAAGGGGAGAAAGATAGATAGACAGTCTTTTTTCATGTTCAATGATTGGGTTTATTGATAGAGGCTATTTAGCATTAAATCGTCAGAAATATTGTCCGTGTATAAATGTATAATTAGTCATTAGAAGTTTTCTATTTTAAACAAAAATAAGCTAGCCAAGAATCTGTTCTTCTGTCTTGTCTAACTTGTATGTAAAAGTAATTTCAGCTATCAAAATTCTCTCATCTATTTATTATTGAGTAAGGTAGTTGCGGAGGATATAGATTCGATTTTACCAGAAACCCGATTTAGTCTTTATGCTTTCTTTCACATTCTCATACATTTTATCTAATTGTTCCAGTTGTTTACTATTCTCTTCAAAGCGAAGTCCTAAAGCTTCATTCGCTTCCCCATCAAAGCTGTTTTTTACCTTACTCAAAATACCTCTATGTTTTTCAGATAGAGAGTGCAAGGCATAACAGTGTTGCAGATAAGCTTTAAAAAAGGCTGCTTTTGTCTCCAGGTCAGCTTTGATGTTTGATTTTAATTCTTTCTTTTGGCTTTGCGTCTCCCAAAAATCCTCCCACCATTCAGTTAAATCGTCCATCGTATCACCACACTTTTACTTTTTTAATTGCAACCACTGAGCAAGCTGTGTATCAGCTTTGTTAAAATCATTGCTCATTTTTTCCATATGGTAGGCGATCTCATCTGTATCCGACAAGGCTTTTCCTATCATAGACATTAATCCTTCAAATTCTTCGATGTCTAACAGCATAGGAACTCCTTCTTCGTCGATGTTAGTGTAATCTGCGAAATATTCATTGACGTGCGCTGTACTCAATTTATCGTATTGACCAGTGCCTACTTTAGCTAGATATGTATTTTTTAACTCGGTCATTGATTCCACATAAAAATCAAGAAAATTCACCAGCGCTTTTTGTGTTGCTTCGATTAGTTCAGAGCTGCCTTCCAATTCTTTAACATACGCCGCCATGAGACTACCCTGAATGCGAATGTAAAAATTTTCGACCCCTTTGTTCTTCATTTTTAATGGCGAAGAAGCTAATTGTCTATGAATTTTTTCATCATAAAGGGTGCTGGGTAGAAAATATCCTTCTTCATCATACAAGTCTTCAACCATATAATTTTTAATCTTATGTGTACTAATTCCTTTCGAACTATCTTTGGGCTCAGACATATAGTAGACCGAACCAATGGAATCGTTATAAAAAGTACCCACAAAGTCGTCTGGATATGTGTAAGATATAATGTTGTCTTTAAATTTCCCTTTAGCAACCTCTTGCTGTTCTTCCTCGGACAATAAAGAATAAACATCAGCTGCAGCAAATGTGATTGCATTGGAATCATGTTTAACTGCATAATACTGAGCCAAACCACCTCCAAGTGAATGCCCAACAAAAGTAATGTTGTCTGCTCCATATTTTTTTACGGTGTCAGCTATTATTTTTTCTGATTCTGTAAATTGGTTTTTGTTTACATAGGTGATGGTTTTTTCGTTGGAGTTTAATTTTGCTTTACCAGTTGATAAAGCAGCATCTTGAGAAGGTGATGCTATATACTCTGTTGTTCCATATCTTTTTTGGTATAATTGGGATCACCAAAAACAATACCTTGAATATCTTCTGTTAGATCTTTTTCAGCTTTATCAATACCTGTGATGCTATTGCCATCATAAACAATGTTACCATCTTTTAAAGTGGCACCGCCGCCAGCACCAGCTAAGCGAGCATCTTGAGAGGGAGATCCTACATATTTCTGTTCTACCTGCTTTTTCTCAACTTTAGGAAGTTCTGTACCTCTAAAGCTGATCACTACTTCTTCCGTATCTGGGTTTTGTAGAACATACCCTTTGAGTCCGGTGTCTTTATCTTGAATGGTGTCAACTGTTGACCAAGCAGACGCTTTTCCGTTTCTTGCTTCATAATAGACTTCGTTAACATTGTCCACATAGGTCCTAGCAGATATTCTACTTGCTAATTGATCATTTATAGCCATCTTTTTACTCCTTTCTAAAAGGGGGAACGTTTGGGGGGGGGATAACATGAAAAAAATTTTTTTAATTATAGGATTAATTATACTATTAGGGGCTGTAATGTGAACTCTGACAATAAAATTGAGGATGAAATAAATGTAGACAAAGCAAAGGAAAACGTTGAATCATATCTTTTTAATAACTTCGAAGATGTTAAGTCTGTGGAAATCAAAGATATTTATATCGACCCTATGGGTGGTATAGCAGTAGATGGTACAGTGAATGGTCATGCTAAATACACTGCAGGAATCGAAAGTGATTTACGTGTAAGTAATATGGCTGTGGGTGACGATTTCCCTAACAGAAAAGAAGAATGTAAAGAAAGAAGATGTGATTAACAATAAAGAGACGCCTAAGCGTCTCTCTTATATTTATTAACCTTCCATCTCATCTTGTGGTGTCATTTCCACAATGTTACCATCTTTTAAAGTGGCCCCTCCACCGGCACCAGCTAAGCGAGCAGCCTAAGAGGGAGATCCTTGTGGCACTTGCTTTTCCACCATTCTCGGAAGTTCGGTGCCTCTAAAACTGACTACTACTTCTTCAGTTTCAGGATTTTGTAAAACGTAGCCTTGAAGCCCAGTGTCTTTGTCATTGATGGTTTCTTTTGTTTTCCAATAAGACATTTCGCCCGTACTCTTTTTTATTTCAAGTGTTTCAACTGCATTATTATATGTTTCTTCTGAAATCCTCGCTGCATAATCTTTTATATTGCCCACAAAAATACCCCCATTTATAAATTATATTGAGGTGATTTAAATTGAAAGGTCTTACTTTATTTCTATTCATTTCCATTATTATACTATTAGGAGGTTGTAATGTGAACTCTGAAAAAAATGCATTTGATGATGAAACTATTTCTAAAGCAAAAAGTGTTACAAAAAGTTACGTTCAAAATAATTATAAAGAAGTTCAATCTACTGAATTAACAGAACCGTATATAAATCCCATGGGTGCTATGACGATAGACGGCGAAGCTAACAATATTGGTTTTTCTATAACTATTAACGAAGACTTTTCGATAGCAGGCATCAGTGAAGAAGCTAATTTCCCTTCAAGAAAAAAAGAGTGTATGAAAGAAGCATGTGAATATTAGCCTTATAATTAGGTAAAGTATCGAAATCCCCCTTAAGAGGAGAATCTCCCTTTGAAAAAACTACTTATTATTCTGTTCATTATGTTGTTACTAGCTGTTTGTAAGGTGAATTCTGAACAAGAAAACGAGTATGACCAACAGACAATACAAAATGCTAAAGCAAATGTGGAAAGCTACCTTGTGAATAACTATACCAATATCAACAATATTCAACTCGACGAACCTTATCAAGCGCCTATGGGTAGTATGACGATTGATGGTACCGTCAATGAAACTGAGAACTTTTCAATTAGTTTAAACAGCGATCTTACTATAGGTAGCCTAGCAATTCAAAGCGATAATTTCCCTGAAGAAAAAGACGAATGCAAGGAGAAAACTTGCGATTATTAGTCCAATATCAATTGATTTTCATAAGTCAGATCATTAGCCCTTCCAAAACAGCATGAAAGTTATCCCTGTTCTATTCATTCTCTTTCTTTTAATTGGGTGTAGTCTTCCAACAGAAAGTATGAGAACAGGTGATAAAGTAATTGATCAAGCAAAACAAAAAGTCGAAAGCTACATACGAAACAACTATGAAAATATAAATAAGATTACATTTTCAAATGATACTAGCGATCCAATGGGTGGATTGATGATTCGGGAAACTGTAAATGACAAGGTTGATTTCTCGGCAAGTGTAGATCCCAAAGAACTAAGCGTTCAAAGTTTAGGAGAAACAAAGGGTTTCCCTGAGGTAAAAGAAGAATGTAAAGAAAAAATTTGTGATTATTAATCTTATAATTAGGTGAAGTGTAGAAGTCATCCCTAACAGAAAAGTAGAATGAAAAGGGAAGAGACTGTGATTAACAAAAAAAGATGCCTAAGCGTCTCCTTATATTATTAACCTTCCAACTCATCTTGTAATGCCATTTCCACGATGTTGCGCGCAATGAACGTACAAGTTTTTTCAGTGGTAACATTATCAATTGACATTCCCATGCCCTCATTAAAGATTTCTACACCATAGATTTATAGGTTTGCTGTCAATTGTTCGATGTAACCAATAGTGACCTGCTACCTCAATGTTTATCATTCATAGTCATCTTTTTACTCCTTTCTAAAAGGGAGTAGCGTTGGGAGGGATAACATGAAAAAAATATTTTTTATTATAGCATTTGTTATACTATTAGCTAGCTGTAATTTGAACTCTGGTAATGAAATTGAGGATGAGATTAATGTAGACAAAGCAAAGAAAAATGTAGAAGATTATCTCTTTAAAAACTTTGAAGACATTAAATCAGTGGAGATTAACGATATTTATGTGAGTCAAATGGGTGGTATAGCAATTGACGGAACAGTAAACGGGCATGCTGAATACACTGCTGGGATTGAAAGTGATTTAAATGTAAACAGTATGGGGGTGAGCGAAGCCTTCCCTAATAGAAAAGAAGAATGCAAATATAGGAGATGCGATTAGCAAGAAATAAGCTAGCCAAGACATCTGGTCTTACCTAGCTTTTATATTAAATGTTAGCTTACTGCATTTTCTCCTATCCTTGTTGCAGGGGTTGCAGTTGGCTTTCCTAAATAATAGCCTTGGAATAGATCATATCCCATATCAGCTAAGTACAATAAGTCCTCTTCCTGCTCTACACCTTCTGCCAATGCCTTTGCGCCCATATTATGTGCAATTGTCAACACAGACTTTGCCACATGTTGTTTTTGCGCGTCCTGACTCACTCCATTTGTATACTCCATCGCTAACTTCACAAAGTCAGGCTCCATATTGGATAACATCTCAACATCGTTATAGCCTACTCCCACATCATCCAGCGCATACTTAAACCCGTGTGACCGATAATAATTTAAGATCGATTTTAAATGCGCCACATCATCTATCTGTTCTGTTTCAACGACCTCGAAAACGACCTGTTCAGGCTTTATATGCAGTTTTTCAATTAATTTAATCGTAGTTGCCAGGCAATGCTCCGGTACATAAATAGCTGTAGGTATAAAATTAATAAATATAAGCTTATCTCCCACAGCTTCCGCATTTTTTACACAAGTAATTCTGCATGCCCTATCCAAGGAGAATGTACGATTTCTAATCTTAGCAGCCTCAAACATTTTAAAAGGAGGAATAATCTTCCCTTCGTTGTCCAAGCCCCGCGACAATAATTCATGGCCTACGATTTCTAATGTACCAGTTGTCCAACTAACGATTGGCTGATAATGGGTAGCGATCGATTCGTTTTGTATTACATCATCTATCCAGCTCGCTTCACGCTCCTGTTTAAATTGAGCAATTGGTTTCAAAGGGGTTTTATACTTTAACGGCTTGCGGACATCTGCCAAAGCGGCAACTATATGTCTCTCACCTAGATGCGCCTCCGCATAATCTATAAAGTCAAAAAAGATGGACTCGATCATCCACACGTTTGCAGGATCTATCCTCTTCCAATTTACTGTTGGAAGGCTATTAAAATAACTTAAAAGTCGCTGTGCATCTTGCTTATCTGAAAAACATACGGTATATCCCTTTTCTTGTGGTGCACAAATATCACAACTCATTCTCCATTCCCCTTTTATCTAGTGTCTTTTTTATATTCGACAAAAAGATACAATATCCTTCTTTAGTACTAGAAAAAGGCGAGCTAGATCTTCTGATATATAGATTAATTGAGATGTGGCAGCTTACTTTTATAACACAAAAAGGAAATAGATTCTTAATTAGATTTCATTTCCTTTTTACATTTAACTCACAGTTAGACTATATTTCACGTTGAAGTTGAATAACTCGTTCAATGGATAGCCCAGTTGTTTCTGCCACGGTTTCACTATCCATGTCATTCATTAATAAACGTCGCGCAATTTTCTCTTTTGTGAATTTCTCTCCTTCTTTTATCCCCTCAGCGATTCCTTCCGCTTTTCCTTCCGCTTTTCCTTCCGCAATTCCTTTAGCTAATCCTTCTTGTCTTCCTTCCACTCTGCCATCTTTTTTTCCTTCTTCTAATCCTTTGACAAAACCTTCTTCTCTTCCTTCCCTAATTGCCTTCTCTTTCGCTTCCTGCAGCCTGAGCTCTGCTTCACGCTGGGCCGCTTCTTCATCATTAATTTGCTTTAAACGCGATTCATAAGCAAAATATTCTTCCTGGGTCATACTGAGTTGCTCCCAGTTTTGAAAAGCAGCACGCACAGATTTATCCTTCATAGCAATCGCCTCCAGCTCTTGATAAATATCATCGTAAACCTTTTTATTTCGATAATCCACCATACCAAGCATTAAGAGCCATCTAACTAAAACATCGTTCCATGGATCCAGATTACCATTCTTCCAATCATTTATTAACTTTGGCATCTCAATAAAATGAAAACCCATGACATCTGTCAGCTTAAATTTTTCCTCATCTTCATATAAATGATACATCGTATGAAACCGATCGGTCTGTTGGAATAAATTGAAATTCATTATATTAATGGCAATTACTGGCTGTAGTTCTTTGTAGCTCATCCTTTTTTGCAACGGACTACGGTAGATGCCTGCCCAATAGTAGATAGATCGTTTTACCATGTCATATTTGTTGGTAAACTGAATTTCAACGTTAATTCGTTCATTTTCATCTGTTATTGCGAGGAAATCAAGCCTTGACTGCTTGTCATCTACATATTCACCTCCGGATTCCGTGCTGGTGAATGCTATTTCTTTTATGACTTTTCGACCGGATTTTTTTAGAATGGCATTTAAAAATATAACAGTAATATCCTTATTTTTTTCACTTCCAAATAACTGTTTAAAAGCATAGTCTACTTTCAAATCCATTAACTTTTCCAGAGGAACATGTTTCAATAATTTTTCTCTTTCAGTTTGGTTTGCTGATTTTTGCTTATAAAAACCAGCGTCTTCCATTACTGTTAACGATGAGGAGTTTAGTTGTAAAGGTATATTCAGGGGCATTTATAACACTTCCTTTTTCGAAGTGAGGACTGTACGGAGGATGTTTAACCACTTTTATTATAATGAATATTTAGATAATAATCAAATCGATTACTATCTAAATATCCGTGTTGAGTCTTATGGGTACGTTTTTAAAAAAATCTATTTTGCCCCGGCCTGTTGAAGTATTTCAACTATTTCTGTATATCCTTTAGTTTTAGCATGTGCAAGTGGTGTTACGCCGTCATTATCCGGGATATTCACGTCTGCACCATGATGGATTAATAATTGAATGGTCTCCTGTTGTTTTTCTCCTCCATCGCTGAGAATAATCGCTTCTAATAAGGCTGTCCAACCCAAATCGTTTAAATGGTTTACATCAACTTCCGTGTTTTCTACTAACTCCTTTATGACATCAATATGACCATGTTCTGCGGCAGGAATCAAAGCTGTACCACCATATCGATTTAATAAGCTTGGATCTGCCCCTGCTTCTATTGTTAGCTTCAGAATTTCCAAATAACCTTCTGCACCTGCATAAAGAAATGGATTGTTTTGCATATTATCCCGGAGATCAATATTAATTCCTTTTTCTATAAGGAGCTTAACCGCTTCCGGTTTGTTCGCATAAGTAGCAATCATTGCCGCTGCCCGTCCTTCATCATCTGTAACATTAATGTCTATCCCAGCCTCGATTACCTCTTTCAGCTTTGCAACATCCCCCTGCTCAGCCGCTTGAAAGTATTGTTCTTTCATATTGCTTTCCTCCTCTGCCTCCTGGTTTTTGGTGTTCTCTGTCGATTGATCGTTAGTCTGACAGCCTAGTAGCAACGCGATACATAAAACAGGTAGTAATAGCTTTACCATTCTATCTAGCTCCCCTTGGTATGTTATAGCTTACCCAACTCTCCAGCAACCAGCTTACCTTGATAAAACACAGCCTTCCTCTCAGCACGTCTTGCAACTGCTTCTGCTGAACAGCTTGCATCAACCAAGACCATATTTGCTTCCACTCCCGGTTTCGGCCAAGCTTGATTGCCATCACGATTCAATGGAGTAATACCTCCTGTTATATAACGTAGGGCTTGCGAAAGCGCCACTTCATCTGTCCACCGGTTTGTCTCAACAAGGCGACCGATTCTTTCAAGTAAGTCCCCATTGCCCGTTGGCCACCAGGAATCAAAAATGTTATCATTCGCAACGGCTACTTCGACTCCAACCTCATCTAGTAAAGGTACAGGAACCCCTCGATCAATAGGTAGACTTGTAATGATAGATATACCTGCATCTTTTAAAATATGGGCCATATCTCTCGCTTCTTCTTCGGAAACATCTCCCAAGCCAAATGCATGACTCACAGCTACCTTTCCTTGCCATCCGGCTTGCTTGGTTAAATAGGCAAGTCGCTTCATCGTGAAGTTCCCCAGATGTCCCGGATCATGCAAATGGATATCGATCGCCGCATTCCCTTCCACTGCAATATCCATTAATGTTACCAATGATTTTTCTATATCCTGATCCACTGTCGCCGGATCCACAGAGCCTACAATACCTGCACCATTCTTTACAGCCTCGCGCATTAACTCTTCCGTGCCATTGCTCAATAATCCATGCTGGGCAAACGCCACTATTTCTGAACTGACTTTACCGCCAAAATTAGCAAGTGCCCGCTTAACACCTTCGAGATTTTGCAGCCCTACCTCTGGATATATATCCACATGTGTCCTTACATGTGTCGAGCCTGCAGCTACTAGAACTTCCAACAACGCATTGGCTCGCTCCTCAGTAGTTGTGTGCATGGAAGCTAACGTATTTTTTTCAATCGTACTTCTTTCCAAGACACTACTTGCCGGTCTGCTTGCTCTCCATTTATCTCCCATATAGGTTTTATCCAGGTGGACATGTTTCTCAATAAAAGAAGGAAGTAACAGCATTCCTTCCGCGTCCTTCACATCCACATCCGCCGGAATCGGCTCCTCTAGGTCTACGATTCTACTAATGCTTCCTTCGTCAATCACCACATGCTTTAATTCAGCTTCGGTGCCAATCACTTGTCCATTCTCTTTATGAAAGCCGGTTTCTAAGCGTACATTTGTTAGCCAGTATGTCATTGTCTTCCTCCTTCTATTTGCAAAAAATTGTGGTAGGGTGGGAACTGTCTTCCATTGCTCATCTTGTTTCCTTCTAATCTTTTGATTAGCACGTAACCTCTTTTTCGAGATATAGGAATCTAATAAGCAATTCCGACACGTTTTCGGATAAATTTGTCCTCTGTCAGCTGTTTATAAGCAAACGCAGCTGTGTCTTGTACCGAAATCTTCTTGCCATCCACTGGTAGCACATCTGCTTCCATACGATAATTCCCTATTTCTTCTCCATCAGGCAAATAGGTTGGGCAAACAAGTGTCCAGTCAAGATCTGATTTCTGTAAAAATTGATATGCAGCTAAATGATCCTCTGCTGCAGTCGTTGATTTTCGTTTTGACTCATTGGACTGAAAACGATAGATGTCAGGATTTTGCCTGCTGTTTAAAATACCTGCCGTTCCAATGGCAATATACCTTTTGATGTGATATTGGTTCATAAGCTGAATAAGTGCTGGTGTATAGCGGGAGAGTACATTATTTTTATCTGTGTTTAATGCACTTACTACCGCTTCTACAGAAAGACGCGTCATAGCTTTTTCCAATGCCTCCGCATCCAGTACATCTCCCGTGACCACATGCAAATGCGGGTGATCAAATGTTATTTTTTCAGGTGATCGGGCAAGCGTTACAACCTCATGGCCATCCTGCAGCGTTTTTTCCAGCAGGGCACTTCCAACCCGCCCCGTTGATCCTAGTAGTAATATGTTCACAGGCTTACCTCCTAATTGGGCTTCTTAGTTATATTCAGTTATTCACAAATATTATTTTATTAGTTAATTCGTCTTTTGGGGATGAGGCTAAACTTCTGGATTGCTTTTTAATTCTTTTGAAACTTCATTTAGAACTTGTAAATCATACTCAGAGGGTACGCTTTAATGCATTTTTCCTTCTTCATAAACATTTTAACATGAAGCGTAATATTTTGAGTGGGAGTTGATATAATTACGCTAAAGCTGTTTTATTCAAACTTGTTTATTTTGAATTATAGTCACTCTCTACTAAAGGGAAGTGATTGAAACTTCTACTGTGCATTTCTATAAGTGTTAGGGTTACTTATAACTAACCTGCTTTCTTCTGGAGCCTCTGGATTAGATTTATAATCTTTCACTTTTAAAATACAACTTGATCCGAATCAATTTTTATTTCATAAAAACCTCCTATACTAGAGTCAACAACGAGGGATAAAAATGAAAACAAAATTGGGGGGATCAACATGCAAAGATATATATTAAGTAAAAAGAATTCCATTACAATGATTATTGCAATTTTAATTGTATTTGCATTTTCTGGACGATTTGTCTTAGACAACATGATTATTTTTAATTGGTCGCTCATTGTTGCATCTATACTTGGTGTAGCGCCAATTATGATCCAAGCATATCAGGCATTAAAAGTAAAAGTTGTCAGTATTGATGTTTTAGTTACCATTGCAGTACTTGGTGCATTATTAATTCAAAACTATGAAGAATCGTCTATCGTTACCTTTTTATTCTTATTTGGTTCTTACTTGGAGCAACGCACCTTGAATAAAACACGTTCTGCCATTAAAGAATTAACAGATCTGGCGCCTGAAAATGCTTTAAAACAAATGGAAAATAAAGAGTATGAAGAAGTTAATGTCAATGATGTAGATGAAGGTGACATTTTATTGGTCAAAACGGGAGCAAAAGTCCCTGTAGATGGAACCGTATTAACAGGGGAAGGGCACATAAATGAAGCAAGCATTACTGGAGAGTCTGTCCCAGTAAGAAAAAGGGTTGATTCTGAAGTCTTTGCAGGCACAATCTTAGAAAATGGAACGCTACAAATTCGATCCGACCGTATAGGAGAAGATACAACGTTTGGTAGGATTATTGAATTAGTTGAAGAAGCACAAGATTCAAAATCAGAAGCAGAACGGTTTATTGATCGCTTTTCAAAATACTATACGCCAGCTGTTTTAGTGCTTTCCTTCATTGTTTGGCTGTTCAGTCGTGATAGCGAGCTGGCGATCACTATCTTGGTATTAGGTTGTCCAGGTGCATTAGTTATCGGGGTACCTGTATCCAATGTTGCCGGTATTGGAAACGGTGCACGAAATGGTGTCCTCCTAAAAGGTAGTGAAGTTATCAATGACTTCAGCAAAGTAGATACGATCGTTTTTGATAAGACAGGAACGTTGACAGTAGGAAACCCTGAAGTTGCTGAAAAAGAATTTTATGGAGACAATACGGAAGAAATTCTAGGATACTTAGCAAGTGTGGAGCGTGAATCGGACCATCCAATAGCCAAAGCTGTCCTTCAGGATATTGGCAAGACAACTTTCTCTACTGTTGAGAAAACAGAAGTAATTAAAGGGGAAGGAATTGTAGCAAAAATAGGGGTTCATCGTATCGCTGTTGGTAATGTAGCTTTAATGGAAAAAGAAAATGTAAAATTAAGCAAAAAAGCTAAAAAAGATGTTGAACTCTTTGAAAAAAACGGGGATTCCCTTGTGCTAACTGCGATCGATGGAGAATTAAAAATTCTGATGGGCATTCGAGATCAAATCCGTCCAGGTGTTAGAAAAGTCCTTCGAAGCTTAAAAATGCTTGGGGTCAAAAATCTGGTCGTACTTTCAGGAGACAATCAAGGGACTGTGGATTTAGTTGCTCGAGATCTTAAGTTAACAGAAGCACACGGCCACATGCTTCCCGAAAAAAAAGCGGCATATATCGAAAATTTACAAGCAAAAGGCCAAATCGTTGCTTTTGTTGGTGACGGAGTAAATGATAGTCCTTCATTAGCCTTAGCGAATATCGGAATTGCTATGGGAAGTGGGACAGACGTAGCAATTGAAACATCGGATGTCGTTTTAATGAATTCTGACTTTAGTCGTTTACCACACGCATTAGGCTTAACAAAAATAACTTCAAGAAACATGAAACAGAACATTACAATAGCAATTGGTGTAGTATTAATTTTACTTACAAGTTTACTATTTAGTGAATGGATGAATATGTCAATCGGAATGTTAGTTCACGAAGCAAGTATCTTAGTAGTTATCTTAAATGGTATGAGATTGCTTCGATACCGTAGAGAAGATGATTTTAACAGAACGCGTTCTTAACAAATGATATAGGTGGATTATTTAGGTGGGAAGGACAAAATAATCCCCTTTTTTATTAAAACTTGATTTGCGTCAATTAAATTCCGTTGAATCTGAGCTATACTAAAGTTGTACAGAAGAAGACGAAAAACAATACAATTAAATATAAGATGAGAGGGGAAATATTTCATGGAAAAAGCAGTTATTCAATTAGAAACCTTATCTTGTCCATCGTGTATTCAAAAGATCGAAAACGCGGTGAAGGGAATAAACGGAGTTCATCAAGATAGCTTAAAAGTATTATTCAATGCCAGCAAAGTAAAAGCAGATTTTGATTCAGAAAAAACCTCCATTAACGAGATCGAAAAGGCAATTGAAAATCTAGGATACCCAGTTGTAAAATCAAAGGTTAAACCCGTTTAATTGAATAAAAAGAATCGAACCTGAAGCCTAAGAAACTATCTTAGGCTTCAGATAGAAAGGAGAGATTATTTTGGAACAAAATCAATGTTCTCATCACAAACAAGGGCATTTAGAATGTATTCGAAGCGTTCCCATTTTCAATCATCTAGAAGGTTCACAAATGGATTTAATTGCGAAATCTGCCAAGACACTTCATCTGCATAAAGGGGAAATATTATTCCGTGCAGATGAGGAAGATGATGCCTTATATATTATCAATTCAGGGAAAGTTAGAATTTACCACTTATCTGATTCTGGAAAAGAACAACTTGTTCGCATTCTAAATCCGGGTGATTTCACAGGGGAATTGGCCATTTTTCATTCTGGAAGTATTCATGGAAATTATGCGGAAGCACTACAAAATACATCTATTTGTTTAATACAACGAGAGGATTTACAGAAATATTTAATGGAATACCCCCAGATCTCATTAAAACTACTTTCAGAAGTAACAATACGCTTGATGGATTCTGAAAAACAAACTACTCAAGTAGCGATCGAAAATGTAGAAGTCCGGATTATATCTTTTTTGGCTGAAAATGTTGAAAAGGGCAATGACAATAGTCCCACAGTTACCTTACCAATGTCCAAAAAGGATTTAGCCTCGTATCTTGGTACAACACCAGAAACAATCAGCCGCAAATTTACTACTCTGGAAGAACGAGGATTGATTAAACAGTTACCGAAAAAGAAAATTAAAATAATGGATTTAAATCAATTGTTACTTCATACTAAATAATTAAATTAAGCAGAATAGCTTGCTATCACTGGTGCTAGTAAAGATGGATGGACACAAGTTAGTTAAATCTCTACCCTATGAATAGAGGGGACTTTTCCTCTGTGTCCAATAAGAAAAGAAAGCCTTATATCAAAGACCCGAGGTGAGACCCAGGTCTTTACGTTTATATCCATTATTCAAAATAGCCTAGTAACTTGTAGTGTATCGAATGCATTAATGATTTGCGAACAAAACCAATACGGATGGCCTGCTAGCGCATTACCGTACCACCAGAGATTTTCACAGATTCACCCACAATATTCGCCGCTGCATCTGTCAGTAAGAAAGCTATCGTATTAGCCACTTCCTCTGGTTCTGACATGCGACCAGAAGGAACAGAGGACTGAAGCAGTTCTTCCACAGAAGTACCGGTACGTTCCGCTTTATTTTCTACAGACTGCTGACCCATCGCTGTATCCACCCATCCCGGGCATACTGCATTTACTCGGATGCCATGTTCAATCGCCTCCACAGCCATCGATTGCGTAAAGCCAATCAGCGCAAATTTGGAACCTGCATAGGCAGTATTCCCATGAGTCCCACGCAAACCGGACAGGGAGGATACATTAACAATCGCGCCACGCTTCTTCTCCAGCATCTTCTTGTAAACAAGCTGTGTCAGTAAAACGGTCGATGTATAATTAATATCCATGATGCTCTCCAGCTTTTCTTTCGTCAGCTCATCCACTGTACTGCCACCCGCAATTCCGGCATTGTTCACAAGTAACGTAATTGGCCCACAAGCCTTCTCCGCCTGCTCTACAAGTGTTTCCCGATCGCTATCCTTTCCTAGGTCAGCAAGCTGCTTGCATATTTTCGCATCAGGATGTGTGCTTCGAATATCGTCCGCAACATTTTCCAGCTTCTCCTCATTCCTACCAGTAATCGTCACAGCAGCCCCCATCCCTGCAAGCGTCTTTGCCGTAGCCGCACCAATGCCACCAGTTGCTCCAGTGATGAGTGCATGCTCGTTTTTTAGTGCTTGGTTGGAAAAAATAGACATGATAATCGCTCCTTTGTTGATTTTGGTTGTATTACTGGTTAGTTCCTCTTTTGGGGGTGGGGTTAAACGCTATTACTTGTTGTAACATGTAAAAAACACTTTTAATTGATTAATTATCAATTCACGTAGTCCTTGGTTTGTAATTCTTCCTATCTTTTGCAGTTGTCAAGTAAGCCTTGACAACTGCCTCTTCACCCAGTTTCTTCTCTTCAATAAGTTGCTGCTTTATCAATATAAAAACTAAAAACAAAACCCTCCAAACTAACTTAATAGTTTAAAGGTTTATATTCGGTGAGTGACACGCACCATAACTACACTTCATCCGCATCATCTACAGGTATATAATCAAATATTTCACCGGATTTGGTAAGCTTTGTAAGCTTGTCCAACCAACGATAATAGACCATGGCATCTGCGAGTTGCTGATAATCCAATTCAGCCTTTTTTCTTGATGCTTCATCTGTCTCACTATCCTCGATTACCTCTTTAAGTAGTGCCTGGGCCTTCTTCAGACTAGTCAAATACATACTCACTTCACGTTCCCACTTCATACCATAAAATTGAGTAAAGTAATTGAAGAAATTCTTTTCAGCTATGAAGGAGTCCTTTCGCGAGCCCTTCTGCCATACCTTTTGAACGATATTGATCTCTTGCAGCTTACGGACGGAAGTACTCATGCTTGGTTTACTCATACCGAGTGCGTCTTTCATTTCATCGAGAGTAATCGGTTCATGTTTAAAATACATGGTTGCATACAAACGTCCTACTGAAGGAGTAACGCCATACAAATCCATTGTTTCTGAGATTGTATTAATCATCATGTGTTCAACCTGGTCAATCTTTTCTTTAGCATTTCCATTGGGTAAATTATTCTGTTTTCCTTCCATGGTGGCACCTCTTTTTTGTAGATTGCATTTGCCTTATTTCATGCGAGTCAGGAAGCTTCTATTATAATAGTTACTATCGTAAAATAGCGACATGTTATTTAGTTCGTTTATAATAAATTAAACGTTTCTTTTATTTTATAATTAGTATGGCAAAGAAGCAAATGAAATTCGGCACCAGTTTTATCCTGCCTTAAAGGCTTTCTCCTTCACAAAAGAGACGATCCCCTTATCGAGTATCGTCTCTTTGCCTCTGTTTACTTCATCCACTTGTCAATGACATCCTGATTTTCTTCCACCCATTTTTGGGCGCCCTCAATCGGATTGTCTTCATTTTCTTGAATGTTAATCATTAAATCACCAAGCTGCTCATCACTCAGTTTAAAGTTTGTCAGCCATTTACTAACCTTTTCATGATCTGCATCAAATTCCTCCCGTGTTGCCATATAAATTTTCTCTACCTCACCAAAGGTTTTTTTCGGATCTTCTAAGAACTTCAGATCCACTTCAGAGAATATATAATGTGGCTTCCATAGTGGAGCAACGATCGGTTCCTCATCTTTAACCGCCTTCTTAATAGATGAAATCATTGCCGCTGTACTGCTCGCTGTTAATTCATACTCAAGACCATATTCATCAATAACATCCTGTGTAACCAACATAGTTCCTGCTCCAGACTCAAAGCCGATTATTTCCCCATTGAATTTATCTTTATTTTTATTCAAGTCCTCAATACTATTTATATCCTCCATATATGTTGGAACAGCCAATCCAACTCTACCATTTTCATACCACGGCTCTTCAAAGAAATTGGCTTGATCTTTAAACTGTTCATAATAACTCTTATCCTGGACCGGCAACCAAATTTCCGGTGCGATATCTAAATCTCCTGATGCTAATGCAGCCATCTGTGGACCCATTTCCAGCAGTTTAAATTCAACATTATATCCTTTATCTTCTAAAATAGTCTTCCATAAATTTGTAACTGCAATATTTTCAGGCCAATTAATCTGCCCGATCGTGATTGTCCCTTTGCTATCTTTTGATTCATCAGAGCTGCTATCCGAATCTGCACCTTCACTAGTTGATCCACATGCTGTAAGTACAAAAATTAGTGTAGTAATTAAAAATAATTGACCTATTCTTTTAAAATTCATTAATTATAAACACCTTTCCCTTTTAGTTTTTAGCTAACATCCAGTAAAAAACACCTTTTTTCCAAGTGTGTATTTAAATTACATGAGATGATACGTTGTCTCGCCCCCTTTTATTAAATAAAATAAATTTATTAAATATTTTTTTTAACAAAAAAATCTATATCTAATACATTAAAGAAAAATTTTGATTTGTCAAATCGCTATAATTTATTTAGCTTCTTTCCTTGTTGCTATATAGGTAATGAAACAATTTTACACTTTTTCAAGATGAATAAAAATTTAACCAATGGTATTTCTTTAGAATGAAATAGCGCTGCCAATGCAACAAAAGCCCATTCCACGTTTATTTGACAAGTAAACGAGAGTATTGTTAGTATTAATGTATTAATAACGTTTAATTTTTATTTAACAAATTTAACAATAGAATCGCTTAGGAGTGATGATGTGAAATTACAGAAGATGTATATAAATGGGGAATGGCTTCATGCCAAATCCGGAGAAACACGTGATATCATTAACCCCTATAATCAAGAAGTTATTGCAACAGCTGCAGAAGGAAATGCGGAAGACACAAAAGCAGCCATTCAAGCTGCACGGGTTACATTTGATGAAGGCAGCTGGAGTACATTACCTGCCAGCGAACGTGGTGAGATCGTTTATAAAATAGGTGCATTAATCCAGCGCGATCTGGAGGAATTAGCTGAACTCGAGACATTGGATACAGGCAAAACAGTCGAAGAAAGTCGTGCAGATATGGCCGACATTGCGAATGTATTCTTTTATTTTGGGGGTCTGGCAGATAAAGATGGTGGTGAAGTCATTGCCTCCCCGATACCAAACAGTGAAAGTAAGGTTGTTCGTGAGCCTGTCGGTGTCTGTGGCCAAATCACACCATGGAATTATCCATTACTCCAAGCCGCATGGAAGCTTGCCCCGGCTTTGGCAGCAGGGAACACCCTTGTGATGAAACCGAGTGAGATTACACCATTAACGACCGTAAAAGTTTTTGAACTAATCGAAGAGGCTGGTGTACCAAAAGGTGTCGCCAACTTAGTACTTGGTTCCGGAAAATCTGCTGGCGCTGAATTAGCTGCCAATCTTGACGTTGATTTAATTTCATTCACAGGTGGCATTGAAACAGGGAAAACTATCATGCAGGAAGCGAGCCATAATGTGAAAAAAATTGCCCTCGAGCTTGGCGGAAAGAATCCGAATATCGTCTTTGCCGATGCTGATTTTGAAACAGCTGTTGACCAGGCATTAAATGCGGTATTTTTCCATGCAGGACAGGTTTGCTCTGCCGGATCAAGGCTTTTAATTGAAGAAAGCATCCATGATGAATTCGTTGAAGCATTGATTGAACGTACGAAACAAATCAAATTAGGCAATGGTTTTGATGAAAACACACAAAGTGGTCCAATGATTTCAGCTGAACACCGTGCAAAAGTGGAAAACTATGTGGAAATAGGCAAAAAAGAAGGTGCCAAACTGGTTGTTGGCGGAAAGCGTCCCGATGATCCTGCATTGCAAAATGGCTTTTTCTATTTACCTACCATATTTACAAACTGCACAAGCGATATGCATATTGTCCAGGAAGAGGTATTTGGGCCGGTATTAACAGTAGAAACATTCCAGACCAAAGAGGAAGCTGTCAAACTAGCAAACGATACAATTTATGGCTTGGCTGGTGCTGTTTGGACACAGGATTTGAGTAAAGCGGATTTTGTTGCCGCACGCTTACGAATGGGTACCGTGTGGATTAATGACTTCCATCCATATTTTGCCCAAGCACCGTGGGGTGGTTATAAGCAATCAGGCATTGGCCGTGAACTTGGCCGTGAAGGCATGGAGGAATATACTGAGGTAAAACATATTTATCGCAATACACAGCCGGAGCCTGTTCAATGGTTTAACTAAAATTTTAATAGAATAATAGCTCTAACTCTTCTTAGGCAGGAAGGTTTAGAAGCTATATAAAGTATTTCAGCCATACGTTTTGGCGGATTTCCAAAAAGAAAAGCTGTGCCATGATTCATTTCATGGTGCATTACTTTTTGGTCAATTCGTTAAAATTATATTTAATAAATAAAATAAACTTAATGAAAATAAATGGAAGATAACGTTTGTTAGATTGCTGAATTCTATTTAACTATCTTCAAGGAGGTATTTCACATGAATCAAACATATGATTACGTAATTGTTGGCGGTGGCAGTGCAGGTTCTGTACTCGGGAACCGCCTAAGTGCAGATAAGAGTAAGAGTGTCCTTGTTCTGGAAGCAGGAAGAAATGATTATTTTTGGGATCTATTTATTCAAATGCCTGCAGCTCTAATGTTCCCATCAGGTAATCGCTTTTATGACTGGATTTATTCAACGGATCCAGAGCCTTATATGGATGGACGACGTGTTGCCCATGCAAGAGGCAAGGTGCTTGGAGGATCAAGCTCCATCAATGGTATGATCTATCAACGCGGAAATCCATTGGACTATGAGAAATGGGGCTCGGAACCAGGGATGGAAAATTGGGATTTTGCCCATTGCCTCCCATACTTCAAACGTCTGGAGGCAGCCTTCGGATCTGATTCTACGGATGACTACCGCGGGCATCATGGTCCAATAAAATTAAAGCGTGGACCTGCAAAAAACCCTTTATTCCAAGCCTTTTTTGAGGCGGGTGTAGAAGCTGGTTATGCAAGAACACCAGATGTTAATGGTTTTCGTCAAGAAGGCTTTGGCCCATTTGACAGTCAAGTGCATAATGGCAGACGGGTTTCTGCCTCACGGGCCTATTTGCGCCCAGCGATGCGCCGCAAAAACCTTACTGTAGAGACACGTGCGTTTGTTACAAGCATCAATTTCGATGGTACCAAAGCGCAAGGAGTAACATACCAAAGGAATGGAAAAACCTATCATGTTAACGCAGGAGAAGTCATTCTTTCTGGTGGTGCATTCAACACACCACAGCTATTACAATTGTCTGGTGTAGGAGACGCAGAGCATTTACGCTCATTAGGCATCGACCCGATTGTTCACTTGCCTGGAGTAGGGGAAAACCTGGAAGATCATCTCGAGGTATATATCCAGCACGCATGCCCACAGCCAGTTTCCATGCAACCAAGCTTAAATAAAGCTAAAATGCCTTGGATTGGCTTGCAATGGTTACTCGGACGTACTGGACCAGCATCATCCAATCATTTTGAAGGCGGCGCGTTTGTGCGTTCGAATGATGAAGTGGACTATCCAAACCTCATGTTCCACTTCCTGCCGTTAGCAGTGCGATATGATGGCCAAAAAGCAGATACGGAACACGGCTTCCAGGTACATGTTGGACCAATGTATTCCAACTCCAGAGGAAGCCTGAAGATCCGTTCCCGCAATCCATTTGAGCATCCAAGTATTGTATGTAACTATTTATCTACCGAAGAGGATCGTCGCGAGTGGGTGGAAGCAATCCGTGTTGCACGCGATATTCTCTCCCAACCGGCATTGAAACCTTACACCACTGGTGAAATTTCACCCGGGCCATCTGTCCAAACAGATGAGGAGATCCTGGAGTGGGTCAAAAAAGACGGGGAAACGGCACTTCACCCATCATGCACAGCCAAAATGGGACCAGCCTCTGACCCAATGGCTGTCGTAGACCCAAATACCATGAAAGTTCATGGGCTGGACAATGTACGAGTAGTAGATGCATCCGCCATGCCAACTACAACCAATGGAAATATCCATGCACCGGTATTAATGCTGGCAGAAAAAGCAGCTGATATTATTCTTGGACGCGAACCTATGAAGCCGGAGTATAAAGATTACTATCGTCATGGCGTTCATCCCGCAGATGCAGGGACGGTTAAGGGATAAGTTGGTGATGGGTTGATGGAAATATGAAGGAGACCGTTCTTGGTAGGGGAGCGGTCTTTTTTTAGTTGTGAGAGGGGGATGGGAGTAGATGCTTATCCTAGTAACTCCCGTTTATTATTAGTTGTGGTACGGTTCACCTTACAGGTTTGTAGGTTAAACAAAAGACACATAGGAACCGGAGCCTTCCATTGGAAGAAGAATCCCTTCCTTCAGATGGACAAGGACTAATTTTTATTCAGGATTCTCTCTCGGTAGAAGTACGACTAGAAACTGATATGGGCTCACTATTCGATATCATGCATCTTCTACATAATTAATGCTAATTTACCATTCTATAAAAAATTAAATATATAAATACAAGAATCCGAATAAGCAAGTTGGAATCGTTTTCATATACTTATTATATGAAAACGAACGAACAACAATAAATCAATCGAATATTCCAAGAAGAGAACCGAAGCGTTAGAAAGTTTAGCATTGAAAGAGAATTAAAGGATGTCAGTGTCGAAGAACGTTATAAAAAATGATTATAGCGTAGCCAGCCAGTGCGGGGGTTTTAAACATAGCTACATGAACAGACACCATGTGTTCTGCCCAAAAGCGCTCTAGATCAAGCAATCAAGTATTGTGGTAACAATGGGATCGTTTAGGAGGATTCCTTAAAAATGGTCGTTTGGAAGTGATAACAATCGTGGATAACGACCCATTAAACATTTTTTTATAGGAAGGAAAAACTAATTGTTCAGTAATACAACCAAAGGTGCAACCTCAAGTGTAATTGTCTATAGTATTGTGGGAACGGCAAAGGAAAAAGGAGTGAACCCATTTCATTATCCGGAATACTTACTTGAGGAACTTCCCAATATGAATAACACAAAAATTGAAGATTTAAATCAGTTTCTCCCTAGGTCACCGACGCTTCCTGAAGAATGTAGGATTCCTAATAAAACTAAATAAAACATAACATTCGTCCCCATCTAATTATAGGATAGGGACTATTTTACGCTTATGGTATAAACATATTCTCCTCAGATATCTATTCCAATAACAAATTTACTAATGGTTCTGCATTTCCATAATATGCAAAGTTAGTGGGACATTGTAATTTTAAATCATAAATTGCAAAAGTATACTTAGGATAAGAAAAATCCATTATTTTCCTAGGTGATAGTGAATTTTGTATTGTCATTATGGAGCTATTTACAATTTGTAATAGAGTTATTCCATGTATTCTAGCATAATCCATTGCCCCCTGTTGAAAACTTGATGTTGATATGAAGATACCTTTGTTTGCTCCAATTCTTTGAATTGTGTCATGTAAGATTTGAATCTGTGACCTTTTAATTTTACTTTTGTATCTTTTACATTCGACCACAGTCTTATAATTTACACCAAAATGATTAAATTCTATTAAACCATCAAGTTGATAACTTCCATCATTTGTTTTAATAATTTGATTGTGTTTGATCGTGCAATTTTCTAATTCTACATTAGTAGTTTTCAATAGTTCTAAGCAGTAAACTTCAAATTCTTTTGGAGTTAACTCAGTTACTATATTTTCCAGTATGTTCACACCATTCTACCATCCTTCTTGGATAATAATAAAACTCTAGAAATGATAAGTTAATATCAACTATAATAACTCCAACCACATAAATATTCCTTTTCTAAATTGTCATGCCCTGTTGTAGTAGTTAAATTTTTTAGATTTATAAGATTATTATTATAAATAACCTTCTTTCCAGTTCCTTACTAACTAATTTAAGTGCCTGGCACTTCCTGCAACTTCCAGCTTTTTGTAATGTTTTGTCTATGAATAGTTATTAAGAATCCATTACTTAACTCAACAGTCGTTGAGCAATTAACCCCTTCTTTATTCTATCATAAATTTAGGATAATTTTGGTAATATATAGTCAGTATCATGTCCAAATAACAATACAGTACTCTTCCCACCTATAATAAATTCCCTATTACTCTCTAAACTCAACCATTCTCCCTCATTATGTTATAATATATATAATTTTCTAATAACGAGGGATGAAAATGAATTCTCGATGGATAAAGATTATACAATATCTTATTAAAGTTGATACGGATGTAACAAGCAGTGAACTTGCTGCGACATTAAACGTGAGTTCTAAGACCATCCGAAATGATATAAAAGAGATTAACCGTAGTTTAGAAACGGAAAATTTATGTATTACTTCCATCCGTGGGAAGGGCTTTTCACTTAAGCAAGATAAACGTCATTTCATAGACCTCTTAGGAAAGTGGAATAAGATTGGAAGTAATGTCCCCATAGAACCGGAATCCAGAATTAAATTTATACTGGAAACTCTATTAATGAATTCATCCTATGTTAAGTTAGATGATTTATCCGATATGCTGTTTATTAGTCGATCTACATTGCAAACTGACTTGAAGGAAGTACGTGGCATCCTTGATAGCTATAGTTTGCAACTGGAACACAAACCAAATTACGGAGTGATAGTCAAAGGGGATGAAAAACAGATTCGCTTTTGTATCTCTGCCTATCTTTTGCGTGAGAAATTAGATGGGAAAAAGTACGACGTAGGTCAATTGGGTAACTTTTCTTCTGAGGAAACAAATTTAATTTATACTCATTTAGTAAATAATTTGCGGAAACATCATATAGTGGTTGCAGATGTTTGTTTACAAAATCTATTTACTCATATTGTTCTAGCATGCAGAAGAATTAAAGAGAGTAATATGTTTGATATAAATAGCGAAGACTATCTTGAACTAAGAGACACAAAAGAATATGAAGTTGGACGGAAAATTCTAACGGATATTGAGAGAGACATAGATATAGTCTTCCCGGAAAAGGAAATAGCATATTTAGCTTTACATTTAAAGGGAACGAAACTATCGAATAATTTAGATGGCACTCGAACTGATTTAAATAAAATAATAGACACGAAAATAGTAGAATTAGCTCAAAGCATGATTCAGCGTATAGAAGAGAAGTGTTCTTTACATTTAGCTGGAGATAATAAATTATTATTTAACTTATGCTTACATTTACAACCGGCAATTAATCGATACAAACAAGACATGAATATTTATAATCCCATGCTGGAGGAAATTAAAACATCTTATCCACTTTCTTTTGAAGCTGCTTTAATTGGTTCCAAAGTACTTGCTGAGGTATTGGAGATTCAACTAAATGAGGATGAGATTGGTTTTTTGGCTCTACATATCGAAGCTGCCCAAGAACGGTTAAAAACGAGAAATGTTCGCAAAAAGCGTTGCCTAATTGTGTGTGCATCAGGAATGGGTAGTGCCGAACTTCTTTCTTATAAACTTACCAATCAATTTAGTGATCAATTAGAAATCATTGGCACTACGGAACTATATAACTTGGAGAATACGATACCCAGTGACCTAGATTTTATAATTACTACCGTACCAATTGATATGCAAACTAGTATTCCTCTCATCTATGTGAGCACCATTCTTGGAGAAACGGATATTAAACAAATTGAAACCGCTATAGATGGAGAAAAGAAAAAGGATAGATGGTATTTGGAACAAGAGCATACCTTTATAAATTATGATCTTAGTTCACCAAAGGAGGTTATTACATTCCTTGGGAATCATCTGGTGGAAAGAGGGCTCGTAGGAGAAGATTACATTGATTCTGTCCTTGAGAGAGAAAGTTACGCTCCCACTAGTTTTGGTAACTTAGTAGCTATACCCCATCCCATTGAGCAAAAAACCGATAAAACCTTTTGGTGTTTGATGACATTAAAAAAACCAATTGTTTGGGGTGATAAACCTGTTCAAGTCGTCTTTTTACTAAACGTAAATAAAAGTAAAAAAGAAGATTTGAAGCCTATGTTCCACTCTCTGGTAAGATTGGTTGATAATAGATCAACAGTACATCAGTTGCTTGATTGCAACACATACCACGAGGTGTGTAAGGTAGTACAGCAACTTTAAAAGCAAAGGGAAACTCCTTTGCTTTTTTTATTTATTTAATTTCCTTTGCCAACGGAAAAATACTGCCTTTTAATGAATGCGCTTACAAAATAATATAGGTATATAGCAATAAATCTATTTTAAAGGAGGGTGAGTGTCATTAAGCTTACCGTTGTGGGAGGAGGATCTTCCTATACACCAGAATTAATTGAAGGCATTTTGAAGAATCAAGACATCCTAAACGTTTCTGAAATTTGGTTGGTTGATGTTAAAGAGGGTGAAGAAAAGCTTGCTATTATTGAAAAACTTGCAAATAGAATGGTTAAAGAAAGTCACACTTCAATTAAAATAGTCGCAACCTTAAATCGAAGGGAGGCCATTAAAGACGCGTCCTATGTTATTACTCAAATCAGGGTAGGCCAATTGAAAATGAGAAAATATGATGAATATATTTCTATTAAACATGGCGTTATTGGACAAGAAACTACTGGCGCTGGCGGTTTTATGAAGGCGCTAAGAACCATACCAGTCATCCTTGATATTTGTAAAGACATAGAAGAACTTGCGCCAGATGCATGGCTACTAAACTTTACAAACCCTGCAGGCATTATAACGGAAGCAGTTCTAAAACACAGTTCAGTAAAGGTGATCGGCTTATGCAATAATCCTATAAATTTCTATAAAAAATTTGCAGACATCTATCATGTGCCAATAGAAGAAGTTAGCATCAATTTCACTGGAATTAATCATTTGATATGGATCACTGGTCTTTTTATAAATGGCGAGTCAAAAATAGATGATATCCTTACAGGAAAATCACAGAGTTACGAGGCTAAAAATATCCCTGATTTTGGTTGGGATGTTGACTTCTTGCAATCATTAGGGGCCATACCTTGTGGTTATCATAAATATTACTATCAGACAGATAAAATTTTAAAAGAACAGCTTGAACAATACAAAGAAAATAAAACAAGAGCAGATCAGGTACAAGAAATAGAAAAAGGGCTATTTGAGTTATTTAAAAATCCTGATTTAACTCAGAAACCAAAGGAACTTGATCAGCGGGGTGGCGCATTTTATTCAGAAGCTGCTATAAATTTGATCTGCTCTCTCCATCTCAATACTGGCAATATACACACCCTTAATGTACGAAATAACGGAACAATAGCTTGTTTGCCGGATAACGTAAGTATTGAAGTGAATTGTGTTGTAGAAAAGCACCAGGTTACACCAATGTTGGTAGGAGATGTTGGTCCCCAAATTAGAGGATTGCTTCAGCATGTAAAAGCATATGAAGAATTAACGATAGAGGCTGCTGTGAAGGGGAGCTGGAACCTTGCATTTCAAGCCTTAGCCATGCATCCACTATTACCATCTACTGATGTAGCTAAAAAAGTTCTTAATGAAATGCTCGAGGTTAATGAGCATTATTTACCCGCATTTCATTAAAATAAATTTCACGCTATAAAGGAGTTAATACAAATGAAAATAACTTTACTGTGTGCATTAGGAATGAGTACTAGTTTGCTTGTGGAAAGGATGAAGGAAGCTGCTGGAAAACGAGAACTAGACGTAGAAATTGAAGCTCATTCTGTAGATGATATTGATGAACAATTAAAGAGCGCTGATGTTGTCTTAATAGGTCCTCAGATCCGTTACAAAAAGAATGAGTTATTCAAAAAGGCTGATTCCGCAAGGGTCCCCATCGACATTATAGAAATGAGAGCCTATGGAACAACCGACGGTGAGAAAGTGTTGGATCAAGCATTGGGATTAATCTAAAGGAGAGGATTAACAATGATGGAACGATTTAATTCATTTATGGAACGTTACTTTATGCCAGTTGCCGGAAAATTGGCTGAGCAGCGTCATTTAAAGGCAATAAGAGACGGCATTATTGCAATAATGCCGTTGCTGATTATTGGTAGTATCTTTCTTATTATATCTTCACCGCCTGTGCCTTCTTGGGCGGAATACATGAAACCTTATGCTCCGACACTAAATATTCCTGTAAATGCGACATTTGGACTTTTGGGTTTAATAGCCGTTTTCTCCATAGCTTATAATCTTGCGAAAAGTTACGGAATGGATGGACTATCAGCAGGGGTGCTGAGTATAGCTGCCTTTTTTGTTGCTACCCCTATGACAGAAGAGGGTAACATTCCGCTTAATTTAATGGGAAGTGAAGGCTTATTTATAGCAATCGTATTAGCTATATTCACGGTAGAAGTATACCGCCTTTTTGAACGAAAGAACATTATTATCCGTATGCCAGACGGAGTCCCTCCCTCTGTGTGGAGAGCATTTACAGCACTAATACCGGGTGCAGTAATTGTTTTTATTGTATGGGGTGTGGATGTCATTTTAAAAACTTCACTAGATTTATCGCTCCACGGAGTAGTTGCGGCACTTCTAAGAGAACCCTTACAAATGGTTGGAGGAAGTTTCTGGGGTGCAATGGTTGCTATCATTCTTATTCATTTACTCTGGTCGTTTGGTATTCACGGAATTTCAGTTGTTGCCAGTATCATGGCTCCAATCTGGTATAGTCTAACAGATCAAAATGTTGCAGCACATCAAGCGGGAGAGGCATTGCCTCACGTAGTAGGGCAACCATTTATGGCGATTTGGTGGGCTGTGGGTGGATCAGGCATGGCCTTAGCTTTAACCATATTATTCGTTTGGCGTGCACGTTCGAAGCATTTAAAAGGATTGGGAAGGGGATCTATATGGGCTAGTATGTTTAATATTAGTGAGCCGGTTATTTTTGGAGCACCTGTGGTAATGAATCCTCTGCTTGTTATTCCGTTTATATTGGCACCACTAGCAGTTGGTATGATTACTTATTTCTCCATGACTCTCGGCTTCGTTGGAAAGCCTTATGTCATTGTACCATGGACGACTCCTCCGCCATTCTCAGGAATATTAACAACTGGTGACTGGCGTGGCGGTGTACTAATGATGATTAATATTTTTGTTGCAATGGCAATATATTATCCGTTTTTCCGTTTGTATGATAAGCAATTACTGGCAGAAGAAAGTGAAACAAAAAGTGATGAGACTCCCGAGAAGATGATGAAAGCAAAATAAAGCAGGTGACTCTATATGGATCTTAAACAACGTCGATTAATTATAAATGCAGATGACCTTGGATTGAGCCCTGGCGTAACTGCTGGAATTCTATATGCCCATCAATATGGGCTTGTTTCCAGCACGACTGCCATGGTTACTACAAGATTTTCAAAGGATTGTTTGCAGGAAGCTAAACACTATTCTCATTTAGGAATTGGTTTGCATTTTGTTTTAGATGCAGGCCAACCTCTTTCTCCTTCAGTACCTAGCTTAACGGATAATAAAAATAACTTTCTTAAAGGCAAGGACTTAATCGAAAATGCAAAAGGAACTGACATTAAAGAAGAGCTAAAAAGACAACTAGAACTCCTCCTTTCCTGGGGGATAGATGTGACACATATTGATAGTCATCATCATATGCATCTGCATATTCCCGGTGCGCTAGAGATAGTGTACGAGGTAGCTCATCATTATAAACTACCTGTAAGAGTCTTTACTAATACTACAATAACAGCAACAGTGCCGAGGACAGATTATTTCCATTTTAATTTTTATGGTGAGAATAATTTAACAGAAGAATACTTGATAAACATGATTATCAATCTAGATGAAGGTACCTCTGAAATAATGTGCCATCCCGGCTTTTTAGATACCTGGTTAACCAAGACAAGCAGTTATCAACAAATGAGAATGAAAGAGGTTGAAATCTTAGTAAGCAACAGAATTAGAAAATGTCTAGACGAGCAAAACGTACAACTCGTGCACTATGGAGGGATATAAATGAACGTTGATAACTTTTCTATGTCGATTATAATGCATGCTGGGAATGCCAAAGTTTATTTACATGAAGCCTTAGCCGATGCCAGGAATGGTGAATTTGAGGGAACAGATGAAAAAATTAAACTTGCATCGGATGAATTACTAGCGGCTCATAAAATTCAAACCAAGTTCTTGCAACAAGATTCAAATGGTGAATTAAAGAATCTACAAGTATTGTTAATGCATGCGCAAGATCATCTAATGACGGTAATCTCTGAAAAAGATCTTATTAAAGAAATGATTGAGATGTATAAAAGGCAAATAGAAACGGAACAAAAGATTAATCAATTATCAAAGGTAATAAAGAGGATAGAAATGAAGTAAAATTAAGGCGAATGTTGACAAAATTTTGTGAGGTGTAGTTATGAAATTAGGTAAACTTACTTTTATATTCCTGACTATATTGGGATTAGTGCTATATACTAATGGGACTGAGGCTGAAGCAAAGAAAAAAGGCAAGAAAGTCACTCCAGGTATTGAAACCTTTTTAGATAAACACGTTGATTGGGTTAAGGGTAAGAAAGTCGGTTTAATAACAAACCCCACTGGGGTCGATACTAACCTTAAAAGTGATATTGATCTATTATTTGAGCATCCTGACGTAAATTTAACAGCTTTATTTGGGCCAGAGCATGGAATAAGAGGGGACCAGGAAGCAGGAAAATATATTGAATCATATGTTGATGAAAAAACTGGTTTACCTGTATATAGCTTATATGGTCCTACCTGGAAACCTACAAAGGATATGGTAAAAGATGTTGATGTACTCCTGTTTGACATACAAGATATTGGATCGAATGTATACACATATATTTATACGTTAGGTTTCGCCTTGGAAGCAGCAGCTGAATTTGACAAAGAACTAATCGTGCTAGATCGGCCAAACCCTATAGGTGGAGCAAAAGTTGAAGGGCCACTTCGTTCGAAAGATACGGTTAGTTTTATGGGAAGATTTTTGCTACCAGTAAGACACGGAATGACTGTAGGGGAATTAGCTACCATGTGGAATCACGAATATAGCATGGGAGTGAATTTGAAGGTTTCCAAAATGAAGGGGTGGAAACGAACGATGCATTACGAAGATACTGGCCTGCCTTGGGTCCAACCTTCACCAAACATACCAACAAAGGAGTCTGCTTATTTATATACTGGAACAGAATTGTTAGATGATACTACCCTTTCCGTTGGATTAGGTACAACAAAACCATTTGAGTTAGTAGGCGCTCCATGGGTGGATGGCGAAGCTTTAGCTCAAGAAATGAAAAAACGAAATATTGATGGCGTTACCTTCCGCCCAGCCTATTATACTCCTATGTTTGGTAAGTATAGCGGGGAAAGAGTTGGAGGTGTTCAGGTTCATATAAAAGAACCTACAAAAATAAATTTAGTAGAATTAGGGCTAAATTTAGTTGATGCTATGAGAGATCAAAACCCGGATAAATTTGAAATGACGTCAAGTTATGCAAATCTAATTGGTGATCCAGAAGTACCTAATATGATAAAAAATGATGAACCTGTTAATAAAATAATAGATTCTTGGCAATCCAAGCTAGATAGGTGGGTAACAGAAGTTCGCAACCAATACCTTCTTTATGCTCCATTCCCAAAAAAGACAGGTCCTTATAAGGAGAGAAGTTATTTAGGGATATTACCGTTAGATATATCAATTACCCCTGGAAAAAGTGTTGATTTAAAAGTACAGGGATTTGATAAAGAGGGGAAGAAAATTGAAATTAACCCGTCTTCAATTAACTGGGAGGTTACAAACAATATTGGAAAAATAAATGATGGAATTTTTCAACCTACGAAAGAAGGTAAAGGGAAAGTTATAGCTACCTATAAAAATCTTATAGCAAGTCGTGATGTAACTGTTTCTGTACCATATATAGAAAATATTCGGTATGGTGTTCATTCAGACTCAACAAGAGTCGTGCTCTACCTAAACAATGACGTCAACGATTATTCCATTGAGGAGGAAAATGGCAAGCTATTTCTAAAAATTCCTTACGGTAAAGTTGGAGGGGACTTAGATAGGGAAGGTGGTATAGTTAAAATCGATAAAAGCCCTATCGTCTCAAGTATCAACTATTATGTTAAAAATGAATCGTTCATTGCTGAATTAGATTTGAAGAAAGAAGGAGTTAAGTACAATACCCCAGAATTTTCTTCGAGATTAGTAGTTGATTTGGCTCATTAAATGCTTTTTAAGTTAAAATAGGAACAAATATTATAGAACAAAACCAAGGTTATAAATAACGACCCAGACCAAGTGCAGGGTCGTTATTTATTTCTCTCTATCATTCAATTACAAGCAAAGTAAATAGTATTGTAAGTTAAATTGCCTGACTCTTTTGGAAGTATGTCACTTTATTTTGTAGAGCTAGTTCTTACAACCATTTTTGTCACAAGTTATTTTGGAACTAGTACTTACCCAGTGACCAGAACTTTCCTTCGTATTAAATCCACAACCAGTACTTCCACCTTTTTTCCCACTATGCACAATTCCAGTTGGTGTATGTTTAACAGCCACCTTTATCACCTCCTTAAATTTTTAAATGTATATTTGAGATAATCTGTCCTATAACATAGGAACAGTAACTCACAAACACAAAAATGCCAGTCATCCATAAAAAAGTTCCTTTACCTAACTTCTCCTAAGGATGCCTGACATTGTTGATATAACCTATATTCACTTTTCGATTCTGTTGCCTGTTTATATTTCAATCCCTTTGTATTGGTGATTGTCACTTTCCGAACATTTAATATCTTTTCAAAAGATACCAATTACAATCCTCCAAATATTAAAGCACTCCACCTAATAACTCTCTTCTCCATTTTACCATAAATATAGGATAATTATGGTAAATTATTACCAATTTAATGTCCCCTAAAACACCTGTCTTCTACTCCTTCACCCCATACTTCTCCAACAAACGCTGTGCTTCCCCCACTGCTTCTTTTCCCATATAGACTGACTTTGAACGATTGCTTCCTGAAATTAATTCTTCTTCATCTCTTAGATGATCCAACACTTCAAATGGATAGCCTTTCCAAGCTCGGTGGTAATCCCCATCAATGCCCTCTTCCTCCCAAGAAGTTAAGTAAAGAAGCATTAGTGTTAAGTCTCTGACCACCTGATCCATGTCTTTTTCACTCATTTTTCATCCTCCCCACCGGTATTGTTTGTTAATTTCCAAAATGTTCTATCTTTATTCTACCAAATTAAATTAAAATTCTAAGCTTCCCAAAGGGTGAAACAGTTAAATACAGAATAAAACTACCCAAAAGCGAACAAATAATTGAATATTTTATCTCTTTCCGATTATACTTAATCATAAGAAGGAGGGGTGCTATTGTTGCGAAAATGGGTGAAACTAAATATGTATGTTTTTGTGCTTCCATTTGCCTTTGCCTTATCGTTTTTGGGTGATGCAAATGGAAACCTGGTTAGATTAACACTGGACACCGCCAGAGACATGTAATTGCATAGTACCAAAACACCTAGGATAAACAAACGCATCAACTAGTCGCTCTAACAAAAATAACCCCAGTTCCTCAAAAGGAGCTGGGGGGTATTTCTTTTTATCTCACAATCATAGTATCTATTGCAGATATTGGATACAAGGTTATTTCATCCCTTTATTGTAGAAGGAACGTTACGAACTGTAGTGGATTGACTTATTGGTTTGGATTACTCTATATAGCGAATTATTTTCTAACCACATTACCAGTGAAGGAAAAACACGTAGACTCCTCGGAAAGAAAAAACATTTTTCCTTCGTGCGATGCACAATTCGCTGAAGCCTTCCTTATCCTGCGGGAAAAGCAACAGCTGAAGATCCCGGAGGAGGTGGTTTTCCTCCGAGGAAGCTGAAGCGTTGCCCGCGGAAAGCGAAGTGGATTTTCCGAAACGGCGATTTTTAATCAAATCTAGTTTATTTTATTGTATATCATTGCTTAACTCCTTGCATATACATAAAACCAAAGAAAAAAAGCCCTGCATGAGTCCCCCTCACACAAGGCTTCCATCCACCTACCCCATATACACACCTTCACAAGTATTCGCCGCTGGTTCGTAAAAGCAATGAAGCTTATATTGTCCTGTAAATGGCTGACCATACCACGTTGGAGGGCATGGAGCATATGGATTAAAATACCATAGCGCAAACCTGGATGGGTGCTCTCTCCAGGAATCTACACTCTTTTGGCTAATCTCTTTTCAACACCACGTGCTCTGTTGTAAAAAACATTGCCTTTTTGGACGGCCTCGAAAGAGTAATTGCCTCCCTGTATTTGAAAAATTACGTCGTATATGGATCGTAAATCTCGAAAGTCTAGGCAATTGGCAACTAAACGGTTGACGATGACATTACCAACCATCAGCATCCCCAGCTGCCCTTCTCCCTCAGCCTCTGCCCGCATCATCCTTGCCACTAAGTTCACGTCATTCTCTGTGTATGCTACTCTTGCCATATTTATCACCTCTAAAAATTATATGATGAAAATTTATAAAGATGATAGTTGATTACAGATTTTAGATCGCTTTTTGGCTCTAGACCTTGCTGATTGTATTCGTCAATTCGTATTGACGGCGTCTCACTTCAAACAAGGTTAATGGATCACGATAGGTTTCTGGTTTGTCATGCATCTTTTGTAAGTCAGCAGTATGGCTTTCAATATCTGCTTCTACCTTCTCCGTTTCCTGGCTCACAATATCTACAGGGTTGGCGAAGAACCTGTTTACATCCCACTCAATCGATCCTTCAAATAATTCCAATTGCTGCATGAACGGGTCGATAATTTCCTTTGCTGTTGGCGTGTAATCCTCATTTTCAATATAATTTTTATATCTGCTATGAAGCATTTCATTGTTCTTGGAAATGGAACTGAATAGCTTGCCTGCCCCCTTTAAAAATAACTGGGATGGTGTATTACGCATGAAAATATTCATTTTTTCAAAGCGTAGCATACCGCGGGAAATCCGTTCCAAATCCCTCTGCCAATCCTCAAGCACTTTAAAATCGGCCTGCAGGTCAATCTTCTCTTCGTTGTATTGCTGATTAACCGTCTGGCTGAATTCGTTACATGCTGCCTGATTTTCCTGGAATTCTCTTTTACATTCATTAATCCATTGCTGTACCGCTTGTTTCACATCATGATGGACGAAGTTTTTCATAAAGACGACAATTCGTCTGTTCATTTCCTCGTTTAGTTCCTCATTGATCTTGGAAAAGTCACTATCATCCTGAATGATACTGGCACTTTTTTGTAATTGCTTCGGCAGTTCAGTCATAACGCGTTGGATAGGTTATTTTTCATCGTACGGAAGGATTCTGTCATATGCTCGGCAGTTTCTTGCTCCATATCTCCGAGCTGTTGATGGATATTCTGCAAGCTTGCCAGTAATGCTTCATTCCATTCGATCTCTTCCTCGATACCTTTTTCCAATTCGACTCTTTGTTCCAGAAGAAATTCAATGGATACTTTCAATACCTCACGTATGCTCGACGGACTCGCCGCTTCCATGTCGGAATTACGTAGAATAGGATCTGTGACTTCTGTTAAATCATGGAGCAATCCTTCTTTTTTAGCCCATGCTTTAATGGCTTCGAATAGGATCATGCCATCCTTTGAATCATGCTGCTGTGGTGTTGTGGTTTCAAATTGATATTCGGCTTTGCTGACAAGTTGTTCATCAAGCATCGAAGGGATCGTTTTATCCCATGCCAGTATAGCAGCGGAAGAAGCCAACGCATCTGATTCTGCTGTTATATCCAACCAATTCGTTAAGTGTTGCTGGATTAAGTCCGAAATCTCTCTGATTAAATAATCGCCATTAATCAAGTCGAAGTAAGCCTCTTGGTATAATGCTGGAAGCTTCCTCCAAACATATGGCAGCTCCTCATGAGCTTCCAGGAGAAGCTGGTTAATCACACGTAACCACTCTATATAGTACGGGCTTTGTCGATAGCTATTCCATAACACCTCTGTCATGTCTTCAAAACGGTCTCGATCCATTGCAAGTATATGTACAAGCAGATCATTGAAATAATCCGGTCTGTAACCAACCGTTAGCCCTTGCTGCACATAGCCTGATAAAACTCCCATCCAATAGCTAGTTTTAGTTCGGATCGTTTCATTCACTGCGAGTTCCACTGCATGATCCCACTCACCAATATCCTCGAAATATGTCTGGGCTATCTCTGTTACACGGGAATAATCAGGATTTAAACTAACCGCTTCCTTTATCGTACTAACTGCTTTTCGCTGATTGCCTTGCTGTACATATAGCGAGAATAGCTGCATTAATACTTCCGACTTCAATACAAGGGATGGCGAATCAACCTGCAAATAAAGTCCTTCTGCTTCCTCCAACAATCCCAACTCTACATGTGCATCAGCTATATTCTTCTGTGCCCATGGAATAAGCTCCTCTTCCAGTGGCTGCTGCCATTTAAAGATCGCTGCTTCATAATCGTTATTCTGGTAATAAATTTCTCCCTGGGCATAGCGAATAGAAGAAAGGTCTGGCCACTGTTTTTGCATTTCTTCCATGTACATATCGCCCAATATGCTTACTGGGTGCCCTTGTTTGCTTTTATCTAAAATCGTTTGATAATAGGATTTATTAATTCGTCTGTTTTCCGTCGTCACGATAATCCCTCACATTATATATTTTTATGACTCTATAAATCGGGTTATTTAAGCGTACATCTATTCTTATTCCTCTTATACTTGTTCCATTACTACATTCCGTTTTATTTAAAGGTTCTTATCTATACACTATTCGACAGAAACCCCCAATTTATGAGGATATTTGCACTATTTTAGACCATAGAAATTTTTTAAAAAAATATGTATCTCTATGGCTTTACCCTGTTAGCTGAAATTATAACATCTGGCGGGGGTTGGCTGTCAGTGGAGTATTTATCGAGAGTGTTACGAAGCAACAGGGAGATGTGCTTACAAAGACGTTTCAAATCAGTAAAATGAGTAAAATAAACCCAATCACTAAAGCTAGCTTCATTTTCACAAAATGCTCCGTATGTACGTATATATTGACCGCCAAAACTACAAGTAACGGGATAAATGCATATTTCACATGAAACGGCAGGATATTAGAAAGTAATGATACGAGCAAAATATAACCTACATAAAATAACTCACGATTACTCCCTTGAAAGGGGGTTTTCTTTTTGGCTTTCTCCATATAGCTTCACCCTCACCTGCGATTTAAAAATCCTCATTGGCGGACATGTCTACATGTTGTTTCTGCTACTTATGATATGGCTGTCCCTTATTTATCCGATACGCCCTGTACACCTGCTCCAATAAAATCATCCGCATAAGCTGGTGTGGAAATGTCATTTTTGAAAAAGATAGAGCAAGATCACTTCGTTTGGTAACTTCTTCACTTAGCCCAAGAGATCCCCCGATTACGAAAGCTATTTTGCTTTTCCCATAAGTGGCTAGCTCATCCAGCTTAGCCGCAAGCTGTTCGGATGTCAGCATCTTGCCTTCAATCTCCAGTGTGATAACAAACGTGTCCTGATTAAGATGGGAGAGAATGCGTTGTCCCTCTTTGCGCTTTACTTCCTCTTCCTCTGCCTTACTCATGTTTTCAGGTGCCTTTTCATCTGGTACTTCCATGATATTTACAGTCGCATAGGCGCTGAGTCGTTTCATATATTCCGCGATACCCTGCTTCAAATATTTTTCCTTTAGCTTCCCTACCGACACGATGGTTATTTTCATTGTTTTCATCCTTTGTTTTTCATTCTACATTCATTTTATCAAATTCAAGCCTCCTTTAGTAAGAACCTTATATTCTTTTCAAGAAACTGAACAAGCACTCTTGCCCAATCCTTATGCATAACATGGATAAGAGGTAAATTTTAAGGAGGAAGACTATGTATTCCAATGATTTCTACAACCATACTAACCGTCCTTCACAGGATGCTTCGCTTATAGAAGACATTCAAAAAGCTATTAACGGTGAATATAGCGCCATTTCTTGCTATGGCAAATTGGCAAAATTAGCACCTACGGAATGGGAACGAAAAAGAATTCAAGAAATACAGCGGGATGAAGGCCGGCATCTTCAGATATTCAGCTCCATTTATATGCAGCTAACCGGTATGCAGCCATCCCACACTTTAATGGAAGGATGCCCAGATGACTACCTGGCTGGAATTGATTATGCATTTCAGGATGAACAAAATACGGTTGATTTCTATTTGGGTATTTCTGATCGGGCGGAAGATCCAACAATAAAAGAGAAATTCCGTCGTGTAGCTGTAGATGAGCAAAATCATGCGGTGTGGTTTATGTATTTTATGTTAGCCAATTATAATGGAAAAAGTCACACTCGCCAGATCCCCGACTTTGGAGCAAAAGGTGCATTAAACGCGACTACACTAACATTACCTCAAATGCTCACTTATGCTCTGCAAGACGAATTTCTGGCACAAGCAAGGTATGATAATATTCTCCAGACCTTTGGCGACGTTCGGACATTTTCCCAAATAAAAGAAGCAGAATTAAGACATATTTACGCGTTACTCCCACTGTTTGATATGTACCAAATTCCTCTGCCAGAAAATACAGCTCAGGCTTTCGTAACTACACCCGGAAATTTGAAAGAAGCATTTGCTGCTGGAGTTGATGGAGAAATTGATAATATTTCCATGTACGATCGATTTTTATCCATGGAACCCCCTGCAGATGTCAGGACAGTTTTCACCCAATTACGTAATGCCTCTGTTAATCACTTGGCAGCATTTGAAAGAGGGCTGGCGAGAGATTAATTTACTGTGTTTACTGGCTGTTGTGTGCTTCTTTGTTCTATCAGGAGAAGCACAACAACCTTTTCACCTATACACGGTGGCTCCATTGAAATGGTGACTATTTTAATCTTCCTTGTCCATCTATTTTCACCTGACAGACGGGAAATTTATCTTTTAGAATAAAAATTATCTTTTGGATGCCCCCTTTTATCTTTCTCCTTCGATAGTAGTTTTAAAGAGGTTTTTAAAGGAGAAGACAAGATGAATTATATTAAACAAATGAATGCTTTCCATTTGAAAATTGATCTGGAGCCGATTTCAATACACGCCAGATCCCTTTGGCTAACATTGAACGACATCAATAATAAACTGCTTTGGCAAAAAACGTTTACCGTAGCTGCTTCCAAGCTGCAGGATAAAGCTGGATTATCAGCAAGTAGTTTTAAGCGAGCTCGAATAGAATTAGAAGAAAACGGATTTATTCAAGTGACTTCCCGAGGTGGAAATCAAGCTGCGGTCTACCATGTGGTCCAATTATATGCCGATACATCTTCTGAAATGGAACCACATGAAGAGAAAGTGGACTACACTCCGGACCAAAAACTGAGCCACAAGTTGAGCCCATTAATTAAACATAAACAAAAAACAAAAATAAAAAAGAAACAAGAAGAAGAAGCTGCTACAGGCGCAAAATTATTTTACTTCGATAATTTCGGTGAACCAAATACATATATTACAGAAGAACTTATTTATTGGATAGATGATGTTGGAGATGCGCTTGTTATCCAAGCAATGAAGCGTTCATTAGAGCAGGGAAAAAGTCATTGGGGATATGTGAAGGCTATTTTGCATGCATGGAGAAATAAAGGTATTGAAGATGTAGCTGCTGCTAAAGAGGAAGAGAATAATTACCGTGTTCGCAAAGAAGAGAAAGAACAAAAGGCGAACCTTTTTGAACAATTAAGACAGGAGGAAATACCTGATTGGTTTATCGAGAATAAGAGGAAGCAAGCGGAAATGGCGGCACAAAAACGGAGGGCATCACGGGAGAATATTTGGAAACAGAAGAGGAGCAAAGGGAAGAGCTTGAACTTCTACTGGCACGTTTTTCTTAAGTGTGGGGTGAAAGTTTGTTACGTTAACAAAAATTAGGATCAGCCCGAAATAGTCTAAAATCGGGCTTTGTCCTTATCTATAAAGAGATCATTTCCCTTCTTTTGTATATATTTCATCAAAGTCACGAACCATTTCTAAATCCAATTCGGTGACTCCTTTTGCCCGCCAAGAGGATATTTTCAACGTGACCTTTTTGTAATCGATGGCAATGAAGGGATGATGCTGCCGCTTTTCTGCATATTCGGCAATCTGATTGGCAAATTGCACTCCATCCATATAGCTGGCGAATTTATACTTTCGGGCAATCCATTTGTCATCAATCTGCTCCCATTCAGGCAGCTTCTCCAATTCCATAGTCAGCCGATCCGCCTCTACTGGTATCATTTCATATTCATCTTCTGTCTTGTATTTCATTACGATCCCTCCTCGTTTTCTATTCCCTTTTTTCGGCTGGACAAAAAGTTAAGGTCTATTGTTCAACCAGGTGGGGGCTTGGGGTTATTCGCTTTTTCATGTTTTCTAATTTGCGAAAGGCTAATCACAAATACAAGAAAGACACTCCAAAGCGCCCAAAAGAAGAAGCCCCATTGATCCGTAGCCATCGATAGGATAACAAAGAATAGAAGGGTGATTCCCCCGATCCATAGATTTATTTTAATTGCTTTTTTCGTATCTTTGTACATGCGGCATCACCTCTTAAAGCATTGTTTCTATATCCTATGTGGAAAAGTGGAAAGCAATCCTTAAACAAGTTCAATATCTATGTTAAATCCGACACAATCGCTCTTCCAGCAACCCTTCCGGAAAACAAACAGCCTCCGAGGAACGTGCCTTCAAGAGAGCGATAGCCATGCAGCCCTCCTCCACCAAAGCCGGCTACTTCTCCTGCTGCATAGAGTCCAGGAATGACCTCACCCTGCTCATCCAGCACCTGTGCTGATAAGTTATTTTGCAATCCTCCAAGTGTTTTTCGGCTAATAATATGCAGGCGAACAGCAATCAATGGTCCATTTCGGTAATCGAGGATTTTATGTGGCTTGGCCACCCTGATTAGTTTATCACCAAGATAATTTCGCGCCCCACGCATTGCGGTGATTTGTAGATCTTTTGTAAAAGTATTATCGATTTCTCTGTCACGGGCGCGGATCTGCTCTACCACCCGATCCGCATCCAATCGATTCGCTCCAGTAAATTTGTTCATTTTTATGACGAGGTTATCAATTGTATCGGCAGTAAGGAAGCCCTCGCCCTTATCAAGAAATGCCTGAACAGGGGCTGGGGCACCAGGTAGGATTCGACTAAGTACTTTGGAGATACTTTTTCCTGTTAAATCAGGATTCTGTTCCGAGCCGGAAAGAGCAAATTCCTTTTCGATAATCTTCTTAGTAAGGATAAACCAGGAATAGTCATAGCCGGTATCCTTAATCGCCTTTAATGTCCCCAGTGTGTCAAAACCAGGAAAATTAGGAGAAGGAAGTCGATGCCCTGTAGCATCAAGCCAAACAGAAGATGGCCCTGGGAGTATACGGATTCCGTGCTTTTCCCAAATCGGATTCCAGTTTTTTATTCCCTCGGTATAATGCCACATGCGATCCTTGTTTACGATTCGCCCACCCGCTTCCTCTGAAATTAGCAGCATACGTCCATCTACATGGGCAGGTACTCCTGACAACATTTGTTCTGGAGGGGTTCCCAGTCGTGCTGGCCAGTTTTCCCGGATAAGGTCAAAATTGGCTCCAATCCCACCACTTGTTATGAGGACAGCTTCTGCTTTTGCTTCAAACACGCGCACCACATCCTGTGGACTCTTCTCCCCGCGTAATGCCATACTTGGAACAAGCACGGAGCCCTGAACACCTGTAATCCGGCCATTTTCTTGAATCAATTCATCAACCCGATGACGTGGTTTGTAGATCACCTTCCCTGTTTTTATATGCTCCCTGACGCGTCGTACAAATGGGTCGACGATTCCTGGTCCTGTTCCCCATGTAATGTGAAAGCGGGGAACGGAATTACCGTGACCACCAGCATGATAACCGCCTCGTTCTGCCCAACCGACAACTGGAAAGAATTTCACGCCCATGTTCGTCAACCATTCGCGCTTCTCTCCTGCTGCAAAATTAACATAGGCCTCTGCCCACTTTTTCCCCCAGTAATCTGCGTCATCCTCTTGATCATAACCAGCAGTTCCCAACCAGTCCTGCCAGGCAAGCTCTTCGGAATCCTTAATCCCCATTCGCCGCTGTTCAGGGGAATTAACCAGAAATAATCCCCCAAAGGACCACCAGGCCTGGCCGCCAAGAGATGCTTCCGGTTCTTGATCCAATAGAAGAACCTTCTTCCCACCATCCGCTATTTCTGCGGTTGCTACCAAACCTGCCAGACCTGCACCGACCACAATTACATCATATTCCATGACTTTTTCTCCTCTATGCCGCTATTCTGCGACAGATTTTTTCATTATGCTTGTATTCAAATCCTGGACAGCTTTTTCTCCTGTGAGCCCTAACGTAATATCCAAATCTGCAATCATGTTTTGCATAACTTCCTTTACTCCCTGCTGGCCCGCAACAGCAAGTCCATACATGAGTGGTCTGCCAATAAGGACAGCGCTGGCTCCCAATGCCATTGCTTTAATGATATCTGCACCTCTTCGGATTCCACTGTCCATCAGTACGGGTATCCGGCCATCAATTACCTCACATACAAGAGTGAGTGCTTCCAACGCACCTATTGCTCCATCGACCTGTCTTCCTCCATGATTGGAAACAATAATGCCATCTACACCGTGATCCAATGCCAATTTCGCATCATCCGGATGGAGAATTCCTTTTAAAATAATGGGGAGGCTTGTATTTGCTTTAAAAAAATCGATATCCTCCCAGGTTAATCCGGCATTTCCAAAGATTTGTGTCCAATGCATTATAGCAGCCTGTGGGTCTTCCTTCGGGGATTTATCCAGCTTGGCGTTAAATGCTGGATCTGTAAAATAATTGCCAACACCTTCACCAGCGAGGAATGGTAAATACACATTTTTTAAATCATATTCGCGCCATGCCATCATCGGTGTATCCAATGTGACTACAATTGCAGAATAACCGGAAGCCTCCGCTCTACGAAGAAAGCTTGCAGTAATGTCCGGGTCTTTGCTCCAATATAATTGAAACCATCTGTCCGCCTCACCCATACTTTCTGCTATTTTTTCCATGGGAATGGTAGAAGCTGAGCTTGCTATATAAGGCACTCCTACATCTGCACAAGCAAGTGCGGAGCCAATCTCACCTTCTGGATGAATGATAGATTGTACACCAATTGGTGCGTGCATCACAGGAAAAGAATAAGTCTTTCCAAACAGCGAAACGGATAAGTCTCTATCCTCTACATTTCGCAGCATGCGTGGAAGTATCTTCCATTGGTTAAGCGCTTTCAAATTTGCGTTCATTGTATTTTCTCCGCCAGCTCCACCTGCAACATAGTAATACGGCCCATCCTCTAATTTTTCTCGGGCTAGCCTTTCCCACTCTTCATATACAACTGGCAGTCTGTTTGGATCGGGGTCGTGCATGTTCATATAAATCTGATACTGTATGTGATTACCAATATTTTTCAAAAAGAGTCCTCCTTTCGACTGTAGGTTTAGTATATAATTGTTATAATTTTTAGTCAATTGAGGGTTTGGGGGGAGAGGATAGGTTATTGTGTGTCTCGGTTGAGGAGTGGGCTGTCGCGGATAGCGATGATGTTGTCGCGGTTGAGGGCTTGCTTGTCTCGGATGGCGCCCCTCTTGTCTCGGGTGCGGTGCGAGCTGTCTCGGATAGCGCTCTCCTTGTCGCGGGTGTGGTGCGCGCTGTCTCGGATGGCGCCACTCCTGTCGCGGGGAGCAGCAGCTTTGTCTCAAATCTGCCATAAAAAAAACGGGCAGCTAAACAATAGCTACCCGCTCATTTCTATTTTAGCAAGCCGTTAAAAATTTCTCCTTTATCCAGGTCAATAATCTTCACACGCTCTTCTTCTTTTATAAAAATGCTTTTATATTTTTCCTGATTTTTCTCATTGCGGAACAGAATAATTCGTTTTCCCTCATTATCCTCCACAACTACAGGGTGATGTGCATCTAAATCAATATGGTTTTTAATTGGCGAGTATTCTGGCAGTTTTGTTAGATCGATATCAGCTGCCTCCTCATTATTTTCCGTATTTCCGTTGGTTACTTCCTTATCTTCAGGCTTTTCTGTATCCGAATTTTGATTCTCATCTTCTGTTGCCGTTGATTCGTTTCCTTCGTTATCTGCTGTATCTGTTGATTGTTCATTGTCTCCACATGCTGCTAATGCAATTATAATAAATAACAAGCCAGCTAGGAGGATAAGCTTTTTCATTGATGTTTCTCTCCTTCTTCTATCATGTTACTAAAGTTAGTATACTCCTCTCCTATGAAATAATCCTGTGAATTGGATTAGAATTCTATGAGAAGCTTGTTAGACATATAGCTGGACCTGTTCAGAGGCCTGTCCTTCACTTAACTTCTTCATATGTTTACGGAAGGCATACATAACAAATAAATGCATATTCGCTTGTGTGTAATGGTAGATAAACCACGGCAATGCTGGGGTGAAATCATGTACTGCAATGATTGCCTCATTGGCTCCTGGGATTTTACGGAACTCCATTCTACCTCGCTCATTTTCTTTGCGATCTGTTAAAAAACCACCGGTAATATAATAGAGTGCTCTATCTTCTGTACTCCGCTCTGCCGAATAAGATAATTCCAGCATAGAGGTTTTATTACCCAGAAAACCTATCTTACAATTTAAGTTCTCATCTGTAGACGTTTTTATCCATGGATTCAGAAAAACCTCCAGCCATTTCACATAATATCTGCCCACCCAGTCGGCACTGCAACCCTCCGGCAAGCACACACGCTGTACGGACCGCACATCTTGCTTGAGCGGAGTGATGATCGGCTTTTTCTTTGTTGGTTTCTTGTTCTCCTGGTTATCTGCCTCCATGGCATATGCTGCAGCCTCCCTAAATGAGATGCTTCCTTGGCTAATCCCTTCCACAAAGTGGCTATCCTGAACCGTCATTTCATGTTCCAAGCTTTCCACAAGCGGGTAAACAATCTCTTTAGGGGTTTGCGTGACAAGGCGCAGCCATAGACGGGATAAACTGACGGAAAAGAATGGGACATTAAACATATAGCGCTTTTTCCCCATTATTTCTGCTGTTTGCTCCATCATCGATCGATATGTCATCACATCAGGTCCGCCAATATCTATGGATCTATTTTGCGGCTCCTCTTCCATTGTAAGTTTTCCTAGCGAGTTCATAACATCCGGGAGGGCAACAGGCTGTGTGTTTGTTCTCGTCCATTTGGGTAAAATCATGCTAGGCAACCGCTTCACAAGCTTTGCTAGAATTGGGAAGGAGGATCCCTTTGGCCCTACAATCAGCCCTGCTCTTAATGCGGTAACTGGTGTCCCATAAGCCCGGAGGATTCTCTCTACCTCCAGACGACTTTTTAAATGCCTGGATAGTTTAGGAGCATGGTCTGGAATAATTCCACCCAAATAGATTAGTTTTTTTATTCCTTGTTTTTTAGCTGCTTGGGCAAAATTATCTGCAAGGATAACATCCATATCTTCAAAATCACCCTGCGTAAGCTTAGCAGAGGGCATCATTGAATGTACAAGGTAAACAGCAATATCTGCTCCCTTTAATCCTTTCTCTGCATCAGCTAAGGAAAATAAATCACAAGAGCGCCATGTAACGGAATCCGTATCCTCACGCTTGTCCCCATTTCTTGATAAGCCAATAATATTTACCCGACCTTCTAACTTTTCAATTAAATTCTGTCCAATATAGCCGCTTGCTCCTGCTATTGCCACAACAGGCTTCGTATTTGCCATACCGATCTCCCCTTCCTCTCTATTCCTCTATGAAGCTAGTACCCTTTTAAGAAGAATGATAACCAAAAAAGCAACCCAGCTGTTGTTATTCTGGATTGCTCGTTCAAACATTATACGATTTCTGGCTGTGTAAACCTGCTATACCATTCAGAAAGCTCGAGTGCAGGCAATGGCCTCGAATAATAATATCCCTGAATAATAGGGTTATCACAGAAATCGGCAAGGAAATGAATTTGTTCCTTTGTTTCCGCACCTTCAACGACAATATTCAAATCCAATGATCTTCCTAATGAAATGATGGACTGAATAATTGATGCGTCCTTTCGCGAATGTGGTACATCATCCAAAAATGACTTATCTATTTTTAACGTACTGATTGGCATTTGCTTCAAATATGACAACGACGAAACACCTGTACCAAAATCATCAAGTGCAATGGAAAATCCTTCTTTCCGAAGAGCAGCAACTCCCCGTAATGCCTGTTGAATAGATGCTACAAAGCTTGTTTCTGTTATCTCTAATTCAATCCACTTCGGGTCTATCTGATATGTCTCTGTCATTTCCTTTAAATAGTTCACCAAGGAGTGTGATGTGAGACATTCACCTGGGATGTTAATGGATACAGGACAATTCACTTTACTATCCAGCTGCCACTGCTGTAGCTGCTTACAAACTTCTTTTATAACCCAGCGTGTTACATCCTGTATTCGATGATTCTTTTCCAGGATTGGGATAAACACCCCTGGGCTAATCAACCCCTGCGCGGGGTGTTGCCATCGAAGTAATGCCTCCACACCGACCATATGTCCATCCAGCATATTCATTTTTGGCTGATATACAATAAAAAATTGATCTTCTGCAAAGGCTTTATCTACATCTTGTAAAATTCCCTGTTCAAACATATACCGATGCACATTTTCATCATAAAAAACCAGCTGATTGGTATATTGGATGTTAGGATCTTGGAGAATAGCAAGTGCATTAGCATAGAGCGAATTTCTCTTGTTATCCTCCTCTTGCATTGCAATCGCACAAACAGTAGAGATAGTAACATTCCTATCTTTTAGAGGAAAAGGTGCAGATAGACTTTCAACCATTTTCTGCATGGAAGCTGCCAATTTATCCTTGTCCACCCATTTATGGCTGACAAATGCAAACTTACGACCTTCCATGCGATAAATCTCCATGGATGATGGCTTGTGCTCCAATAACCGGGCAGCGACCTTTTTCATCAGCTCATCTACAGCCATATAGCCATGTAAGGAACCTCTTTTATCCATTTTATCCATATCAATTAAGGCAATAGCAGAATAAGTAGAAGTAGAAAACCTTCGTTCAAACTCCCTGTAATTCGGTAGCTTCGTCATGGAGTCATAATAATTTATTCTATTCGAAACAAACCGATCAAATAATTCCATTAAAAGAAATAATAGCAGCGTTATTCCCAAGCCATTGATAATTAAGGTCAGCAAAAAATGCATATCCTCCATTTGCATATGTGTTACAAAAGTAAAATCCTTTGGTACATAAAAAACAACAGCAGCCATGCCGATATAATGCATGCTGGATATGGCAATCCCCATTATGACAGCCACAATTAACCGTTGCAGCCAGTTTTTCATCTGATTTTGCAAAACGGAAAAGACATATAAGGCTACGAAAGAAACGATTATAGCAACGACTATACTAAGTGTAAAAAGTGGCAGGTGATAATAATATGACACACCCTCCATGTGCATGGAGTCCATTCCAATGTAATGCATGAGCGATATCCCCGCCCCCATAGATAAACCACCTAGAAAATGAGATCGCTTTGTTGGCTGAGGTTTATTAGCAACATGAAAAGCAATAAATGCTGCCACAATCGCTGGAATAATGGAAACAATGGTTAATACCCGATCATAATGCATATGGACCGGCAACATCATCGCACTCATCCCAATAAAATGCATGGACCAAATCCCAACGCCCATCGAAAAAGCAGCAAGTACTGACCAGAGATGCTTATTGAAAAAACTATTCTGACGGACTCGTTGGTTCATAACAAGCGCTGTATAAGAAGCAAAAATAGCTATAATGATAGATAAAATAATAATAGAGCTTGAATAGTCCCCTTCTATGATGTTAAAGCCAGATAACTCAGGCTGATTAAACATGCTGATTCCTCCATCATGATGTATTAAAATACATTCCACTTTTATTATCGACAGTTTTCGCGAGAAAGTAAATAGAATTATGTATTTATATCATGCTAGTTGAGGGTCATTGTCCTTCTATTCCTAATTATGTTACGATTTTTTTGGATTTATCTATAAAATCAACACAATGCAAGGAGGAAAAACATTTGAAAAGAAAAGTAGCCTTACTAATTACCATGCTCTGGATCACTCTATGCTTACTTGCTGCTTGTGGCGATGATGCTACAGATTCACATGCAGCTGAACACAAAGGACAGGAGAAGCTGATAGAAAAGAAAGAAGCTCCATCGCAATCTAGCACAGAAAACGAACCCAATGAGGGAGAAAATAACAAGGAACAGACTGAACATGCGAAAAAAGAATCGGATAACACCCAAGCAGAGCAGCAAGTACAGGGTAATAATATGGAGAAAGAGCAAGAAAATGCTCATTCACAAAACACAGAGCATCCTGAGAAAAAAGAAAGTCCCGCAGATCAGACGAAAATTATGAGTGGGGAAGCAGCCGTTTCTTACTTAAAAAAGGAACTGGACATGGAGACAGAAGAAGGTATTCTTTTTGATGACATGGGTGGTTCGTTACATACAGATGAGTCAGGGGCCTATTATCGTGTGGAACTCATTTCTAAGTCGATGCAGAAAAATGGTGGCTCCGGAACAGTTGGGCTATATAAAGTCTATCAAAACGGAAATTATGAATCTCAATTTTAGTTAATTTCCCGAAGAGGTGGAGGACATCGATTGCCCTATTCCACCTCTTCATACACCGTACCATTTGTATCCATAATCACAATATTTTCCTTTAACCTGTCCAGACCAATACCAATCACCGGATTCTTTTCAGAAGATTGATTATAGTAGCTTCTTATTTTCACAATTGTCGTGTTTGACTGTTCTTCCACATCAAGCACCTCAATATCATTTCCTGCCATCTCTTCACCTAAGGAAAGGATAATGCTTTTATTTCCTTCTGAAATAGTAAATGTTTTATAACCCTCAATAGTAGGATTTTCCTGCAATTTTTGAAAGTACGCCCCAACCTCATCACCTAGGTAATACTGACTCTTTTTTATTACCCAATAATCTGTTTGGGTGAAATAGAGAAATACGGAATAACCAAGCACTGTCGTTATGACGGAAGTGTATACTACCTTTTTCCATAAGGTATTGTTTTTAAAAATGACCATTAAAATTGCAACGCTAAAAATCCCTGCGCTTATAACACCAAAAGGCATTCCTGCAAAACCACCAATCACAGTTATGCTAACCATAAATAACACAGCTCCGGAAATTCCTACGACCATTGCCCTTTGTCTATCGCCCCATCTTTTACGGAAAAGATACGTTACTGCATGAATAACCAATCCTAAAACAAGCCCACTTAGGAATAAAATGAACATTTTGCTCCTCCTTTCATAATAGATCATATTTTTCAGTTTAACATATTTTCCCAGTTGTAAGTCTTTCCTTTACAACTACTATACAAATTTTATAATTAGTTGACATTTTAGCCTTAAATGAAATAAAGTGTTTTAAATATTCGTATACGGGTATCAATGGATATGAGAATTGGAGTGAAATATTTTGCCTACAAAAAAAGAAATAGAAATAAAAGTGGAACATGTAAGGAATAAAATGTATCATGCTTATAAAAAAGAACAAAACTATGAAGATATTCTAATTCTATCAAAGAAGTTGGACGAACTACTGAATCAGCTTGATAAAATGAATCACTCTTAAGTAATTTTTGTTTTCTCGGCCGATGTTTTATACAATCTCAGATTGGGAAGTGTTTTTATAGAAAGATCCAAAAGCATAAAGGAGTGTTATCCATGGATCAAGTTTTATTTATACAAACAGGAACAGGGATCGATGTGCACGGGCAAAATGTGACGAAGGCAGCTGTTCGTGCTGTGGAAAACGCGATTTTATCTAACTCAATGCCTGGCATTGAAAAAAATCTTCCAGGTGAGCGACTTGAAAGTATGAAGGTGAATGTCAGACTAGCAGTCCCGCTTGATCGTGAAAAACTGGATATTGAAAAAGTAAAAGAAGCTATTCCTTATGGTGTTGTTACCGTCGATGTAACCGATGGAGGCATGGCTACATCCAGCGGAATTTTGCTGAAAGACAAAAATGACGAAAATGACTTAATGTATATGGTAAATGCCGCCGTTGAAGTCGGCTACTAAAAAGTAAATTCGGGTAAAAAAGCACTGAGGATGATAACAAACATCCCCAGTGTTTTTTTTGCTCTACAAGGATGTTAAGGTGTCTTCCTATGATGCGCAAAAAGGGTGAACTGCCAAGTAACTTGATAGTACAGTAAAAAGCCATTTCGGAAAATAATGGATGATAGGCTTAGTTCCTCGATAGATACAGGGGATTCTCTCACTCTGCTATGAAATCTATTTTAAATTAATACTACTATTTTCATCATTAACGGAATACATTAAATCGATGAAATGTTTTAAGGAGTGAGCGTTATTGGCAGACTACTTGAAAGATGCTACATTTGAACATCAATTTTGGCTGCAGGTATTAGGCGACCATGCAACTTTTATTCGGGACTCTCTTTACCCAACCGAAAAAAAAGATATTCAAATTGCCAAGGATTTTATTGTGGTTTTTGAGCAACTATTAAAGAACACCAATTCCTTGTCCAACTCCAATGCCATTACTTTCACAAAAGAAGCGGAAGCAGCTGTAGAAGAATTAAAAAAGTTTAAACTTTCCCTCATCCGAAGACAGTTAGTTGGAAAGATTGGAATTCATTTATCCCCTACATTTATTAACCATATGGTAAATGAACTGGAGGAATATGAACGGGTAATCCAGTATTTGAAGCAAGGTGATTCACCTCCCATTTTCCATGAGCTGCATCACCACCTGCTTTGGCTGGCAGATGCCTATGGTCATGCTGGGGCGATAAATGATGAACTTGATGGAGTGGAAAAAAGATTAAAAGAAAAAAGTAAGGAATTTACGAACCATTTTAGTGATTTTTACCTGAAGGCTGTAGAGCTGACAGGCTATCTACGTGCCAACATCCAGTCCTTTCCTGCACTCGATCGTTTTAATAGTGACGTAGAAATTGAAATGAACCTTTTCCGTACTTTTCTTGGAGAGATTGAAGAAATGGAATTAAACAACACGGTGCTAAGTACATTTTCTGCATTAATGGCAGATCATATGGCTAGAGAGGAATGCTATTACCTTATTAAACTAGCCGAATCCACCGACCAAGCGTATCCAGATTGCGATCCTACTAAGAGAAAACAGAATTAATTAAGTTGAGGAATTCCTACTGTCAGGGAATTTCTTTTTTATTTGGCTTTAAAATACTTGTTGAGGGTTTGATTTCTGAGCAGTATATCGTCTTTTGAAATAAGGTTTTGGCCTCCCCCAGCTGTGGAATAGACTAACATACAACATAGACTTAAAAACTTCAAGGAGGTAGCTAAACATGGATCCAAGAGAAATGCAAAAAGGAAGTACACCTAGACAAAAACAGGAGAAGCAGCCTGGAATAGAATCGAAAATGAATCCTCAGCCTGCGCAACCATTGAACTATAAGGGAAGTAATAAATTAGAAGGGAAAGCAGCGCTCATCACAGGTGGGGATAGCGGAATTGGCAGAGCGGTTGCCATCCTTTATGCCAAAGAGGGTGCGAATGTAGCAATATCTTACCTCGATGAACATGATGATGCGGAAGAAACAAAGAAGCTAGTTGAAAAAGAAGGTGCTAGTTGTTTACTTCTCCCTGGTGATATAAAGGATGAGTCACATTGTATTGACCTCGTGGAAAAAACAGTAGAGGAATTTGGTAAGATAAATATATTAGTTAATAATGCAGCAATTCAATATGTACGAGAAGATGTTCTGGAGATTTCCAGCGAGCAATTTGAGGAAGTATTCCGGACTAACTTCTTTTCACAGTTTTATTTAACAAAAGCTGCTGTACGACATATGAAGGAAGGAGACTCTATTATTAGCACTTCTTCCATTAATGCTTATCGAGGTAATCCAATTTTCATGGATTATTCTGCTACAAAAGGCGCTATTACAGCATGGACAAGAAGTATTGCTCAGAGTCTGGCCAAAAAAGGTATTCGTGCAAATTCAGTTGCACCCGGTCCTGTTTGGACACCGCTTATCCCATCTTCCTTTGATGAAGACGGAGTAGAAAACTTTGGACAGGATACTTTAATGGAAAGACCAGGTCAACCATCCGAGCATGCTTGGCCATATGTTATGCTCGCTGCGGATGAATCCTCTTATATGACCGGACAAGCTATTCACATTAATGGCGGAGCATGGACATCCTCCTAATAAAAAGAAGCACGTTGCTCTTAAGCTGCGTGCTTCTTTTTATTATTTATTTTATTTACGTTCGAGTTATCTCTGCTTCTTCTATGCATTAATATCTGAAAACAGCTATTCCCTAGCTAAGCACTTTATTAACCATCACTTCATCCTCACTTAGCTTAATAATTTTCACTCTTTTTGTACCTTTTAGATAAACACTTTTATAAATTTCTTTTTGCTTATCATTCAAAAAGACAATCACACGTTTTTCGTTACTTTCATCCTTCATTTGGGCATGATATGTTTGTAAATCTATATTTTTCTTAAAGGTTTTATACTCAGGAAACTTTTGCAAGGTATCTTCGGTAATCCCCGTTTCCTCAAACGTAATAGAGCCTGTCCCATCCGTATTTTCCTTTTTTGTATTTTCCTCCGTATTACTCATACATGCCGAAAGTAAAAGCATAATGAGTATCGCGATTACTACTTTTTTCATCTTTCCACTCCTTCTACCTTTATTATTCCCGCTAAAGCTGGAAATTCAGCATGAAATTCAAAAAAAATAAGTATCCAATTTTAAGAAATACAGATGACGTTAAAAATACTTATTACCAGAGAAATACCCTCCAGCAATACATCTCTGAACCATCTCCGGCTTCGCTGCATTAACAGCTCAAAAAATATCCACCCTTTAAAACAACTATAATACTTAATTATTTTCATTTTTTACTCAGTATTTCCCGGGAAATATCGACAAATTTTGAAGTTATTTTAACTACTTATCCACATTTATGCACAAGCAAATGTGTATAATTTTTCTGAAAATAATGTAATTCAGTTATTTTCCCTTTCCTGAATAGAAGTAAACACTTTATTTCATCTGTACCTTATGCAGATGAGCAAAAATACCGTCACGCTGAAGTAATTCTTCGTGACTGCCTTCTTCTTCAATACCTGATTTTGTAACGACCATAATCCGATCCGCATTTTTAATTGTTGCTAACCGGTGGGCAATTATAAGTGTTGTACGTTCTTTTGCCAGCTCAGTTAACGCCTTCTGAATAATCGTTTCTGTCTCTGTATCAAGCGCAGATGTAGCTTCGTCTAATATGAGAATTGGAGGGTTCTTTAAAAACATTCGTGCAATAGCAATTCGCTGTTTTTGCCCTCCGGAAAGCTTAAGTCCTCGTTCTCCAACCTGTGTCTCGTATCCATCAGGCAGTTCATTAATAAATTCCTCCATATGTGCCTGTCTTGCTGCATGCTTAATTTCCTCATCTGTAGCATCTCTATTTCCATAAGCAATATTTTCTTTCAGCGTGCCTGTAAACAGAAACACATCCTGTTGGACAATCCCGATTTGCTTACGTAACGACTCTTTTGTCATATCTCTAAGATCTACTCCATCAATTGTAATACTCCCACTTTCCACATCATAAAAACGAGGAATTAAGGAACATATAGTTGTTTTTCCAGCACCTGATGGACCAACAAAGGCAATGGTTTCTCCTGCTTGGATAGAAAAACTCAACGCATTTAGTACAGGCTCTTGTGTTTTCTCATAACCAAAGGTCACCTTATTGAATGAAATATCTCCGTTTAGATGGCTTATTTGCTTAGCATTCGGTTGGTCTTGTACCTCTGCTTCTGTATCAAGTAATTCAGTAAATCGTTTAAATCCAGCCATCCCTTTTGGATACAATTCCAATAGGGCGGTTATTTTTTGAATCGGATTAAATAACACATTTACAAAAAGTACAAAACTAACCAGTTCTCCCGTAGAAAGCTGCCCAGTGTATGTGAACCAAGCTCCAACAACAAGTACGAGCAGCGTAATGAGCCGCATAAGCATATAGATATTGGAATGGACAATTGCCATTACTTTATATGCTCCTGCCTTTGCCCTTCGAAACTTATAGTTATCTTTTGTAAACCGCTCCATTTCAAAAGCTTCATTGGTAAACGACTGAACGACACGGACACCAGAAACCGCATCTTCTACTCTTGCATTTACACTGGCAATATCCTCATACATCGTTCGCCACGCTTTATTCATTTTTATATTACTAAAGGCAATAAGAAAAATAAGAATGGGTACTGCAATTAAAATAATAAAGGCGAGCTTCATATTAATTGTAAACATAATAATAAACGCACCAATAAAAGTCATAATGGAAATAAAAAAATCTTCCGGTCCATGATGTGCCAGTTCACCTATATCAAATAAATCATTTGTTATCCGACTCATAATATGACCGGTTTTTGTATTGTCAAAAAAACGGAACGATTGACTCTGCACATGCTTAAACAGATCCTGACGCATGTCTGTTTCAATATTTAACCCAAGTTTGTGACCTAAATAGGTAACAATATATTGTAGGAATGAGCTTAATAAATAAACCAGTAATAATAAAATACTAACGGTAATAATTACATCCCAGTTTTTCTCTTGCAGTAATTTATCAATAAAGCTTTGGACTGCAACCGGGAAGGCCAGTTCCAAAATAGCCACTATGACTGCAGCAGTGAAATCAATAATAAATAAGCGTTTATGTGGCTTATAATAAGAGAAAAATCGTCGTATCATCTATGTACTTCCTTTACATTATTTTCTGAAGACTACAGTAGATTATAAGTTTATTGCTCTGTGTTAAGCAAGAAGATCGACTCGAAGCACTAGACATGGCCCCCCTCCCTCCTAGTAAGTAGAAATTGTTTTCCCTTCAAGCCTACTTCCTTCATCTATTTTGAAATGCTTGTCAAGGTTGTCCTTTCCTTAACATATACATAAGTTAATTAACTATTTAAGGAGGGACAACGAATGAAAAAAATACAATTTCATATGCAGGCATACCCTTGGATTTGCTATGCTGTTGGTTATGTTTTTATTACTTCTGGGATTGTTGCATTGCTTGTAAGTGATTTTAGAGGGGTCTTTCACAATCTTGGTATTCCTTTTCCTGAAGCAACTTTATTTTTGATAGCCATTACGGAGGTGGTTTGTGGAATGCTTCTTGTCGGGAGGATGTATGTTCATCTAGCAGTACCACCTTTAATTTTAATTATGCTTGGCGCATTATATTTAACAAAAATCCCAGTCTTACTAACAGAAGGATTCCTTTCCTTTGCTTTTGAAGCAAGATTGGATATTGTCATGCTTATTCTTTTATTAGTTATCTGGCAGCAAGTACGCGTAAAAGTATAATGTGCATAACTTTTGGAAACTAACCATTTTCTGTTGAAAACCAGTGGATAAGCATCTTTTATATGTTAAAATCTACTAGTTATCCACAATTTAATCCACATATGCACAAATGTTCGTAGCTATTTTGTTACCGCACAAAATTTCGACACCATATATTGATTTTCGACTTTAATTATATCCACAAACTGTGCATAACTTTATAATTCTGTGGATAATAAAAGCTATCTTCCGCCTAAACGGTGAAAGATAGCTTTCGTTTTATTGCTCTCCTAATTTTAACGTTGTTTCTTTCTTCTCTCCATCACGATAATAAGTGATTTTCACTTCATCACCTATTTTCTTTTCCTGATAAAGAATCTTACGTAAATCAATCATATTCATTACTGGTTTTCCATCAAGCTCTGTAATAACATCAAGACGTTTTAAGCCGGCCTTATCTGCTGGAGACAATGGTTCCACGCTCCACACATATACGCCGCCCTCAATCTCTTTCGGTAAATTAAGAGAGTTTCTCCATTCCGACTGTGGCACTTCATCCAATGAATAGATCTCCACGCCAATATATGGTCGAGTCACTTCTCCCTGTGTTTCGAGCTCATTAATAATCGGCATAGCTGAATCGATAGGGATAGCAAAACCAATTCCCTCTACAGCTGTCTGATTAATTTTCATCGAGTTTATACCGATAAGCTGGCCGTCTATGTTTATTAACGCTCCACCACTGTTACCAGGGTTAATGGCTGCATCTGTTTGTATAACCTCTGCCTGCCAGTCTGCACGCCCGTCCTGGTTAAAATCCTGTGGAATGGTACGTTCTTTACCGCTAATTACCCCTTGTGTAACAGATCCGGAAAACATCAGGCCAAGTGGGTTACCAATTGCAATAGCAGGTTCTCCCACTTTCACATCACCAGATGAGCCCACTTCAATGGCTTGATCCACATCCGCTCCATCCATGCGTAATACAGCTAAATCTGAAAATAAATCACTTCCGACTATTTCCGCTTTAATACTTGTCTCATCTGCAAGTACTACTTCCACTGTATCCGCACCTTCAATTACGTGGTGATTTGTTACAACGAAGGCGGTTCCATCTTTTTTCTTATAAATAACACCAGAACCCGTTCCCGCTTCCTGATCCTCTTGTTGCTGCTGCCAGAAATCACCTTGCCGTTGAAGATTCACAACACCAACTACCGCCGGGGATACTTTTTCAACTACATCTGTTATTTGAGTATTTACATCCACATTAACTGTGGAATTTACTGAATCGCCATCTTGCTTCACTCCTGAACTGGAGGAATCTCCAGCAGTTTCATTACCAGGTAATAACCCTGATTCCTGAATGGATGGCATAACCACAACAACTAATAATATACCAATAATTATTCCTAGCAAAACGGGGACTAACCACCCGCCGGATTTTTTTCTATGCGGATTTGGTCTGTAATTTTGATCGTAGTATCCCATATATCCAACCCCTATCCTAAAAAATAAACATAATCAATATAGTTATTCCTTATTTATGAAAAATTAAACTAAGAAAAGGGAGCGTTTCTTTAATGAAACGCTGTTTTCAAAGTAAATAGCACCTACCAATTATACTACTTCATATAAGGATGTCGGGGAATTTGGATCAGTATCATGCAAATCAATTTTAATGCCCCGCTCCTGCAGCACACTTTCCACAGACATGCGGGCAAGATCCTTCATATTATTATCCAGGCTTAAATGCGCCAAGTAGATACGTTTCGTACGATTACTAATAATATCTGTTAATGCGAGGCCGCAGTCTTCATTGGATACGTGACCTGAATCACCAAGAATACGTCTTTTTACATTCCAAGGGTATCTTCCCATACGTAGCATACTTACATCATGATTTGCCTCAAAAATATAAGCATCTGCATCCTCGACGGTTTTTTTGATCCGTTCAGATACATACCCAAGATCTGTAACAAGCGCAACCTTCTTATTATCATGATGAAAAGTATAAAACATCGGTTCCGCGGCATCATGTGATACTCCAAACGATTCGATATCCATGTCACCAAATGTTTTTACTTCCTCCATACCGAAATGAAATTTTTGGTCTGTCGTAAGCTTTCCAATTGAGCGCTCCATGGCTTTCCAGGTTTTCTCATTGGCATAAATAGGTAGGTTATATTTGCGAGCCACTATCCCCAAGCCTTTAATGTGATCACTATGCTCATGAGTAACCAAAATTCCTGTCAGCTTGGATGGGTCGATGTTGATTTCTTGAAATAAACGATCGATTTGCTTCCCGCTCAAGCCAGCATCTACAAGAATTTTTTCCTTTTCTGATTCTATATAAAATGCATTCCCTGTACTGCCAGAAGCCAGTACACTAAAACGCAATGTCATTACTCCTCACCTCTACTACCTTCTACTTGCAATTTTTGATTTAAAAGCTGTAGAATGCTATCTTTCCATTCTACCTCATCCTCTAATTTCTTGATCTTACTTAACGTCGATTGAATGGCATCGCCAATAAACTCGGTGTCATTACTTGCGAAAATATGTCCCTCAATCGCATTAATAAAATAATTGCGTTCGTCATTCACGGTTATTTTATAGGTTGGCGCAAACACTTGCTTGCCATTGGCTAACGGAATCCTTGTATGGTAACCAATCTCCGTATTGGTAATATTATCCTCAGCATATACTCATTCGCATTATACAATATTTCAATTGCTTTCATTGGTTTCGTAAGTGTCCGCAAATCCCCTTGTTCCTCTGCTTCGCCAAGCATTGTCTGGGTATAATATTCCATCTCATTATCCTTGTTTAAATAAACAAGGAGCATGCCGTTTTCATTAAAGTAAATTGGCCTATTCTCTTTTTCCTGAAAAAAAAGCAATGCATTTCTATCTTTATTCCACCCCCAAAACGTAAAATCCTCCGGGTGGATAATATGACTCTTCACCAGTTTACTAATATCGGCAGACTGTGCTTTATCAGGAATAGCAATCGGCTCTTCAAATTTGGAAACAATCAAGTTTTTATCAATTACTTCAACATCCTGTTTATCCAAATCTGCTAGTTGGCTTAATTCTTTATCACTGTATTCTCTCCTTAGTACAGAAATATAAGAATCTTTTTCAATTTCTACTTCGTTATCACTAATGGTAATATCCTCTTGTTCCAGCTTAGATTCAAAGGAAGTCTCTTCCTGACTGGTCAACACACCAACATCTGCCCGTTCCTGCTTTTCCATAAATTGCATTAGTAAATAAACATCCAGAATTAGAAAGCAAAGGATAAATAGTGTTTTTATTTGATTCCACTGCATCCTTAACTTCCTCCTTCCGCTTTGTTATTACCAGTGGTATTTATTTGCTCCCATGCCCCATTATAGTTTACATACCAAGTGGGCTCGAGCGTCACGTAATCACTAAGGTCATTTTCTTGATATTTAAGCTCATATCCTAGCTTGATGTCCAAAATGTTTTGCTTCTTTTGACTATCCATACCCTCAATTTCCTTTAATACTTCTTCACCTGACGAAATATATACGGATTCTTTTCCTAATGAATTATTTAATTTAAACAAAGAGCGTTGATAACGGTATAGATCTTGATTTCGGAATTCTTGGCTAATGGAAGCCATATTATACTTATTGAAGACCGGATATCCTCTGTAAAACATTTGATATGTTATTTTATTTATCGATGGCTCGATATCCATTAAATTAAATTCCTCTGTCCAGCCCTTATGTCCGTTAACTTTTTCAATACTGCTGTCTAATAATTCCAAGGGATTCTTCTGCTGATATTGAGATGTAATGGGGTTAAAGAACTCCATTCTATTACCATTGTGATCCACACTGAGTTCTCGTACCCCATCCGTGAAGTATACTTCTCCCTCCGTAATAGAGGATGCAATGGAACGACTTACTCTGGATGGATCCAGGAATAAATCATTTACAAGCTTTGTTGCCGGAATACTACTTACAGATAAAGACCATTTTTTTACATCAGGGCTTCCGCTTGGAAAAAAGATATCTCTTTTACCTTCCTTAAAGACAAGGTATTCTGTAAGATTCTTTTGTGAATCAATCGTTTTCCATAGCCTACTATAGATTTGTGAATCATTAATTACAGCTGTTGCTTTATGTCTGTTATCAATGGAGATAAATTGTATTTTTAACGAAGAGGATTCTTCTATAAACGTAAAGTACATGCGGTCAAAGGACCATGTAGGAAATTCCTCTATATCGTCTTTAAAAGAAAATAAATACGGCAAAATTTCCATAGGGAGATCATCTGGATAGATCATCTCGATGTCATATGGTTGAATATCACCTTTTTTCTCCCCAGCTCTAAAATCGTAGAGAACCGTAGATTGCAGCTCATTGTAAAACCCTTGGCGCTTATCAGGCTCATCATAACCAAAATGTGCCCCATTTGTATGAAAAATAACACTTATCGGTTCAATTAAAGATTTTTTAGTTTCTTTCATCCCACCAATATCAATTTCCTTCAACAAATCTGGTCCGCCTACTGGGGTTTGATTGGGTTGGTATGTCCATAAACCAAAGGTTAATAACAAACTGACACCGACCAATACAACCAGAGCAAATGACTTAGCTGTTTCCAGTTTCATTATAATCCCCTCCGCTTCTGATTCATTAGCGGAAGTGTAAAGAGGATTGCTGTCCCTTTACCTTCTTTACTTTTTGCCCAGATTTTACCGTGATGTGCTTCTACCAGCTCTTTTGCAATGGCAAGTCCTAATCCAGTACCACCCAATTTACGTGTTCTGGCCTTATCTGCCCGATAAAAACGTTCAAAAATCTTTTCAAGTTTATCATAAGCAATTCCCATACCCTCATCCTGGATGCTGACAAGAATATGATGGCGCCTGTTTTCCACACGGAGTGTTATTTTACCACCCTCTGGTGAATATTTAATCGCATTGGATATAATATTATCAAGCACTTGTGTCATCTTATCCTGATCGAGCCAAACATTGAATTTCCCTTTCGGAAGCTCGCGTTTTAGTGAAATATGTTCAGGTACGTTCATTTCAAAGCGATCAATTATCCCATGAAAATAATTAATGAATTCTGTCCTTTCTTTCTTTAACGGATGTTCCTTTGCATCCATTTTAGAAAGCTGTAACAGATCATTTACCATGCGAATCATACGCTCCGTTTCATTTTGTGCAACACCAAGGAATTTAGGAGCAATTTCCTTATCTTCCCATGCACCATCTGTCAATGCTTCAATATAACTTCGCATTGTGGTTAATGGTGTACGCAGCTCATGAGATACATTGGATACGAAATCACGGCGTTCCTGTTCAATTTTCTCTTGCTCTGTTACATCACTGATTACGGTAATAAACCCGGTAAGCTCGTCCTCATCATCCAGCACTGTAGAGAAGTTAGCACGTACTAGTGACTCTTGTTCCTCTGTACTTAAATCAATAATAATCGATCCACTGTCATGAAGCTCTGTTATATCAACGATCTTCTCTTCTAATTGAAAGATATCCAGCAGATTTTCTCCAATAATTTCATCCGGATTATGACCAATTAATCTTCCTGCCGCTTCATTCATTAACGTAACAGCCCCGACATTGTCTGTAGCAATTACACCATCTGACATATTGGATAGAACCGAGCTTAGCTTTCGCCGCTCTTCTTCAATCGTTGCATAGGAGTGTTTTAATCGGCTGTTCAAATCATTAAAGGTTTCTGCCAGGTGACCAATTTCATCTCGACCATACACATTTACCTTTTGGGTAAAATCGCCTCTAGCCATTGTCTGGGCCTGTCTCCGCATTTCAATGATCGGTTTTGTAATCGTCCTTGCTACCAATATACCTATAAAAGCAGACACTGTTACTGCAAGGATGGAGCCCTTAAGAAAAATTTCATTAATATTTTGCAGCTGTTCATTTACACCTTCCATAGATGCCTTTAAATAAATGACCCCAACGGCCACACCGTCACTATCTAAAATAGGTTGGGCAAGGACAAAAACCTGCTGCCTGGTTGCCTGATCAAACATTTCCCCTGACTGCACAGAATCTGTTACCAATGCTTGCTGTACCATATCTCTCGTTGTTTTCTTTCCGATATCTCCCTGCGAACTATAATCATTTGTAGCAATAATCCGGCTTTGGTTATTAATTACTTGCAGGCTCGTAATATCATCTGGCCCAACATCTGAAATAATGCTTTGAACCTCTTGCTGTAATGTGGGTCCTTCCCCATCCTCCATTCGCTCCCTATTAAATGCTTGCTCCAAATTATAGCTTAAGAGCTGCACACGATCGTTAATGGACGTAAAGAAGTTTTCCCGGAGCTCTGCTTCCAATTCATTGGTGAAAAAAGATCCAATAACCTGAATCGCCACAAGTAATAATAAAATATAAATAATTATAAACTTTAATTGTATAGAGCGAAAAAAACCGACTTTGTTCATTAGCAATTACTCCTGCTCAGGATTGCGTAAATAATAGCCCACACCTCTTCTTGTAACGATCCACGTAGGGTTACTAGGGTTCTCCTCTATTTTTTCGCGAAGTCTTCTTACTGTTACGTCAACAGTCCGCACATCGCCAAAGTAATCATAACCCCACACAGTTTCCAATAGATGCTCACGCGTCATTACTTGTCCCATATGTCTTGCTAAATAATGAAGCAGCTCGAATTCTCTATGGGTAAGCTCAATCTGAACCCCATTTCGTGATACTACATATGCATCAGGATGAATAACAAGCGCCCCGATCTCTATGTCCTTTGTAGCTTTTACTTTATCGTCCGGAACAGCTTGCTGTCTACGCAGGTTCGCCTTCACACGTGCAATTACCTCCCGGTTACTGAAAGGCTTTGTCACATAATCATCTGCACCTAACTCAAGACCAAGCACCTTATCAATTTCCGAATCTTTGGCTGTCAGCATAATAATTGGCATGGACTGTGTTTTCTGGATTTCCCTGCATACTTCATTGCCATCACGATTGGGAAGCATAATATCCAATAAAATTAAATCCGGCTTTTCAGCTTCAGCAACCTCAATTGCCTCATCGCCATCATGTGCTAATACAACCTCATAACCTTCTTTTTCTAAGTTGAATTTCAATATATCTGCAATTGGTTGTTCATCATCTACAACTAATATCTTTTGACCCATCTTCGACACATCCTTTATTAATTACAATCTAACTCTTACTTTAACATATTACTAAGTTTTATTTTATCGTACTTTCAGGTAAATGTCTTTCATTGGCGTGTATTAGCAAAAGGAAAAATATAGTTTTATCTCATGTTGGGGGCTTGGGGGATGTCTTTCATGAGTAGGGTGACGGACATTGCTCGCGCTAAATCCGGGGGGAATGTCTTTCATAACGGCGATGACGGACATTAAGCGCGTGAAATCGGGCGGGAATGTCTTTCATAAGTGGGATGACGGACATTGAGAGCGCGAAATCATGCGGGAATGTCTTTCATAAGTGGGGTGACGGACATTGCGCGCGCTAAATCGAAGCGGAATGTCTTTCATAAGTGGCATGATGGACATTGCGAGCACAAAATCATGCGGCAAGGTCTTTCATAAGTGGCATGATGGACATTGCGAGCACAAAATCATGCGGCAATGTCTTTCATAAGGGCGATGACGGACATGGAGCGCGTGAAATCCCACAGCAATGTCTTTCATAAACGCAAACGCCATAACAGATCTCAACCAATTACAAAAAGAGGTCATCTCCACTAGATAGAGACAACCCCTTTTTAGGTTAATTTTATATTAAGAGCTATAAACACTTCTTACTATATTCGTCTGCGAGCGGTCTGGACCTACAGAGAAGACGGACAATGGAATTTGTGTCAGCTGAGAAATACGCTCAAGGTAATGACGCGCATTCGCAGGTAATTCGTCCAAGCTTTTCACATTGGTAATATCCTCTGTCCAGCCTGGCATTTCCTCATACACCGGCTCACATTCAGCAAGAGCGGATAGACTTGCCGGAAACTCATGGATAACCTCACCTTTGTACTTATAGGCAACACAGATTTTCAATGTTTCAATTCCTGTAAGTACATCAATAGAGTTTAAAGATAAATCAGTAATCCCGCTGACGCGACGTGCGTGGCGTACAACTACACTATCAAACCAACCAACTCTTCGCGGCCTCCCAGTAGTTGTTCCATACTCTCGTCCGACCTCACGAATCTGATCACCAATCTCATCATGAAGCTCAGTAGGGAACGGACCATCGCCCACACGTGTAGTATATGCTTTCGAAACACCTACAACATGATTGATTTTAGTCGGACCAACACCTGATCCGATAGTAACCCCACCTGCTATTGGATTGGAGGATGTTACAAACGGATATGTTCCTTGGTCAATATCAAGCATGACCCCCTGTGCTCCCTCGAATAACACACGACGTCCTTCATCAAGCGCATCATTTAATACAACGGACGTATCACAAACATATGGAGCCATTTGCTGGCCATATTCATAATACTCTTCTAAAATATCTTCCACATGCAGGGGATCAACTTCGTACACTTTTTCAAACAAGCGATTCTTTTCTTTCAGATTTTGCTCGAGTTTTTCCCGAAAAGCATCTTTATCCAACAAGTCAGCAATCCGTATGCCCATCCGTGCTGCTTTGTCCATATAGGCAGGACCAATTCCCTTTTTGGTTGTCCCAATTTTATTGACACCTTTTTCCTCTTCCTGCAAGATATCCAATTTTAAATGATAAGGTAAAATAACATGTGCTCGATTACTTATACGTAAATTGTCTGTAGATACATTGCGTTCATGTAAATAGGCAACCTCTTCTACAAATGCTTTGGGATCAATAACCATTCCGTTACCCAAGACACAGATTTTATCGTCAAAAAATATCCCTGAAGGAATTAAATGTAATTTATATGTCACATTATCAAACTTAATTGTATGCCCGGCGTTGTTTCCTCCTTGATAACGAGCAACCACCTCGGCATTTTGCGATAGAAAGTCAGTAATTTTACCTTTCCCTTCATCGCCCCATTGTGTTCCAACTACTACTACTGAGGACATAGCGCACCTCCACTGAATTTATCTAAATCATATGGTTTTAATAATCACAACTGTTATTTTACCAGTATCTCCTTGCCCCGTCAATCCCAAATGCGAACAATAAGTTACTATAAAATTTTATTGTTCGGTTATTTTCATAGATTAATAGAAGGTTAATGGTTATTCAGTTGGCTGAGCTACAGAACCGTAAGTTAATAGGATAGTTGAAAGGAAGTGGGAGCGAGAGATTTATAGCTATGTTATTGGTTGTTTTAATTAGCAGTAAGTAGGGGCTATTCATTGTAAAGAGTGTCTATTCGCAATAGACGAGAATAATCCGCTGCAGAGCCTAAGTATCCCCAGCACCTTATATAGTGTCTGACTTTGAAGGAATAGCTACTTTATTTTTCATGAACTAGCTCCCGATCCCGAAAAATAAAACACAAAAAAACAGCCCTATAAAAGGCTGTTATCTATACTTGCACTGGTGCTGGAGGGACATCACTTTCTGAATATCGATGATCCAGGTCAACGAATTTATTGTATTCCTTAACGAAGGCAAGCTCTACATTACCGACAGGACCATTACGTTGCTTGGAAATAATGATTTCTATAATATTCTGTTTCTCTGATTCTGTATCATAATAATCATCACGATATAAGAATCCTACAATGTCCGCATCCTGCTCAATACTTCCTGACTCACGTAAGTCAGACATCATCGGACGTTTATCCTGACGTGATTCTACTCCACGGGAAAGCTGAGATAAAGCAATTAATGGCACATTCAATTCACGAGCCAGACCTTTAAGGGAACGTGATATCTCAGATACTTCCTGCTGTCTGTTTTCCTTTGAGTTAACACTACCTTGGATGAGCTGTAAATAATCAATTAAAATCATTCCAAGCCCATGTTCCTGTTTCAAACGACGGCACTTTGAGCGAATATCAGCAACCCGGATTCCCGGTGTATCATCAATGTAAATACCTGCATTTGATAGACTTCCCATTGCCATCGTAAGCTTACTCCAGTCATCGGCCTGCAGCTGACCATTACGCATGCGCTGTGCATCAATATTCCCCTCTGCACAAAGCATACGTTGTACCAGTTGGTCAGCTCCCATTTCTAAACTAAATATCGCTACATTTTCATCTGTATTAACAGCGACGTTTTGAGCAACGTTTAAGGCAAATGCCGTTTTACCAACAGATGGCCTTGCAGCAACGATAATTAAGTCATTTCGCTGGAAACCGGAAGTAATCTTATCCAGATCACGGAAACCAGTAGGGATCCCGGTTACGTCGGCACTTTGGTGATGAAGCTGTTCAATATTATCATATACATCTATAAGTACATCTTTAATTGCTTTAAATGCTCCGGAATTTTTCCGTCCGGAAACCTCCAGAATGGACTTCTCTGCTTCATTTAAAACATCTTCTACTTCATCTTCCCGCTCAAATCCTGATGTAACAATGTCTGTTGCTGAACGAATAAGTCTCCGTAAGAGAGCTTTTTCCTCAACGATTTTACAATAGTACCCTATATTGGCAGCTGTCGGCACACTTTCTGCAAGCTCAGATAGATAAGAAACGCCACCAATCTCTTCTAATTGCTTTGCATTATGCAAAAAGGATGTAACAGTAACAACATCAATTGGTTCACCACGATCAGCAAGCTTCATCATTGCAGAAAAAATCCGCTGATGACTTGCACGGTAAAAATCTTCCGGTATTAAAGATTCCGATGCAGTCGAAAATGCCTCCGGATCCAAAAATACAGCTCCCAAAATGGATTGCTCTGCTTCCAAATTATGCGGTGGTGTACGATCACTCCATACTTCACTCATTTGCTGCCCCCTCCCTTGAGGATAGAAGAAGGCTCACCAAAAAGTGAGCCCGCCTTCCCAATTTTTCTAACGTCGTAAATTGCAAATAAGATAATCGTTGTCCTTATTTCTCTGAAACATGAACTTTAATAGAGCCGGAAACCTCTGGATGCAATTTCACAGGTACTGTTGTGTACCCCAATGCACGAATTGGCTCATCCAGTTCAATCTTCCGCTTATCAACTTTATGTCCATGCTCTTTTTGCAAGGCTTCGGCTATTTGCTTGCTTGTAATAGAGCCAAAAAGTCGGCCATTATCGCCTGATTTAGCTTTTAATTCAACAGTTAGATCTGCAAGCGTGTCTTTCAGATCCATTGCTTCCTCTTTTTCTTCCTGTTCCAACTGCTCTGTCTTACGCTGTTGAGCTTCTAATGCTTTCAAATTACCAGCTGTTGCTTCTTCAGCTAAATTATTTTTTAAAAGGTAGTTACGTGCATAGCCATCAGAAACGTTCTTTACTTCCCCTTTTTTTCCTTTGCCCTTCACGTCTTTTAATAGAATTACTTTCATTCTGTTTCTCTCCCCTCATAATACTCATCAAGTATATCTTTTAATAAATTTGCTGCATCTTCTATAGTTGTATCTTCTATTTGAGTAGCTGCATTCGTCAAATGCCCGCCACCATTCATTTTTTCCATAATAACCTGCACATTCACGTTACCTAAGGAACGTGCGCTTATTCCTATTCTATCATCTTTTCTTTCTGAAATAACGAATGAAGCATCAATTCCACTCATGGTAAGTAGCGTATCTGCCGCCTGTGCTATTAGTACAGGTCCATAAGCCTGGCCTTCCTCGGCCTTCGAAATAGCTATATGTCCACGATATACTTCCGAACGTTCCACCAATTTACTACGCTTAACGTAAATATCAAGGTCTTCCTTCATAAATTGCTGGACTAATACAGTGTCCGCACCTTTAGCTCGCAAATAACTGGCTGCATCAAAGGTTCTTGACCCTGTACGCAATGTAAAGCTCTTCGTATCGACAATAATTCCTGCCAATAAAGCCGTTGCTTCAAGCATTTTTAACTTTAATGCTTTCGGCTGGTATTCCAATAGCTCTGTAATTAACTCCGAAGCAGAGGAAGCATATGGTTCCATATAAACAAGGGTAGGATTTTCAATAAATTCTTCAGCTCTCCGATGATGGTCAATGACAACTTTATATTCGGATAGATGGAGCAATGGTTCATGTGCTACCATACTAGGTTTATGCGTATCCACGACGACTACCAAGCTTCTATTTCCGGTAATTGCCTCTGCATGATCTGGATCAATAAAATACTGCCAGACATCTTCATCTTCTTTAATTGCTTCCACTAATCGGTATACACCTGTATCTACATCATCCGGATCGAACACAATATGGCCCTCTACGCCATTTGCTTTAGCGATATTTAAAATCCCAATTGCTGCGCCTAAGGAATCCATATCAGGTGATTTATGTCCCATAATTATGACATTATCACTAACCTTCACCAATTCCTTCAACGCATGGGAGATAACACGCGCACGTACTCTGGTCCGTTTTTCCATCGGGTTGGTTTTACCACCGTAGAATCGAACCTTCCCTGTTTCATCTTTGATGGCAACCTGGTCACCACCACGGCCAAGTGCTAAATCTAAGCTTGATTGAGCCAATTGTCCAAGTACAGGTAGCTCTACATTGCCTGCACCCACTCCAATACTTAGTGTCACAGGATTGTTTTGCTCCCCGTTTAATTCACGTACTTCATCTAAAATATCGAATTTAACCTTTTCCAGCTTCTTTAAAATTTCCTTTGAGCCAACCGCAAGAAATCTCTCCTGAGATGTTCTCTTCAAGTATAGACCATAGCTTTTCGACCACTCATTTAACACTGAAGTTACTTGTGAGTTCAACTGACTTTTCGTCGTATCATCCATGTTTTGCGTGATTTCCTCATAATTATCCAAAAAGATAATTGCAAGCACTGTTTGGTCGTTATAGTAAAGTGTTTGCAGCTCTACCTGGGATGTACGATCAAAAAGGTATAGCAAACGCTCTTCTTTTTTTACGGTTGTCTGAAACTTATAGCCCTCCAGCTCGAACCATATTTCTTCCTTGTCTTCTTTAATCATCGGAATTAATTCATCCCCAAGGGAATGTAGAGACTTACCAACTAATGTATCGTCCTCGGCAAATTGATTCATATATGGATTGGTCCATTCCACCTTATAATCCTCATTATACAGAACGATACCAAAAGGCATTTCCAGCAATGCCTCTTCCCCCACCTTTTTTATCCGATGAGATAAAGTGGTTATATATTTTTCTGCTTCATTTTGTAAAATAATTTCTGACCTTATACTGTAGTAGAAAGAAGCAGCAAGCAACAGGGTCATAATCAAGCCAAGAATCCATTGAAAATACCAAATCCCAAATAACAGGAGAATGGATAATAAATAAATCACCCATAAATGGCTCCGAAATGTTGGCTTCTTTTTTAGGTCTTGCATAAAATTCAGCTCCCTACGAATTGACGCCTTTTTTCTCTTCCATCACTACTCTTTCTTTGAAAGACGATCTCTTAACCCGAATCCCAAATCAATAATACCTAAAATCCGTACGAGATAGAAAAACAGCATAGGAAATAGGATCGTAAGTACAACAATTAGGATCGGAATCGCTTTAGACATATTCTTATGATGCGCATAGTAGAAAATAAATGAAAATCCTTGAATTGCCATGAGGACCCCTGTCAACACAAGTAAGTTCTCTGCCGCTAAATGAAAAATGTTTGATTGCTCTGAAACGATTAGTGTGATAATCAAAGCAAAGAAATATACCCATATTAGCGATACGGGAAATCGCAAGTGGCGAAATGGTGGAAACTTAATCTCTTTATTATCCAACCGTCGAATTATTTTATAGCTTACCCATTGGCTAAGAAAAGCTAATCCTATTGCAATTAGAGCAATAAATACAGGTAACAGATTTACAAGCATATCTAAAGAAGCTTCCAGCATTTCGCGGGCTTCCTCTGTCTGTTCACCCATTCCAAATTGTTCAAACGTATTTATCGTCATATCCATCGATTCATTCATCATATTCTCAAGTTCATTTACCCAATTCACACCAAATACATATTGCGTAAAAACGAAAGCAAACAATAGACCAATAATAAACCCAAATGTTCCTCGTGCCCAAGTCTCATATGGAGTTAGTTTACGATAGATTGCACTTCCAATCATAATCCCGCCTAACCCCATTAGAAGTGTAACTGGTAATGAAAATAAGGTAGCAAACAGGATAGATAATAACATGGAAACAGCAAGCATGATCAATGATGGCCGCCAGTCATAACGTGATGCATAGATCACAAAGGGAACTGGCAATACAAACATTGCGAAAAAAGATAGAACAGGAACGAATACACTAACTAATATCAATACAATGAAAATAGCTGTTAAAAGTGCCCCTTCTGTTAATCGTTTTGACTGATTCATAAAGCACCTCGACTACATTCTATATTTATGTCATTATAATATGATAACATGATTTCCCCCGAAAAGGGTGTCGAAATTGGTGGAAATAACTATTTTCCAGGGAATATATTACCTTTTATAATATAGCGACATATCGTGCCCAGCACATGAAATTGTCATGGATTATTCATGGCTAAAGCAGTTTTTATTCACTCTTATCAATTATAATAGAAAGGACCGCCAACTACAAAATACTACGTTGGCAACATATTAAATTTCTAGTTTTTGGTTGTGTTGTTAGCATCATTTGTTACACCTGGAACAGCATCTTATTTTATTGATTAAAAACTACTCTATCTTAATTATTTACCATTAAAGGATGAAGTCCATTGATTTTTTTGCAAACGTTTCTCCATAGTATCAAACTGCCATCCAAAAAGGCAACATTCTGGCTCAATCGAATTGGAATGGACATTGCTGTCATCTACATGTTTTTACTCTTGTTTATTGTCTCTGTGCCTTCCCTTGTTGACAGGCTGACATCTGCGGAGGGGATTAGTGCAGAATTAAATATATTTTTTCTGTTTATTTACTTTTTTATTTTCTATTACTTACCAATGACTGTTCTCGTTTTCATTATGATTTCTGTTATAGCTTATATTGGGACAGGAATAGCTAAGCTGATGGACCGAAAATTACGCTTCGCTATCCTTTGGAAAATGACGGCTTTTACAACAACCATTCCTTTTCTGTTATACACGGTACTCGCCTTACTATTCAAAGTGAATGACAGCTATCTTGGCTTATTTTTTATTTATTCCTTTGCATTTTTAGTTGCCATTATTTCTATATATCCGAAACGCAGAAAAAAGAATTAAAACATTATTATTTTCTACTGTTTAAAAAAACTTTCAAATATGGCTGTCTTGCCAATTTGAAGGTTTTTTCTTGTGGTACATTCATAGTAGGAGATAATTGCGAACTAAAGGATGGAGCAATCTTATGTATCTGCCGAAGATGATATTAATCAGCTGCAGAGTGGACGTATCTGCCGGAGATATTTAAGAATTAGCTATAGTTTGCTTACCATACGTTATTTTCCAACAACCCTGTTTACCATTTCACCAAAAGTTAGTTCTTAGTGTAGGTTGTGGGTCATTAGAACGTCTCCATCTAAAACTGCAAAATCAAAATTAGAGGAACATAAAATAACCCGAATCATTATCCATGATCCGGGTTACGTTTAAGTTATTTAGAATAACCTTATACTATTACTCTGCTACGAAAGGCAATAATGCCATTGTACGAGCACGTTTAATTGCTCTTGTAAGTTTACGTTGGTATTTTGCAGAAGTTCCAGTTACACGACGAGGAAGAATTTTCCCACGCTCTGAAATGAAACGTCTTAGCAAGTCAACATCTTTATAATCGATGTGGGTAATACCGTTTGCAGTGAAATAACACACTTTACGACGCTTTGCACGTCCGCGACGAGCTGCCATTTATATCACTCCTTCAATTTATTTACGCTTCCTTCTTAGAAAGGAAGATCATCATCTGATATATCGATAGGTTCCCCATTATTTCTAAAAGGGTCCTCTTGAGGTTGATTCTGGTTTTGATTTTGGTTCTGATTCGGTTGAAATTGGTTCTGGTTACTGTTTTGCTGGAATCCTGATGCACCCTGACCTCTATCCTGAGACGAGCCTTTTGATTCTAAAAATTGTACACTGTCTGCCACAATTTCTGTAACAAAAACAGTTTTACCATCTTGTCCTTCAAATGTACGTGTTTGTACACGGCCATCTACACCAATCATGCTACCTTTTTTCATGAAATTAGCGAGATTTTCTGCCGGTCTACGCCAAACAACACAGTTAATAAAGTCAGCTTCGCGATTGCCCTGCTGATTTGAAAAAGGTCGATTAACTGCTATGGTGAAGTTAGCTACTGCAACTCCGTTTGGTGTATAACGTAAATCAGGATCCTTCGTTAACCTGCCGACAAGTACGACACGATTTAACATCAGAACCACTCCTTATTATTGATCATCTTCTCGAACTGCAATATGACGAATAATATCATCAGAGAACTTAGCTAAACGATCAAATTCATTGATTGCTTTTTCATCACTGCTGAAGTTAATGATAACATAGTATCCATCACGGTAATCATTGATTTCATAAGCAAGACGCTTCTTGCCTTTTTCATCAACTTTTTCAATCTCCGCCCCATTATCAGTTAAAATGCCATTGAAACGCTCAATCAAAGCTGTTTGAGCTTCTTCTTCCATGTCTGGGCGGATGATGTACATGATTTCGTATTTTCTCATCCGTTACACCTCCTTTTGGTCTTAACGGCTCCCAATATTTCATGAGAGCAAGGAGTAATCGTAAATTTAATTACTCACAATGTTGTATTATACCAAATCTTTTTTAAAATAACAAGCCTTCGAGAGATCCTTTTTTACGTTATTAACCTTTTAATAAAACTTCATCATTTGTTTGGCAAGGTGCTTGTACCTTTGCTTGGTCTAAGATCGTTTATAATTTGTTAACTTAGAGCAATATACTAATTTTTCTTGTCACGTCCTTGCTAGTCCTTACACATTAAAACGGAAATGAATGACATCTCCATCTTGCACAATATACTCTTTACCTTCTAAGCGGACTTTCCCTTTTTCACGGGCCTGAGCATGGCGCCTGCTTCCACTAGGTCTCCATAGGAAACTGTTTCCGCACGGATAAAACCTCTTTCGAAGTCTGTATGAATAATACCCGCTGCCTGAGGGGCTTTGATTCCTTTACGAAATGTCCATGCACGTACTTCTTGTTCTCCAGCTGTGAAATAAGTCGCCAACCCAAGTAGGTTATAGGAAGCTTTGATCAATTTATCCAGGCCGGACTCGGTAATACCCAAATCTTCCAGGAACATTTCCTTTTCTTCTTGATCAAGTTCAGAAATTTCCTCTTCGATCTTTGCACATATCACGATAACCTCAGCATTTTCCTTTGCAGCATATTCCTTCACCTGTTGGACATAAGTATTGCCCTCAGGGTCGGCTACTTCTTCCTCACTTACATTTGCTACATACAAGGTTGGTTTACTTGTTAGTAAATGAAGACCTTTTACAATCTTCCATTGGTCTTCTGAATATTCCAATGCACGAGCTGGAATTTCTTCTTCCAGCCCTTCCTTTATCTTTTCAAGGACTGTCTGCTCAGCAACTGCTTCTTTATCCTTCTGTCTGGCAAGTTTCTCTACACGTTGGAGCCGTTTATTAACAGTTTCTAAGTCTGCTAAAATTAGCTCTAAATTAATTACTTCAATATCTTCTATTGGGTCAACCTTTCCTGACACATGGGTGATGTTTTCATCCTCAAAACAACGTACCACCTGACAGATTGCATCAACCTGGCGAATATGAGATAAAAATTGGTTCCCCAATCCTTCCCCTTTACTTGCGCCTTTCACAATACCAGCTATATCTGTGAACTCAAATGCTGTTGGTACTGTCTTTTTTGGCTTTACTAGTTCTGTTAATTTATTTAAACGATAATCAGGCACTTCAACAATTCCCACATTCGGTCAATGGTAGCAAATGGATAGTTTGCAGCCTCTGCACCAGCTTGTGTAATAGCATTAAAAAGTGTTGATTTTCCTACGTTGGGAAGCCCGACGATTCCTGCTGTTAATGCCATGCAACTTTCACTCCTTAAGGATTTCATTCATATGAACGCGTTAGTCATCCTAATTATAGATACTTGCTTTCAAATTGACAAGTTAACAAAAAGCAAAAACAGGCGCTATCCAAAGGCCTGTTTTTGCTTTTTCACCGACCAAATCTACGAATTTAACCGTTCTGCTCCTATCGTACCATTAAATCGTTTCTTTCGTCTATTTTTTATTATTTATTTAGCTATCTCTTTCATCAGTTCTTAAGCTCGGTCCATTAGGATTTGAAGTGTAAGTACAGGTGGCTTCTTTTTACTCCTGCTCCGCCTTTTCAATAACCTTTTTCAGCTTTTTTGTGAATTCTCTGCGCGGAATCATAACACTATGGCCACAGCCTAAACATTTAATTCGAATATCCATCCCCATGCGAATAATTTTCCATTTGTTTTCTCCACAAGGATGAGGTTTTTTCATTTGTACAACATCATTTAGTCCAAACTCAGTTTCCGCCATAACTCTTTCTCCTTTTTTTACTCTCATTATAACAAAAGTTATTGGCCACGCTCTCTGTTTTTGTCTAAAATATTATCTTTTTCATTTCCGGAATACATAACAATACGTGGTGATGGTATTTCGACTCCTTCCTGATATAGCTTATGTTGAATTTCCCTGCGGATATTCCGTTCACCTGCCCATTGGAAGCCTGGAAGTGTTTCTGCAATAACTCTAATTACAAAGTGAGATACATCCAAATTCTGTACCCCAATAATTTCCGGTTTACCTACAATAAAGTCATATTTATCTGGTAAGGTTTCCACGATTTCCTCAATGAGCGGCTCCGCTTCCGCCACATTGCTTTCATAAGGAATATTTATATCTACTATAGATAACCCATTGTGTACCGAATAATTGATTACCTGGGTGACGTTCCCATTAGGTAGAATATTCATTTCACCTGTCCAGCTAAGCACCTTTGTAGTACGTAGTCCAATCTCTTCTACAGTGCCCTCTATTCCGGCTACACCGACATAGTCTCCTACAGAAAATTGATCTTCAAAGATAATGAAAAAGCCGGAAATAATATCACGAACGAGATTCTGCGCTCCAAAACCAATAGCTAAGCCGGCAACCCCTGCCCCTGCTAATAGAGCTCCAACTTGAAATCCAAGCACATTATCCAGGATCATCATAATCGCAATAAAGTAAACGACATATGCCACAACGTTTTTAATTAATTTTTTTAACGTATTCTCGCGTCGTTCTGTAAGCCGAATCGGCCCCTTTTCCCGCCGTTTAAACAGTCTGTCAACCAGATTTCTGGATATACGAACAAATGTTAAGGCAACAATTACAATGAAGAAAATCTTCAATGCGGCAATTCCAATGGAAATCCACAGGTCGGGAGAGAACAAAAAATCCCATAAATGCCCTATATCTTCATTAACTTTTTCTATATCTTCACCTAAATCTACTTCGTTTTTTGTAGCCATGCTTATACCTCCTATGTTCCCTGGTGCTTTTCTATAGTAATTCTATGTGTGTTGTTTTTTATGAGGTGGGAGGGGAATCTGTTCTTTTCCACAATGGAAATAGCAATAATCGGACAAGTACATATAAATTTAGTATCCCATAGATAGGATACAAATAACTTACCAAAGTTGAAAATCCAAATGCAGTCAATGGCAGCATAGTGATTAGTGTTATAACAACAATGAGCCATAATGGTAACCGAAAAAATTCCTGTACCCTTGTAACAATGCCTAACACACCCGAGGCTGCTGTTGTAAATATAGCAAACCATAGTAAGATACTCATGAAGATAAGCATTTCCAATGGATAGTGCTTTAAAATGGCGAATAAAGGAATTTCATACACGAGGATCTCGTCCGCAATCTGTATAAGACTATTATTATATATATATGTAATAATCCCTAAAATCAAGCCACTTCCAACACTTGCTATTACAATTTCACCTTTTGATTTAACTTTATTTCCAATCGCCCCAAGCACAGCAATTAACGGTAAAATATTTAACGCTGTAAAAGGAAATGCTGCCGTCCAATTTCGTTGCTCATGCCAATGGGAAAATAGAGAAAGATTCTGATCGTACGTAAACATGATCAATACAAATAACAGCCCACCTAATAATAGAGGCAACACAAATTGATTAACTGATAATAATCCATTTATATCCTTAATAAATAAAATAATCAAGGCAAATATCATAATACCTATTCCCCAAATATATGGAAAATTAAACGCTCTTCCAGTTGCCCCACTCCCCGCAATCATTACTACAGTAGTTGTAAATAAATACAAAAAAATCATGACGTCATATACACCGGTTAATTTTATTCCAACAATTTCCTTTAAGACAGGCAAGTATTGCGTAGATTCTTTTTTGTGACTTATATCCATAATTACCATGCAACAAATAGAAAAGAAAACAATGAACAACAGAATAGCAAGTCCACTTTCATGCCCAAAAAATTGCCATAATTCCCTGCCCGATGCATATCCTGCGCCAATCGTTGTTCCTATAATTAAAAACATCCATTTTAGCCCCGCACGTATCATTACTTTTCCTCCAATATTTTAGAATCCATGTATAGATTTTTGAAAATTTCCGTATACTATACCAATATGTTTCTGGAGGATAAGCTATGAGTCTTATAAATCGTTTCAAAAATAAAAATGAAAGTTTTCGTATGTTTTACCAGGAAGCAGAGCTAAAAACTTCTTTAGGAGAAAAATTAATCTCCTGGTTTCCCACAACTCCACGAGATTATATTGTTGTTTTTATTGGAACAGATCGATCTACAGGAGATGCGCTTGGTCCACTGGCTGGTTCCTTGTTCTCCTCGCTCAATCCGAAACATTTAACAATCTATGGTACGTTGCATCAACCTGTACATGCAACTAACCTGCAAGATTATCTGGATAAAATAAAGTCAAAACACAGGAACCCCTTTATTATCGCAATAGATGCCTGCCTCGGCAAAAACACATCCATTGGTCAGCTTATAGCTGGGACAGGCCCAATTAGCCCCGGAGCCGCCTTAAATAAGCGTCTACCTGATGTGGGAGATATTCATGTGACTGGGGTAGTTAATATAAGTGGGTTTATGGAATATGCTGTATTACAAAATACCAGATTATCAATCGTAATGGATATGGCAACAAAAATTTCCGAGTTATTGGCATATATAGATCAGCGGCTTTGTTATCAACACACCCAGCCTGCAATTGTGTTACCAATAAACAAAGAAAAAACGATGTAAGTGGAAGCACCTTGCTTTAGCTAACATACTTATAAAAACGGTTATGCTGCAAATGACAGGATACAATCGTATTTTGTTTATTCATAGTTAGAAGGAAACTGCAAACTAGTGAAAACTACTATAAGTATTACGCCACCCTAAAAAGCGGTTTCCTTTTTCGAGGAAGTTGGTCATGCAATCGGTGCCAAAGTTATTTTTGGCAGGAAGAGGAAACGCAATCCCAAATGTTTTCGGTGGGGCGAGTTAGCGCAGCCCCAGCCCCAGTCCCAGGACGTGACATTCATAGATTGCCATCTTCCATTCCAATCATTTTGTATCATCTTCAAAATTCAGATGCGGAGTGGTCTTTCCACTTGTCTTTTAAGATGTTAAACGAGCTTTTTTCTCCTAAAACTAAAGTCATTTATTTCTAAAAAGCAATTCTTAGCGAAGGGGAAATATGGAGACTCCTGCGGGAGGAGAGGCCTCGGTGAGACCCCGGAACGCGTTATAGGGGTTGGAAGGCTAAAGTCGCGACGTCCTGTCGCAACGCCTTCATGACCAACATCGTGTTGGCCCGAGGCTCATCAGCCGACCGCGGAAAGCGGAGTATTTCCCCGTAGCGGTGATTTATGCAGCCTCTATATTCTTAGTTTGTTCGTATTTTTTCTATTCTCCGTATCATTGCATAACCCCCAATAAATATTAGAACCTAAAAAACCAGACTCATTCTAATTTTAGCTAAAAAATAGAATGAGTCTGGTTTTTTCAACAGCATTTTTTGCATGTAAATAGGGATTTAAATAAAAAACTGATAAATGTAATAAATAAAAGCTACTGTTAAGATAGATGGTAATAGATTCCCTATCCGTATATTCGTTATTTTTAATAGATTTAGACCAATCGCCAGAATTAATAGTCCACCTACAGCGGTCAGTTCCACGATAAGACCATTTAAAAACGCTTCTGGTAACCATCTATCTATTTGTGTTGCCAATAAAGCAATTCCCCCTTGGTATACAACTACAGGAACAACAGAGAAGATAACTCCATAGCCCAGTGTCGTTGTAAGCACAAGTGCAACAAAACCGTCAATAACCCCTTTTGTAATCAAAATCTCATGATCTCCGCGAAGCCCACTGTCTAAGGCACCTATGACAGACATAGCACCAATAACAAATATAAGGGAGGCAGTAACAAATCCTTGAGACACACTGAATCCATCACCTGTATCACTGGCAAATTTACTTCCAATCCAGGAACCCAGACGATTTAACCCTTCTTCCACATGTAGTAACTCCCCAATCACAGCCCCCGTCAATAAACTTAATAACACAATAATAATAACTTCGGTGGAAAATGCCATTTGTAATCCAATTAGAATAACAGCAAGCCCTATCCCGTGCATAACAGTTTCTTTATATCTTTCAGGAATTTTCGTAAAAAATAATCCTAACAGACTTCCTACAATAATTAATAGCCCATTTACCAATGTTCCATATAAAACCATTCAACCCAACTCCAATTAATCAAAATCTGCGTAAGCCATTGCTATTTCTTTTATTGCATTTAGAAAAGTGTCTACTTCTTTTTCCGTATTATATATACCTAAGCTTGCACGGACAACCCCTTGCCCATGCGTGTTTAGAGTTTCATGGCCTAACGGGCTGCAATGTAAACCAGCACGTACTCCAATTTGGTAATGTGAATCTAAAATGGTTGCTATTTCTTGTGAGTTAACCTCTTGAATGTTAAAAGCAACAATTGGCATTTTCAGCTGATCGCCATCCACACTATAACAAATTACTCCCGGGATCTTTTCTAACCCGGCTTCCAACCTTCTAATCAAGATTGTTTCACGTGGAACATTTTCACCTTTTCGCTCTTCATAGCATTCCAAGGCCGCATAAAGCCCCGCAATTCCAGGTGTGTTTAACGTGCCACTCTCCAATTTTTCCGGTAAGTTTTCTGGTTGATGTGGGGTATCAGAAAAACTGCCTGTCCCACCATGATGTAAAGGATTTAAAGTGATATCACCTTCCAACAAAAGCATTCCTGTACCTTGTGGACCAAGTAAGCCCTTGTGCCCCGGGAAAGCAAGCATATCAATCCCTTGCTCTTTCATATGGATAGGGATATGGCCGGCAGTTTGTGATGCATCCACTAATGTAATAATTCCTTTATTTCTCACTACATCTAATATTTTATCTATAGGGAGTACTGCACCAGTCACATTCGAGGCATGTGTCAGTGCTACTAATTTTGTTTTTCCCTTTATCTCTTGCTGAATTGCTTTTGTGAATTGTTCTTCATCTGGGGACCACGGTATATAAGTTATCTCTACACCAAATGCTTCTTTTATGTATTCAAGAGGTCTTCTTACAGAGTTATGCTCCAAGGAAGTAGAAATAACATGATCTCCATGCTCCCAGCTTAACCCTTTAATTGCCTGGTTTAAGGCTACCGTCGCATTATTATAAAAAAGCGCTTTTTTAGGATCCGTACAACCAAAGATATTTGCTGCTTTTTCTCTTGTTCTACGAATGATATCGGCTGCTTCCCTAGCTATTTTGTGTCCGCCTCTTCCTGGATTAGCACCTGTCGTGGTCATTACACGGACCATTGCTTCAACAACCTGTGGTGGCTTCGGAAATGAGGATGCAGCCTGATCAAAATATATCATTTGCCTTCCCCCTATATAAAATGATAATAAAGGACTGACGATCTCTTACGCCAGTCCTTCCATTAAAAACTATAAGATTTTGAACTACATAAAGCTTAATAGCAGGAGCCTGTTCAGTTCCAGCTCTAACGCTTTTTTAAAGATAATCGTCCAAAAAATGAAGCATTATTTACTTTTCAAGTGTTTCAATGATACGTTCCAGGTCTTCATCATTGTAAAATTCAATCTCGATTTTCCCTTTTCTTTTACCTCGATGAATATTTACAGATGTGCCAAACCTCTCTCTAAGGATCGACTCTCTTTCCTGTAAAAATATATCCTTTTTCGGTTTCTCTTTTTTCTTTACAGGTCTTTCATTTAGCTGATTAATCAGTTGTTCAACCTGTCGCACATTTAGTTTTTCATGACGGATTTTGTTTACAAAAGGAATTATTCTATCCTTTTCCTTCAAACCTAACAAAGCTCTGCCGTGCCCCATCGATAATTCTCCATTATTAATATATGCAATTACCTGTTCAGGCAAAGAGAGAAGACGGACGATGTTTGCAATGTGAGAACGGCTTTTCCCTAACTTTTTCGCCAATTCTTCCTGTGTAACCTTCAATTCTGTCATCAAATTAGCGTACGCTTGTGCTTCTTCAATTGGTGTTAGATCCTCACGCTGTAAATTTTCAAGTAAAGCCAGTTCCATCATTTTATCATCGGTTAATTCCTTGATGACAACAGGGATCTTATCAAGCCCTGCTTCCTTTGCTGCTCGAAAACGTCTCTCACCGACTACAATTTCATAGCCTTTAATACTCTTTCTGACAATAAGAGGTTGAATAATCCCATATTCAAGAATGGAATCCTTTAATTCCTCAATTGCATCTGCATGAAATGTCTTTCTTGGTTGATATGGATTCGGTCTACACTCAGTAATTGCAATTTCTTGAATGATGTCATCCTCTTTTTCTTCAATATCTGGAAAGAAAGCATTAATCCCTTTACCTAACCCTTTCGCCATTGGCCATCACTTCCTTTGCTAACTCCAAATATACTTCTGCGCCCCTTGATTTTGGATCATATGTGATAATCGGTTGTCCATGGCTGGGTGCTTCGCCTAACCTTACATTTCTAGGTATGATGGAATTATACACTTTATCCTGAAAATATTTCTTTACTTCTTCTATAACCTGGATACCAAGATTTGTTCTAGCATCTAACATTGTTAATAATACACCCTCAATCATTAATTGCTTATTGAGGTGTTTTTGGACTAAACGGATGGTATTTAGAAGCTGACTTAACCCTTCCAACGCATAATATTCACACTGCACCGGTATTAACACTGTGTCCGAGGAGGTCAAAGCGTTCAAGGTTAGTAGCCCTAAGGATGGTGGACAATCTATAATTATATAATCATACGTCTCTTTCAGTTCTTCTAATGATTTCTTCAAGCGAATTTCTCTTGAAATTGTAGGTACAAGTTCTATTTCCGCACCTGCAAGTTGAATGGTTGCCGGAATAATATCTAAGTTGTTTACACTTGTCGGGATACATACTTCCTCTGCTGGCATATCTTCTACAAGTACATTGTAAATACAATGCTTTACATCTGCTTTATTAACTCCTACCCCACTAGTTGCATTTCCTTGGGGATCTGTATCTACAAGCAATACTTTATTGCCCAAATGTGCAAGACATGCACTCAGATTAACAGATGAAGTTGTTTTCCCTACGCCACCTTTTTGATTTGCGATGGACATTATTTTTCCCATGTTGACACCTACCTAAACTATATACATATTATTCTATCATTAATAAAGAAAAAATGCCGAATAAAATGCGAATTGTAATTCATTATTAATCTCATTTAATCATTAAGTTATTTTAAACATAGTAGATCTTTTGAAGTCCTTATATCACTCATACTTCTCTCACTTAATATTTATTGGCAAAAAGCCCACCTTAACTAAGATGGGCGTTGAACATGAAGTATAAGATAAATTATTTCTTCTTAGGTATTTTAATTGTAATTTGATAACAGTCATCCAACTCTTGTTCATCTGATTCTACTTCTACACCTGTATCCGAAACCATACTTAGGGATTGGCGAATGGTATTCATTGCGATCCGAATATCTTTGTTAAAGCCTTTTAACTTCGTTTTTTTCTTTTTCGGCTCAGCCTGAGGCTCATTCATTTTAGCAATTTTCTCTTCTGTTTGCTTTACATTTAAATCATTTTCCAGGATTTCCTTCAATACTTTTAATTGCTTCTCTGGATCTCCCAATTTGATTAGTGCTCTAGCATGTCGCTCAGTAATTTCTTTATTTAAAATAGATTGCTGTACCTCTTCAGGGAGTTTTAATAACCGAATCTTATTCGCTATAGTAGATTGGCTTTTACCAAGACGCTGAGCTAAAGCCTCCTGTGTAATCCCATGCAACTCCAGTAATTTCCCATAAGCTGTTGCTTCTTCTATAACAGTTAATTCTTCCCTTTGCAGGTTCTCAATCAATGCTACAGAGGCTGTTTCAGCATTCGTCATTTCCCGAATAATAGCTGAAACATTTTCCCAACCAAGTGATTGAACGGCACGCCACCTTCGCTCACCTGCAATCAATTCATATTTATTTTCTTCATCCTCTATCTTACGAACCACAATGGGCTGAATCATCCCATGTGTATGAATAGTCTGGGCAAGTTCTTTTATCTTTTCCTCATTAAAGATAGACCTTGGCTGATAACGGTTTGGTTCAATATTTTGTACAGGCAATTGAACCACTTCATCTGGATGAAAATCTACCTCTTCCGGTTCAGCATCTGCCTTGTTGTCTCCCAAACCAAAGATTCTATTAAAAGGCTTTACCACTATAAGACACCACCTTTATATACTTTAACAAACTATCAATCTATGTATAAAATAGAAAATGTTCCACGTGAAACATTTTCTATGAATAGACGTAATCACATAAATAATTAATTAAAAACAATTAATAAGAAAAAACGCAACAACAAACCTGTTGCGTAGTTCATTTTTTCGTCTGTTCCTATTACCATTTTACCACATTTACTAGAATAAAAGTATTAAATCAGTAAATATATTGTTGCTTCTTTCTCCACACCTATTAAACTATTCTATTGGATCTTTGTTTGGTGTGCCGGCTTTTCTTGGGTATTTTTTTGGGGTTTTTTTCGTTTTTTCGACGATTACAATGGATCGCTCACTATCTTCATTTGGAAGGGTAAAGGTATAAGTTTCACGTAACGTACCACCTAATAATTCAATGGCAGAAGCTCCAACAGATATTTCCTCTTTCGCCTGTGCACCCTTCATTGCTACGAAACTGCCACCTTTTTTAACTAAAGGGAGACATAATTCACTCAAAACGGACATTCGAGCTACAGCTCTTGCTGTAACAATGTCAAATGTTTCTCTAAACTGTGTATGCTTGCCAAAGTTCTCAGCACGATCATGATAAAATGCCACATTATCTATTTCCAATTTTGTTGCTAATTCATTTAAAAAACCAATTCGCTTTTTTAACGAATCAACAATAGTTACTTGTAAGTGCGGAAAGCAAATTTTTAATGGCAGACTTGGAAAACCAGCTCCTGCCCCAACATCACATATATTTTCTACTGTATTAAAATCTACATAAAATGCTGCAGAAATAGAATCATAAAAATGTTTTAAATAAACATCCTGTTTATCTGTAAGTGCAGTTAAATTAATTTTTTCATTCCACTCAATTAATGTCTCATAATAAATAGAAAATTGCTTTTTTTGGTGATCATTTAACTCAATACCTTTATCCATCAATGCAAGCGTAAATTGTTCTGGATTCATAAAGACTTATCTCCTTATTTATGTATGGGATAAGAGACTACCTTTATGGCAGCCTCTTAAAATTCTAATAAAGCATTTTCTCTCTGTAAAGCATCATGTATTCGAAGCCTAATTTGCTACCCTGCAATGTTCCCTTGTTCAATATACACAAGTAATATGGAAACATCTGCCGGATTTACACCAGATATTCGTGATGCTTGACCTACAGATAGAGGGCGAACTTTTTTAAGCTTCTCTCGCGCTTCAGTTGCAATACCGCTAATTGCATCGTAATCGATATCCTCTGGAATTTTTTTGTCTTCCATTTTCAACATGCGGGCAACTTGTTCTTTTGCTTTATTAATATACCCTTCATACTTAATTTGAATGCCAACCTGTTCCTGTACATCAACAGGAAGGTTCGCATGCTCTGGAAGCATTTGATCAACCAATTCATAGCTAAGCTCTGGACGCTTCATTAAATCATAAGCTTTAAATGCTTCTTTTAATGGTGTTCCACCAGCATTCGTTATGATATTGTTAACATCTTCATTTGGTTTAATAACAATTTTATTTAGACGTTTTTTCTCTTCTTCTACAAGGCGCTTTTTCTCAAGGAATTTTGCATAACGTTCTTCTGATATGATTCCAAGTTTATGTCCAACCTCAGTTAGACGAAGGTCGGCATTATCATGACGTAATAATAAACGATATTCTGCTCGTGAGGTAAGAAGACGATATGGCTCGTTTGTTCCTTTTGTCACTAAATCATCTATTAATACACCAATATAAGCTTGAGAGCGATCAAGAATTACCGGGTCTTTACCTTGCACTTTTGCAGCTGCATTAATACCTGCCATAATCCCTTGAGCTGCTGCTTCTTCATAACCTGAGGTACCGTTAATTTGTCCAGCCGTAAACAAACCAGGAATCTTCTTTGTCTCCAATGTCGGCCAAAGCTGTGTAGGTACGACGGCATCATATTCAATTGCATAGCCTGCACGCATAATTTCAGCATTTTCAAGCCCTTTTACACTACGTACCATTTCATGTTGAATAGATTCCGGTAAAGAAGTTGATAAGCCCTGTACATATACCTCTTCTGTATCTCTTCCTTCCGGCTCCAAAAAGATTTGGTGACGTGGTTTGTCGTTAAATCGCACAATTTTATCTTCAATAGAAGGACAATAACGAGGTCCTGTTCCCCGCTTCATACCGGAATACATGGCTGAAAGCGACAAATTATCATTGATTACCTGATGGGTAAACTCATTGGTATAGGTTAACCAACAAGGAATTTGATCCGTAATATATTCTGTCGTTTCATAAGAAAAGCTTTGCGGCTTCTCGTCACCTGGTTGAATTTCTGTTTTGGAATAATCAATTGTATGGCTATTCACTCGTGGTGGTGTTCCTGTTTTAAACCTTGTAAGTTCAAAACCAAGATCCTCCAGATGTTCAGAAAGTTTAATGGATACGCGTTGGTTATTTGGACCACTTTCATACTCCAAATCTCCCATTAACACTTTTCCACGCATAAACGTACCAGTTGTTATAATTACCGTCCCTGCAGAGTAAGCTGCTTTTGTTTCCGTAATTACACCTTTACATACCCCATCTTCGACAATTAACTCATCAACCATACCTTGGCGTAATGTCAAATTAGGCTCATTTTCGATAATATTTTTCATTTCTTTTATATATAATGGTTTATCGGCTTGGGCACGTAATGCTTGCACTGCCGGTCCCTTACCAGTGTTTAGCATACGCATTTGAATATGCGTTTTATCAATTACTTTCGCCATTGCTCCTCCAAGGGCGTCTATTTCACGTACAACAATACCTTTTGCAGGGCCGCCTAAAGAAGGGTTACATGGCATAAAAGCGATCATGTCCAGATTCAATGTCAGCATTAATGTCTTTGCACCCATTCTCGCTGCTGCAAGACCTGCTTCTACGCCAGCATGTCCTGCTCCAATAACAATCACATCATAATGGCCAGCATTGTATGTCATAGTATTTCATCCTTTCTATATAAAAAGCACAGGTGTATGCCACAGGGCTGAATAGTTATTATTATTTTAACAAAATATCCCCTGAGCACACACCACTGCTACTAATTTTATCTATTGTTATTTTCCTAAGCAAAATTGCGAGAACAACTGATCAATTAAACTGTCACTAGCTGTATCACCAATGATTTCGCCTAAAAACTCCCACGTACGAGTCACGTCAATTTGTACAATATCCAAAGGCATTCCCATTTCCAGACCATTCACTGCATCTTCTAATGCTTGCTTAGCCTGCTTTAATAACTGGATATGTCTTACATTGGATACATATGTTAAATCACCTGTATCAATATCCCCGGCGAAAAATGTTTTCGCAATTGCAGCTTCCAATTCATTTATGCCCTCTTCTTCAATTAAAGAAGTCGTAACGACTGGGTTATTTTCTGCTAAATTCCTTACTTCATTTAAATCAAGCTTTTGTCCCAAATCTGTTTTATTGATAATTACAATATACTCAAGTCCCTGTATAGCTTCAAACAGCTTTCGATCCTCATCTGTAAGAGCTTCATTATAATTCAATACATACAGGATCAAATCTGATTCCTTCAGTACTTGTCTGGACCGTTCTACACCAATCTTTTCGACAATATCCTCTGTTTCCCGAATCCCCGCCGTATCGACGAGACGAAGTGGAACCCCACGGACATTCACGTACTCTTCTATAATATCACGGGTAGTACCCGGTATCTCTGTTACAATTGCTTTATTTTCCTGAACCAATGCATTCATTAAGGAAGATTTCCCTACATTTGGTCTGCCGATGATCGCAGTAGCCAATCCTTCACGCAAAATTTTTCCTTGTTTTGCTACTTCAAGTAGGTTTACTATTTCTTTATTGACCTCTTTTGTCTTTTGGCGCATCATTTCATGGGACATCTCTTCCACATCATCGTATTCTGGATAATCTATATTAACTTCCACGTGAGCAACGGTTTCCAGCAGCTCCTGTCTTAGACGCTGAATTAATCCAGATAACCTTCCATCCATTTGCTTCAGTGCCACAGACATTGCTTTATCTGTTTTTGCCCGGATTAAATCCATTACGGCTTCTGCCTGCGACAAATCAATTCGTCCATGCAGAAAAGCACGCTTGGTAAATTCCCCAGGCTCTGCTAAGCGGGCACCTTTACTAAGAACAATCTCTAATACGCGATTAACGGAGACCATCCCACCATGGCAATTTATTTCCACAACATCTTCCCTGGTAAATGTCTTCGGCGCACGCATTACGGAAACCATTACCTCCTCAGCAACTTCCTCTGTTTCTGGGTCAATAATCTTTCCATAATGAATCGTATGAGAATCTACCTCACCGAGATCTTTTCCCTTGTATAGTTGATTAGTTATTGAAATTGCCTCTGGGCCACTCAACCTCACAATAGCAATTGCTCCTTCACCAATTGGGGTTGATATAGCAGTAATTGTATCTGTTTCCATCGCTTTCACCTCCAACATGAATAATATATCTATGTTAATAACGAATGATAATATTTTATCGTCACTAACTTAATAGAATATCACAAATTACTTCAAAAATAAAGTTATCCACAAAAATATTTTATCTCACAAAAAAAGCCGGTTATCCACACTGTGAATAACCGGCTTTTAAGGTAATTTTACAATTCAGGTTCTTTATAATAGTAATCCACAGGTACTGGAGCTACCTGTGATTTTTCCAATGCTGGAGTGTCTTTTCTGGCTATTTGGTAGATAGCAGATCCAACAATATTAGACACGTCCTTTAATTTCTCTTTACTAATATATTTTAGTAAATCGTCTTCCGTATGATACCAAGGTTCTAGTGGTGTATGAATAAACAATGCTGCAGGAATTCCCAGGTTATGAAAAGGTACATGATCACTACGCCCTAATTCACTATACGGAACTAACTCACTAACACGCGAGCCTGCTGCCGCTCCAAGATCAGTTACGGTATTTTTTTCACCGTTTGCTGTGAACATAACTAAATCTCCAGCCTCTGCACTGCCTACCATATCCATTTGGAACATAGCAACAGTTTTATCTACCTCTTGATTCGTCATTTCTTCAGCATATCTGCGAGAGCCCCAAAGACCATACTCTTCTGCACCAAAAGCAACAAACTTAATAGTTGTATCTGTTGGCGTATCGGCAAACACCCTGGCAAGCTCTAACAATGCAGCTGTTCCAGACGCATCATCATTGGCTCCAGGCCCCCATGGCACAGAATCATGATGTGCACCGACAATAATTTCTTGACCTTTATTGTGATTTTTCATTGGTTCTTTTACAGCCTCCACGTTATAGGAGGTAATATTTTTGCCTCCCGAAGGAAATGTAAACTCATGTACCTTAACATCTTTATAGCCATAGCTTCTAAACTGATCCACCAGATAATCAACAGTCTCTAATTCTCCTTCTGTGCCTGCCCCACGAGAACCAATTACTTGAGATAAGTATGCAACATGATCATAAATATTTTCTGTCTTTACGCGCTTCACAATCTTATTATCAAATGCTTGGTCTGCGCCTCCGGCTGGTGAAGCATAAACTGGTGTAGCGATTAGTAAACATAACAGGAATACCATACTCGCCTTTTTAAAAAGTTTCATAAAATAATTCCACTCCCTTTCTCATTTTAGATTAAGTTCGATAAAATTTAATTTATCCCTTCTTTATTCTGAAAAATGAGAATTTATATCCGGAAGAAGAATTATACATAGTTCAAAGGAATCAAATTAATAGTCTAAAGTGTGGCTATCCGCCACAGAATAGATTAATTATCTTATTTTTCAAATAAAAAATCCGTTTGGCTCAAATATGAACCAAGCGGATTTAATTATGTTTCAGGTTGTATCACAATATGTCGATGTGGTTCTACACCATGGGAGGATGTAGATACATCTTTTCTCTTTTGCAATGCACTATGGATAATTTTTCGTTCAAATGCTGGCATTGGCTCAAGAGCAACCTTTTTATTAAGGCGAATAGATTTAGCCGCCATTTTTTCTGCCAAAGACTCCAATGTCTCTTTCCTTCGACCCCTGTAGCCTTCTGCATCTAAAGTTACTGAATAAAATTGATCACTATCTTTATTTAAAGCGAGATTTACCAAGTATTGCAATGCATTTAATGTTTGACCACGTTTCCCAATAAGAACGGCGATATTATCACCTTGCAATTCATACGTGACATGCTTACCTTCAACTTTTGTTATAACATCAATCTCCACATTCATTTGTTGAGTGATGTCCTTAATAAAGTTTTCAGTCTCTTGAACAAGATCTTTTTTCATTGTCACTTTAACAAATGCACGTTTGGAACCAAATAGCCCCAAAAGTCCTTTTTTTCCTTCGTCAATTACATTAATTTCTATTTGGTCCCTTGTTGTGTTTAACTGCTCTAATGCTGACTGGACCGCTTCTTCAACTGTTTGGCCGCTAGCAGTTATTTCTCTCACTTTTTGTCTCCTCCAGTATCTGAACCTTTCTTCATCATAGGCTTACGAATAAATATTGTCTGTGCTACCATAAAGATATTACCTACAACCCAGTATAATGCTAGGGCTGCCGGGAAGAAGAATGCAAATACACCTATCATGAGTGGCATTACATAAAGCATAACCATCATTTGTGGATTTTGAGCTGCCGGACTACCTGCCATCATTAATTTCTGTTGAAGGAAAGTAGCAGCTGCGGCAATGATCGGTAAAATATAGTCAGGTGATCCTAATTCAAACCAAAGGAAGTTATGTGAACTGATTTCTCCTGTACGCATAATTGCATGGTACATTGCAATCAGAATTGGCATCTGAACAAAGATCGGTAAACACCCTGCAAGTGGGTTCACCCCATGCTTTTGAAACAAAGCCATCGTCTCTTGCTGAAGCTTTTGTTGTGTATTCGCATCTTTGGAACTGTATTTCTTTTGAAGTTCTTTCAATTCAGGCTGGATATCCTGCATTGCTTGAGAACTTTTTAATTGTTTTACGTTTAAAGGTAGTAATACTAAACGAACAATCACTGTAACAATTACAATTGCCAGTCCGTAATTTTCATTAAATAATTCGGCAAAGTAAGTGATTACCATGGATAATGGGTACACAAAATAACTATTCCAAAATCCTTCACTCTCTGCTGTTATTGGCTGGTCGATCTGGGTACACCCGGATAGTACAGCAAGTAAGCCTACTAAGGCAACCAGCAATAAATACTTTTTACGCAAAATGTTTCCTCCTAACTACAAAGCGCGCTTCACGCTAACCCTAAAGAAGTAGTCTTATTCCATGTTATTTTAACTTAAAATATGCAATCAAGCTATACTTTTTTCAATAAACGTTCTTTATATAATAGATGTGTTAAACTTTTTTTTATTTCAATATATTCCATGTCTTTAGTAGGCTGCCTCGCAATAATTACAATATCATAAGGATATTTAATATTGCTTTCCAGCTCCTGGAAAGATTGCCGTAAGTATCGTTTAATTCTATTTCTCGTAACGGCGTTACCAATTTTTTTACCTACGGATAGTCCTATTCGGAAATGCTGTTGATCTTTTTTTTCAACATAATAGATGACAAGCTGTCTGTTGGCAAAAGATTTACCTCTTTTAAATGCGTATTGAAACTCTTCATTCTTTTTAATCCGAAATTCCTTTTTCATTCTATCACCTTTACTACTAGTACAACACAAGCTTGTCCTAAAAATTTATGTATTCACGGCTTTTTCCAGACACAGATCCAACTGAAGAAATTATGTAAACATACAATCGATCTTATATTGAAAAAAAGACCACTGACGCTTCAGTGGCCTATGCAGATAATACTTTTCTTCCTTTACGACGGCGACGAGCCAAAACTTTACGTCCGTTTTTAGTACTCATGCGAGTTCTAAAGCCGTGTACCTTTTTCCGTTTACGATTATTTGGTTGAAACGTTCTTTTCATTTTATCTTGCACCTCCCCAAGGGATGAAATATCCAAATTAAAACTAATCCAGTAGACAGTCTTTGTAATTATACGTAATAAAACGGCAATCTGTCAACTTACTTTCAAAAAAAGTTTATCCACAGTACTTGTTCGCTAATTTTCGAGCCATTTTTATTATCCACATCATTTATCGACAAGAAAATCACAAAATATAGGGGTGTGGATAGAAATTGTATACAACAGGTTGAATTTGTGGATAAGTGTCGATAAACCATTGCATTTCCTGCTTCTATTTGGTATTATATTTGTGTTTAACTCATCCAAAAATGAAAAACAAATTTTACTTATACACAGATTGTGGATAAGATGTGGATACTTATTCCACACCTTCTTCATAAGGTTATAAACATAACTGTGGATAAGGTTTATAAGTCTACTATATACTTGATAGTACTTCCATTTATTATCCACAATAAAAAATAGAATAATGTACCAAAATTAATTAAAATGTGTTGCCTTTCCGTCTACATAGATTGAGAGAGGCTTTTTATATCACTAAAAGTAGAAAGGAGTGAACTCCAGATTGGAAAATATTAACGAGCTATGGGTGGCTACATTAGAAAAAATTGAAGAAAAAATTAGTAAACCTAGCTTTGATACTTGGTTAAAGAATACAAAAGCTGTTGCTATTGAAGAAAATACGCTAATTATTTCCGCACCAAACGATTTCGCGAGAGACTGGCTGGAGAATCAATATACACAGTTAATTTCTGATATTATCCTGGATATTACCGGGTCCAAATTAGATACAAAATTTATTATTCCAGATACGGCGGGGGCGGAGAATGAGGTAGATGCAACACCAAAACCTGCGCCAAAAGCAGCAAATTCGAATGACATGCCAAAATCAATGCTCAATTCTAAATATACGTTTGATACCTTTGTCATTGGAGCTGGAAACCGTTTTGCTCATGCAGCTTCCTTAGCTGTTGCGGAAGCACCTGCTGAAGCCTATAATCCCCTTTTCATTTACGGAGGCGTAGGTCTTGGTAAAACACATTTAATGCATGCGATTGGCCATTATGTTCGAGAACATGATCCCAATGCAAAAGTAGTTTACTTGTCCTCTGAGAAGTTTACCAATGAATTTATTAATGCAATTATGGATAATAAAACAGTGAACTTTCGAAATAAGTATCGAAATGTAGATGTTCTTCTAATTGATGATATTCAGTTTATTGCTGGAAAAGAATCAACCCAGGAGGAATTTTTCCATACTTTTAATACACTACATGAAGAAAGTAAGCAAATCATTATTTCCAGTGATCGGCCACCTAAGGAAATACCTACATTGGAGGATCGATTACGCTCTCGCTTTGAATGGGGATTGATTACGGATATTACTCCCCCAGATCTGGAAACAAGAATTGCAATCCTGTCGAAAAAAGCAAAAGCGGAAGGTCTGGATATTCCAAATGAAGTAATGCTTTATATTGCAAATCAAATTGATACAAACATTCGGGAATTAGAAGGTGCACTGATCCGAGTTGTAGCCTATTCTTCTCTTGTTAATCAGGATATAAACGCATCATTGGCAGCTGATGCTTTAAAGGATATTATCCCTAGCAGCAAACCGAGACTTATTACCATTCAAAGTATTCAAGAGATGGTTGGAGAGAAATATAATGTGCGGATGGAAGACTTTATTGCAAAAAAACGTACTAAATCAATTGCATTTCCAAGACAAATCGCAATGTACCTTTCAAGAGAATTAACAGATTCCTCTTTGCCTAAAATTGGTGAAGAGTTTGGCGGACGTGATCATACAACTGTTATTCATGCACATGAGAAAATCTCTAAAATGATGGAAAACGATGCAAATTTAACGAGGGAAATTGAAGAACTTAAAGAGCAATTAAAATCTTTTTAAGCAATAATAGAAGTTTTAATTCGAAATGAAAGGTTTATACACGTGTGAATAGTGTGTAAAAAGGTGCAACTTTGTGAACATGTTGTCCACATGTGTATAACTAGCAGTGACATACTCAAATTTAACTTATCCACATAAACACAGGCCTTATTACTGTTATTACTATATTTTTATAAATAAAATATATATAAAGAACTTCCAATAGGAGGATTTATTAATGAAATTTATTATTCAACGTGATCAATTAATTGCAAGCATACAGGATGTAATGAAAGCAATATCTTCAAGAACAGTTGTACCGATATTAACTGGAATGAAAATTGAAGTGAAACAACATGGAATTACACTAACAGGAAGTGATTCTGATATATCCATTGAATCCTATATACCAGCTGAGGAAGATGGAAATGTAAATGTAGAGCAAATTGAAGAAGGCAGTATTGTCTTACAAGCAAAATATTTTCCTGATATTGTTCGTAAATTACCAGAAAAAACAGTTGAGATCGAGGCTGATGAAAACTTAAAGGTCACTATTCGCTCTGGTAAAGCTGAATTTAATCTTAATGGACAAGATGCAGAGGAATATCCTCAGCTTCCTAAACTGCAAACAGATGATAGCTTTGAATTACCAACAGATTTACTTAAAAGTTTAATAAAGCAAACTGTATTCGCTGTTTCAACAATGGAAACACGGCCCATCTTAACAGGGGTTCATATTAAACTGGAAGAAGGAAATTTAACATTTACTGCTACAGACAGTCACCGTCTTGCTTCCCGCGAAGTACCAGTAAGTGATTCGAACACAGCATTTCCTTCAGTAGTTGTTCCTGGTAAAAGCCTTAATGAATTAAATAAAATTCTCGATGATACGGAAGAACCAGTTGAAATAAGTGTGACAAATAACCAAATTCTTTTCCGTGCAAAGAACCTTAATTTTCTCTCACGTTTATTAGATGGTAACTACCCGGAAACTTCTCGCTTAATTCCGGAGCAAAGTAAAACGGTATTGTATGCTAAAACAAAAGAATTACTAAACACGATTGATCGTGCATCTCTTTTAGCCAAAGAAGAAAGAAATAATGTTGTTCGTTTAAACACTCAAGGGGATCATGTAATTAATATTACAGGGAATTCCCCGGAAGTAGGTACTGTTTCAGAAGAAATCGTGGTACAATCCATGGAAGGCGAAGAATTAAAAATTTCTTTCAGCTCCAAATATATGATTGATGCACTAAAAGCAATTGAGTATGAAGAAGTAAAAGTAGAGTTTACAGGAGCTATGCGCCCATTCATTATTCGACCTGCAAATGAAGATCCAATTTTACAACTTATCTTACCAGTACGTACGTTTTAATCAGTTAAACTAGTCTTTAACCAGTAAAAAAGCTTATCCACATGTGGATAAGCTTTTTTAGTATGAACTTAACTATAAATAGATGTTGGGTTATTCATTAATTCCACTTATAGATAAAGCGAACTAACTTATTTGTTTGTAAATGACCGTTTCGGAAAATACACTTCGCTTTCCGTGGGCAACGCTTCAGCTTCCTCGGAAGAAAATCACTTCCTGCGGGATCTTCAGCTGTTGCTTTTCCCACAGGAGTCTTCGTGTTTTTCCTCCACTGGTAAAGTGGTTAGATAATAAAATACTAAGGAAGTTGACACTAAACGGAGCGTAGCGGAGGTGTGAAAGCGTCCCCCTGCAGCGGAAATCAATGGGGTCCATCCTCTTGCTCAAAATGAGATATACTTTAGTTCGCATTTTACGCCGGCTCTTAAAAAATGAAAGTAGATAAAATAAAGTTTTTAATCAATATTTGCTTGTTAATTAAACATAAAAGTTTCCATGTGTATTATTTAATCCTCCACTCTTCCTAAATTAATAAATTTTCGTTAGATTGTCTTTTCGCTATCCCAAAAATTCTGGATGCCAAGGAGTAATTTGGTGCTGTAGACATCCAAAAAGCCAAATTTAAGCCCGAATAGGCCTTTTTGAGGTAATTAAGGGTCTTACCTTCCCTTATTGCAAAAACTTTAGTAAAATAGGTTTATAAATGAAATAAAGGTAATACTTGTTGATAATAGTAAAAATAATATAGAGATTTGGTGAGATATATGCATGAACAAATTGAAATAAAAACGGAATATATTGCATTAGGGCAATTTATTAAGCTTGCCAACATTCTGGAATCCGGCGGAATGGTGAAATCATATCTTCAGGAAGAAGGTGTATTAGTAAACGGCGAGCAGGAACATAGACGAGGGAGGAAGCTTTATCCCAACGATGTTGTGGAAATTGAAGGGATCGGCTCTTATATCGTGGTAAAAGAGGGCGAATAATGCATATAGACCAATTACAATTAAGGAATTTTCGGAATTACGATAAATTAGATATCGAATTTGATGACAAGATAAATGTTATCATCGGCGAAAATGCCCAAGGAAAAACAAATTTAATGGAAGCCATCTATTTGTTAGCCTTTACTAAATCACATCGTACTCCCAGAGAAAAAGAATTAATCCAATGGGAGCAGGAATATGCTAAAATAGAAGGTAGGATTACAAAACGAAATCGCTCGTTTCCTCTGGAAATCGTTATTTCTTCTAAAGGTAAAAAGGCCAAGCTAAATCGTTTAGAGCAAAAACGTTTAAGTGACTATATTGGCGCTCTGAACGTAGTCATGTTTGCTCCGGAAGATTTAAGTCTGGTCAAAGGTGCCCCTCAAATCCGCAGACGCTTTGTCGATATGGAGTTAGGCCAAATTCAGCCTAAATATATCTATCATTTAGGGCAGTATCAAAAAGTCCTGAAGCAACGAAACTATTTATTAAAGCAGTTGCAGCGAAGGAAGGAACAAGATAGAACGATGCTGCAAGTGTTGACAGAGCAATTGGTAGAACACGCCGCGACCCTATTGGAGAGAAGGTTTGTTTTTATAGATTTATTACAAAAATGGGCAAGCCCGATCCATCATGGCATTAGCAGACAACTGGAGGAGTTAGAATTAAGATATTCTCCAACAATAGAAGTATCAGAAGCTGCTGATAGGGAGAAAATAGTAACAGCATATCTCGAGAAGTTTTATGAAATACAAGAAAAAGAGATTGAACGTGGGACCACATTAATTGGGCCGCATCGTGACGATCTCCTCTTTTACGTGAATAAGAAAAATGTCCAAGTATATGGCTCCCAAGGACAACAGCGAACCACAGCCTTATCTGTAAAATTGGCAGAAATTGAATTAATATACAACGAGGTCGGTGAATACCCCGTTCTTCTATTGGATGATGTACTAAGTGAATTGGATGATTATCGACAGTCCCATTTACTGAATACAATTCAAGGTAAGGTACAAACCTTTGTTTCTACAACAAGTGTTGATGGAATTAACCATCAAACATTGGAGAAGGCAGAATTATTTAAGGTTAGAGACGGTATAGTAGACACATAATTTTGGGAGGAAATACCATGTTTATACATTTAGGTAATGATACGGTTATTAGATCAGAGGAAGTAGTAGCAATCATAGATTTTAATCTAATTTCCTCTTCAACCATTATGGAAGAAATGATGGATCATGCCACTAAACACAAAATAGTCAGTGGGCCAGTTTCAGAGGCAAAATCGGTCATGATTACGACAAACAAAATTTACTATAGTTCTCTATCTGTCTCTACACTAAAAAAACGAGCAAGTATGATCTCAACAATTAGTAAAGTTGATGATTTTTCAGATGAAATCAAAGAGTTAGAGTTAGATGAAGATTGATTTTAAAACAATTTAGTCTGTAATTTGATTGTTAGCCTATACAGCGATGAAACCTTTAAACATATCTTTGGAAGATTATCCAATAGATGTCTTAGTAAAAGAAATGGATGTGAAATCATGTCAATGGAAGACAAAATTATGAATGAACAAGCATATGATGCGGATCAAATTCAAGTCTTAGAAGGCTTGGAAGCAGTACGTAAAAGACCTGGTATGTATATCGGTTCAACTAGTGAAAAAGGGCTTCACCATCTCGTATGGGAAATTGTTGATAACAGTATTGACGAGGCTCTTGCAGGCTATTGCGACCATATTCAGGTTATCATTGAAGAAGATAACAGTATTACGGTAAAAGATAATGGGCGCGGAATTCCTGTTGGTATTCAGAAAAAAACAGGGCGACCTGCTCTTGAAGTTATTATGACCGTACTTCATGCAGGTGGTAAATTTGGCGGTGGCGGCTACAAAGTTTCTGGTGGTCTACATGGTGTTGGTGCCTCTGTAGTTAATGCACTTTCGACTCGTATGGAGGTACACGTACATTTAGATAACAAAATCCATTTTCTAGCATTTGAAAAAGGAGTTCCTCAAGGGGAAATTGAAGTTGTCGGCGAAACAGATGTAACTGGCACAACCGTCCATTTTATACCTGATCCAGAGATTTTTACTGAAACAACTGAATATCAATTTGATATATTGGCCCAGCGATTGAGAGAGCTGGCATTTTTAAATAAAGGAATTACGATAACTATTGAGGACAAGCGTACGGGTGAAGAGCCAGTCAGCTACTATTATGAAGGCGGAATCAGTTCGTATGTAGAGTATATAAACCGTACAAAAGAAGTACTTCATGCCCCGTTTTATTCGGAAGGTGAGGAAGAAGGGATAGCTGTAGAAGTAGCCATTCAGTATAACGATGGTTTTTCCAGCAACCTTTACTCTTTTGCCAATAATATTCATACGTATGAAGGTGGTACGCATGAGTCAGGATTCCGTACAGGACTTACCCGTGTAATCAATGACTATGCAAGAAAGAACAATTTATTTAAAGAGAACGACCCTAACTTATCTGGTGAAGATGTGCGGGAAGGTTTAACTGCGATCGTTTCCGTCAAACACCCGGATCCGCAATTTGAAGGACAGACAAAGACAAAGCTTGGTAACAGTGAAGTTCGTTCTGTAACAGATTCCATATTCAGTGAAACATTTTCTAAATTCCTTTTTGAAAATCCTACAGTTGGAAAGATCATTGTGGAAAAAGGGCTGATGGCCTCAAGAGCCCGTATGGCTGCTAAAAAAGCCAGGGAACTAACAAGGAGGAAAAGTGCTTTAGAAATATCCAATCTACCAGGTAAGCTTGCTGATTGTTCTTCCAAGGACGCGAAAATCAGTGAACTTTATATTGTTGAGGGTGACTCAGCAGGTGGGTCTGCTAAGCAGGGGCGTGACCGTCATTTTCAGGCGATCCTCCCGTTAAAAGGTAAAATCCTCAATGTGGAGAAAGCCCGATTGGATAAAATCCTCTCCAATAATGAAGTAAGAGCAATGATTACTGCGCTTGGGACTGGAATAGCAGAAGACTTTGATATTACAAAAGCCAGATACCATAAAATAGTAATAATGACTGATGCTGACGTTGATGGGGCCCATATCCGGACATTGTTATTAACCTTTTTCTATCGCTATATGCGTCCTTTAATTGAGCATGGTTACATTTATATTGCTCAACCACCTCTTTATAAGGTGCAACAAGGGAAGGCTGTACATTACGCATATAATGATAAAGAAATGGAACGTATCCTTGATGAGTTGCCAAAAGCTCCAAAGCCTGGCTTACAGCGCTATAAAGGTCTTGGGGAGATGAATGCCTCCCAGCTTTGGGAAACTACAATGGATCCTGAGAACCGTCTGTTACTTCAGGTTGATTTATCCGACGCCATTGATGCAGACCAGGTATTTGATGTACTAATGGGGGACAAGGTAGAGCCTCGCAGGAATTTCATTCAAGACAATGCTCAATATGTTAAGAATTTAGATATATAAAAAGCAAAGTACGATTCTTTTTTGATTAAACAAATGCGCTTCCGTTTAAGAGGGTTGCGCTTTTGTTAGGAGGTAGTAAGTCAATGGCTGATCAACAGCGTCCAAATGTACAAGAAATTAATATTAGTCAGGAAATGCGGACATCTTTTCTGGACTATGCGATGAGTGTTATTGTATCGCGTGCCTTGCCAGACGTACGTGATGGTTTAAAACCCGTTCATCGTAGAATATTATATGCAATGAACGATTTAGGTATGCATGCAGATAAAGCATACAAAAAATCTGCCCGTATTGTCGGAGAGGTTATTGGTAAATACCATCCCCATGGTGACTCAGCGGTTTATGAAGCAATGGTTCGTATGGCTCAAGATTTCAGTTACCGGAATATGCTCGTGGATGGGCATGGTAATTTTGGTTCTGTAGATGGTGACTCAGCTGCAGCTATGCGTTATACAGAAGCAAGAATGTCTAAAATCTCTATGGAGCTTTTACGAGATATAAATAAAGATACAATTGGCTATCAGGATAATTATGATGGATCAGAGCGGGAGCCAGTTGTCTTTCCAGCTCGTTTCCCTAACTTGCTTGTGAACGGAGCTGCAGGGATTGCTGTTGGGATGGCGACAAATATCCCACCACATAACCTAGGCGAAACGATTGATGCTGTATTGGCAGTCAGCAGAAATCCGGAGATCACCATTGATGAATTGATGGAAGATTATATTCATGGACCGGATTTTCCAACATCTGGTGAGATCCTTGGCCGCAGTGGAATACGGAAAGCATATGAAACTGGCAAAGGCTCGATTACGATTCGTGCAAAAGTTCATATTGAAGAAAGGCCGAATGGGAAATCTACTATTATCGCAACAGAGCTACCATATCAGGTTAATAAGGCAAAACTGATTGAAAAGATTGCTGAGCTTGTTCGTGATAAGCGGATTGATGGGATTACCGATTTACGAGATGAATCAGATCGAAATGGTTTACGGGTTGTCATGGAATTACGTCGTGATGTAAATGCCAATGTAGTACTTAATAATCTATATAAACATACGGCACTGCAAACTTCTTTTGGAATAAATTTATTGGCATTAGTTGATGGACAACCAAAAGTACTGACAATTAAACAGTGTCTGGAACATTATCTGGATCACCAGATTGTCATTATCAAGCGCAGAACTGCGTTTGAACTTCGTAAGGCAGAGGCACGTGCACATATTCTGGAAGGACTGCGTATTGCACTTGATCATTTGGATGAGGTTATTTCATTAATACGTAATTCTAAAACAGCTGATGTTGCACGTAATGGACTTATGGAGAAATTCGAATTATCGGAGAAGCAAGCACAGGCAATTCTGGACATGCGTTTACAACGGTTGACTGGTCTTGAACGTGAAAAAATTGAAAATGAATATAATGAATTGCTTCAATTAATTGAAGAGCTAAAGGCAATTTTAGCGGATGAAGAGAAAGTATTGGAAATCATTCGTGAAGAGCTTACTGAAATTAAAGAACGATTTAACGACCCACGCCGGACGGATATCGTATTAGGTGGAGCAGACTTCTTTGAAGACGAAGACCTTATCCCTGAAGAAAATATTGTTATCACGTTGACACATCAAGGATATATTAAACGTCTGCCTTCCTCTACGTACCGTACACAGAAACGAGGTGGTCGTGGAATTCAGGGAATGGGGACAAATGAAGATGACTTTGTGGAACATTTAGTATCTACTTCTACCCATGACACAGTGCTTTTCTTTACGAACAAAGGAAAGGTCTACAAAGCAAAAGGGTATGAAGTTCCTGAATTCAGCCGAACTGCAAAAGGAATTCCAATTATTAACATGCTGCAAATAGAAAAGGGAGAATGGGTCAATGCTGTTATTTCTGTAAATGAATTCAGTGATGATAACTACCTATTCTTTACAACTAAGTATGGGATTTCAAAACGTACAACACTTACACAATTTGCAAACATCCGCAAAGGTGGTTTAATCGCTGTTGGGTTGCGTGATGAAGATGAATTAATCTCTGTTCGTCTGACAGATGGTAAGCAGGATATTATGATTGCTACGAAAAATGGATATCTTATCCGCTTTGAAGAGGAACAAATCCGCTCCATGGGGAGAACAGCTGCAGGTGTTAAAGGTATTTCTTTACGTGATGGGGATGAAGTAGTTTCTATGGAAATACTTCAAGAGGATTCGAACATCTTACATGTTACAAATAAAGGATACGGTAAACAGACACCTGAAAGTGAATATCGCAGAACCAATCGAGGTGGTAAAGGGGTATTTACTTGTAATTTAACAGAAAAAACGGGTCTTGTTGTTGCTGTAAAGGCTGTATCTGGTGATGAGGATTTGATGATGATTACGGTTGCGGGAGTTCTGATTCGTATTCCGGTAAAAGATATATCTGAAACAGGTAGAAATACAATGGGAGTCCGCCTGATTCGTTTACAAGAAAATGAGGAGGTTGCCACTGTAGCAAGAGTGGATGCCGATGAAGAGGAAGAAGAGTCTGTAGAGAATCTGGAAGAGACAACAGATGTAAATACAGAGAATCAAGCCGAAGCAACAGAAGAAAATACAGCTGAAACAGATGAGAATACAGAAGAATAATAGAGCATTGGTTATATAAAATAGGATGTACAACTAAGATAAAGACTTATCCAGTTACATCCCGTTTGAGCGCCCGCAATTAGCGTACGAAGGGGAGAAACGAATTCCACCTGTAGTCATGGCTATGCGGGCGTTTTTATCTCTTAGGAAACGATAAAGTTTTGGCCATATTTTGTTCGTATGCCTGAACGGTCAAGGCGCTTCCGCTTTTCCTATATTTACTATAATTGGGGGCAATTATATGCGAGTAGAACCAACTCAGCTGGTGCCAGGTTGTGTCTTAATTAAAGGGGTAAAAGGTAAAACAAGCAAGGATCTCATACCACAAAAAACAACATTGACAGAAGAACATATTACCGTATTAAAGAAATTCCTTGTCCCGTCAGTAGAAGTAGCTGCAAAGCTTGCGACTGGCGAAATGTTTGAGCCATCCTCTATTTTAAGACAAGAAGGACCAGCAAAAGAAAAAGCAAGTAATATAGAAAATAGTACAAAGCTTTCTGTTAAAGATCTTTATAACCAGACTGTAGAAGAATTCAAGAAATTATTTTCAGGTTGGCAGAATGGTGTTCCACTTGATCTCCCTGCAGTTCGTAAATTAATGATTCCACTGTTGGAACGCTTGGATGAGTGGGATAATGAGGTCTTCTCTCTCAGCAATCTGGCGATAAGCAAGGATTATTTCTATCATCATTGTGTTGCAGTTGGGATTATTTCTGCCTATATAGGCAGAAAAATGGGATACCGTCACGGGGAATATCTGCAAATTGGATTGGCAGGTTTTTTAAGTGATAGCGGCATGGCAAAGATAGATCCAGCTATCATAGTAAAAAAAGGGTCACTAACACATGCAGAAATGGCTTCAATCAAGAAGCACCCTACTTACTCCTATCGCTTTGTTGAGAATAGCTCTATGCTTACAAAACAAGTGAAATTAGCTATTTTGCAACATCATGAACGAATGGATGGAAGTGGATATCCGCTTGGCCTGACGCAAAAGAAAATCCATATGTATGCAAGGATTATTGCAGTTGCAGATCAATATCATGCAATGACCTGTTCCCGTCCATATCAGGGTAGCCAATCCTCCTTCCATGTTGTGGAGCAATTGCAAAAGGATCAGTATTTGAAGCTTGACCCCCGAGTAGTACATACATTTATGGAGGGGATAGCTAACTTTTCGAATGGATCCAGAGTTCAATTATCTGATTTACGAACAGGTGAAATTGTGTTTATTGAGCCTAATCAGCCTACACGCCCAATCATAAAAATAGATGGTACGGAGGAATTAATTTCATTACAGAATAACCCCTCCCTCTATATACAAGCTATCCTAAGTAATAAAACTATATCTTAGCTTTTTAATGTAATGCATAAAGATATTTTCCTAGGAGAAAAGGGATTTTATCTGCTGTCAACTGGAGAAAACAGCGAATAAAAGGATAATCGATTTCCGGTTTTGTTGAAAATAAATCACCCCACCACTCTGCTTCATATCTGCATAACATACTTAGATTATATAAAACCAGATAATGAATCATTACTTCTGGTATAGGCAGAAATTGTTCTCTTCTGCTGGGGAAGAAAAGCTGGGAATCCGCCCTATTGGCATAAAACGGCCCATTGGCTTCTTTTATAGGAGCGGTTAGTTCAATACGAATATAGTTATCATCTGTATCGACATATTTCATATCAGGTACATAGCCGGAAATCTTATTTATAAAAGCCTTCTCCGTCAAATGATAGCTATCCAAAATGGTAGTCGGAAATTGCAATAAATTGGAGTAGAGTTTTCCAACAGGGAAAAGCTCTACTTTTTTTTGTAAATCAAATAAAGGAATCATTTCCGGTAATAAGGCAAGTAATGATTCCATGCTCCTTTTCTCAAACGGATGTTTTTTATGAGAGAAGAGATGCTCGGAGAAATAAGGATACAAGCCATTATGCTGTATTTTTACTTCATCTTTTAAAAAGGAGTAATTTTTCTTTTTGCGTTTTCTTGCGGTTACCCCATGTGCCAATAAGGCAGCAGATTCTGGATAATAGGGTCTCTTTGTTAACAAACAGGCTTTTACTAAATGTACCATTCCATAAAAATACAAAACGGGTTGTAACAAGGCATCTGCCTTGCGCCCATTTTCATAAAATCGCTGGCCATGATCTAAATAATAAATAAATGTATTACAGTTCTCATAGCTCCTATTCTGTGCATCTGTATCTTCCAAATGCTGATAACAGTGGTGTAAGTATTTCTGGGCTGTCTGCTGTGATTGCAAATAAGTTAAAAAAGTATTTATTTCATTCATTATAAGACCCTCTCAGCTTGAAAATATAATATATGAGTTGTACCTACCTGATAAGCTTATTGGATGCCTGCAAGGTGTAGTCAGTCAGGCATCCCAAGGATAAGGCGAAACTATCCTGCCGTCCTTAAAGACACTTACTTTTTTGTTACATTATTCAGAATCTATTTACTTTAATTTTTGAACGTTATGTTGTTGAAAAAGCTAGTATGTTCGCGTATTGTATATAAAAATACCATTACAGACTTAGTTTTACCCAGTTTATAAACAGCATACATCTACAACATTTTGGGGAAATTTAAAACAGTATTATTATGATGGAGGAGGATAATTATGAGAGCAGACAAATTTGCAAAAGAAGGTCTAACATTTGATGATGTTTTACTAATGCCAGCTAAATCAGAAATACTTCCAAAGGATGTAAAGGTAAGTACTAGTTTAACTGCAAACCTTAAACTTAATATGCCATTGCTTAGTGCGGGAATGGATACAGTAACGGAAGCTGAATTGGCGATTGCAATGGCACGCCAGGGTGGATTAGGCATTATTCATAAAAATATGTCCATTGAGGAACAGGCAGAACAAGTTGATAGAGTAAAACGTTCAGAAAGCGGCGTTATTACGAATCCATTTTTCTTAACCCCTGAACATCAAGTTTATGATGCAGAACATTTAATGGGCAAATTCCGTATCTCTGGCGTTCCTATAGTGAATTCTTTTGAGGAACAGCAATTGGTGGGAATTTTGACAAATCGCGATCTTCGTTTTATTCAAGATTATTCTATCGCCATTTCCGAAGTAATGACGAGTGAAAAGCTTGTCACTGCTCCTGTAGGAACAACATTAGAGGAAGCAGAAAAACTCCTCCAACAATATAAAATTGAAAAATTGCCATTAGTGGATGAGCAAAATGTACTTAAAGGGTTAATTACCATTAAGGATATTGAAAAGGTCATTGAATTTCCTAACTCTGCGAAAGATGTCCATGGCAGATTATTAGCAGGAGCAGCCGTTGGTGTTACTGGAGATGCCATGAAACGGATTGAAAAGCTTGTAGATGCTGGTGTAGATGTTATTGTAATTGACACAGCTCACGGACATTCCCAAGGAGTAATTGAGCAGGTAAAAGCTGTACGTAAAGCATATCCGGACTTGGATATTATTGCAGGAAATGTAGCTACTGCTGAGGCAACAGTGGAATTGATTCAAGCTGGTGCTTCCATTGTAAAAGTAGGTATTGGACCTGGTTCCATCTGTACAACACGTGTTGTGGCAGGTGTTGGTGTGCCACAAATTACTGCTGTTCATGATTGTGCAGAAGCAGCCTCCTCTTATGGTGTACCGGTTATTGCCGATGGGGGAATTAAATATTCTGGAGATATTGTAAAAGCATTGGCGGCTGGAGCTCATGCAGTAATGCTTGGAAGTATGTTTGCTGGTGTGAGTGAAAGCCCAGGTGAAACAGAAATTTTCCAAGGCAGACAATATAAGGTGTACCGCGGAATGGGCTCAGTTGGAGCTATGAAGGCAGGCTCTAAAGATCGTTACTTCCAGGAATCTTCTGAAGCTAAAAAGCTTGTACCAGAAGGCATTGAAGGAAGAGTTGCTTATAAGGGCCCACTAGCTGACACTGTTCATCAATTATTAGGTGGCTTACGTGCAGGTATGGGTTATTGTGGAACAGAAACCATTGACGCCTTACGTAACGATGCACGATTTATTCGAATTACAAATGCAGGTCTTCGCGAAAGTCATCCACATGATGTACAAATAACGAAGGAAGCACCAAACTATTCTGTTTAATTTTTAGAGGCTGAAATAAAAGAAATTTTATACAATGAAAATCCGAACCGATTCGTACTACTAATGAATGATGGTTCGGATTTCTTTTGCAAGAAATTAGCGGAGCGTTTTTCCGGAGCGGGGCTTCCACAATTTAGAACGTTCGTCTTTAGAATAGCGCTATGTTAGTTATGTCCCAGTCTCGTATTCTTCTTTTAGGAAGGAAAAGAACTGCTTTCAAAAATTAAATAGGGAATTTTTCTTAACTGAAAAAAATGTAGACTGGGACTATTCCCTGTCTATTTTTTTAATATTTTATGTGGTAAAATGATGAAGTGCATACTTTGAGATGTACATAAAATAGATAAAATACAAGTTGGAGGTACAGAAAGTTGAAACACAATTTTAAAAAAGGGTTATCATTCATCCTTGCAGTTATGGTAGCAGTGATAACAATAATGGTTCAGCCATTTTCGACAAAAGCAGCAGAGACATTGGACATCAAAGCAGATTCCGCCATTTTAGTTGATGTGGAAACAGGTAAAATTTTGTATTCAAAAAATGCGGACCAAGCACTTCCTCCAGCTAGTATGACGAAAATGATGACAGAATATTTAGTGTGGGAAGCGATTGAAAAAGGCGACATATCATGGGATACAACTACGCAAATCAGTGATTACCCATACAGTATTTCTGCAAATACTTCTTTCTCTGGAGTGGGCTTAAAGCAGAGTCAAGACTATACTGTGAAAGATTTATATAAAGCGATGGCCATTAATTCGGACAATGCAACAACAATCGCGCTTGCTGAATTAATAGCGGGATCCGAAGGCGAATTCGTTAAAATGATGAATAAAAAAGGTAAGGAAATGGGCTTGCCGGATTTTAAATTCGTTAACTCGACAGGATTGGATAATGCCTCTCTAGGTGATAATTATCCAGAAGGCACAGATCCTAATGCAACCAATTTATTATCAGCTGAATCAGCTGCATTGCTTGCGTACAAGCTTATTAAGGATTATCCGGAGGCTTTGGATATTTCCAGTATTCCCGTAACTGATTTTGATGGTCAGAAAATACGTAACTGGAACCATATGTTGCCACATGACACAACTTTTTTAAAGCAGTTTTTCTATGAAGGTGTGGACGGGCTGAAAACCGGTTATACCGATTTAGCTGGATACTGTTTCACTGGTTCAGCAGAACGAAACGGTAACCGTCTGATCTCTGTTGTTATGAAAACTGGAAGTGAAGAAGAGCGATTCCAGGAAACAGCCAAGCTATTTGATTATGGTTTTTCTAAATTTGAAACCAAAGAACTATTTCCAGAAGGGTATCAGCTAAAGGATGAGACCACCTTACCTGTTGCAAAAGGTAAAGAAGAAAAGGTAAATATTTCTACAAATAAATCTGTTACTATTCCTGTGAAATCAGGGCAGGAAAAACAATATAGCATTAAATATAATCTTGATAAAGATAAGTTAAATAAAGAAGGAGAACTCCTGGCACCTATTAAGAAAGGTGAAAAGATAGGTACTGCTGAAGTAGTCTTTAAAGGAGATAAAGACTATGGCTATATTACTAAAGATAAAGGTAATACCATTGATTTAGTTACAAATGAAGCTGTTGAGAAGTCAAACTGGTTTATGCTAACTTTAGGTGCAATTGGCGATTTCTTTGTTGATTTATTTACAACTGTCGTTGATTGGATTAAAGGGTTATTTTAATATAAAAAATAAAACTTTACAGGGGGAATTACCATGACGAATACAGGTACAGAGAGAGTTAAACGAGGAATGGCTGAAATGCAAAAAGGCGGCGTCATTATGGACGTAGTTAATGCCGAGCAAGCAAAAATCGCCGAGGCAGCAGGGGCAGTCGCTGTTATGGCTTTAGAAAGAGTGCCTTCTGATATTCGTGCAGCAGGCGGGGTTGCCAGAATGGCTGACCCAACTATTACAGAAGAAGTATTAAATGCAGTCTCCATTCCAGTAATGGCTAAAGCCCGTATTGGACATATTGTGGAGGCACGTGTGTTGGAAGCAATGGGTGTTGATTATATTGACGAGAGTGAAGTATTAACACCTGCAGATGACATATTCCACCTCAATAAATCCGACTATACAGTTCCTTTTGTTTGTGGATGCCGTAATTTGGGTGAAGCTGCACGACGCATTGGAGAAGGAGCTTCCATGCTTCGTACAAAAGGGGAACCAGGTACAGGGAATATTGTAGAAGCTGTACGCCATATGCGTGAGGTGCAATCTGAAATCCGCAAGTTAACTGCTATGTCAAGAGATGAAGTAATGACATTTGCTAAGGAAATTGGTGCGCCATTTGAATTGTTAATTCAAATTCGCGAAGAGGGACGTTTACCTGTAGTTAACTTTGCAGCAGGTGGAATTGCCACTCCTAGTGATGCTGCACTAATGATGGAGCTAGGTGCAGATGGAGTATTTGTTGGTTCTGGTATCTTTAAATCGGACAACCCTGAGAAATTTGCAAAAGCTATTGTTGAGGCAACAACACATTTTCAGGATTATAAGTTAATTTCAGAGCTTTCCAAAGGATTAGGAACTGCTATGAAGGGTCTTGAAATGAGTACTATTGCCGCACATGATCGTATGCAGGATCGCAGCGAATAGAAAGAAGGAATGTATGATGGCAACAATTGGAGTACTTGCACTACAAGGAGCCGTTCGGGAGCATATTCGTTCTATTGAAGCATGTGGAGCACACGCTGTGGAAATAAAACGGACAGAACAGCTGGATACCATTGATGGCTTAATACTTCCGGGCGGGGAAAGCACAACGATGCGCCGATTGATTGACAGCTATGGCTTCTTTGATGCTATTCAGGAATTTGGTGAAAAAGGAAAACCAATTTTCGGCACGTGTGCTGGACTTATCCTAATGGCTAATGAAATAGAAAACCAGGACCAAGCACATCTTGGGCTAATGGATATGAAGGTTGCCCGCAATGCATTTGGCCGCCAAGTAGCCAGCTTCGAAGCAGAATTGGCTATAACTGATGTGGCAGAAGATTTCAACGCTGTATTTATCCGTGCACCTTATATTGTCGAGACTGGATCAGATGTTCATGTGCTCGCGAGGTATAATGAACGTATTGTTGCAGCACAACAAGGGCATTATATTTGTACAGCATTTCATCCGGAACTAACAGATGATAACCGATTTATTGCATATTTTGTTGCTATGGTGGAACAATCAATACAAACACTTGCATCCTAATATGAAATTGGATATGATGATAGTTAATATAAAAAGTAATGACAGGAAGTAGTAATAATATCGCTTGCTTTAGAGAGTCGATGGTTGGTGAAAATCGATGTAAGAGTATTATGAATCCATCCTTGAACTGGTCTATGGAACCCGGCGCGTCCGTAAGTAAGTAGACCCGGCTATGTACCGTTACGAACTGTGAGCCGGAAGAGTTTTTCTCTTCAACAAGGGTGGCAACGCGGGAATTATACTCTCGTCCCTATTTATAGGGACGGGAGTTTTTTGTTTTTGATTTTGAGTAATGAGGCGAGTCTAATGGACAAAACCAGCAGGAATCCCAGCAACTGTGTCCCATAGAACGAGTCTAATGGACAAAATCAGCAGAAATCATAGCAAATGTGTCTAATAGAGCGAGTCTAATGGACAAACCGAGCAGGAATCACAGCAAATATGTCCAATAGAACGAGTCTAATGGACAAAAACAGCAGAATCACAGCAAATGTGTCCAATAGAGCGAGTCTAATGGACAAACCGAGCAAGAATCCCAGCAGTTTTGTCCAATAAGAATATATTTCAATAGTATACCTATACAAATAAAGGAGGAATTAATTATGTTAGACATGAAGTATTTAAGAAATAATTTTCAACAAGTAAAAGAAAAGCTGGCACATCGTGGAGAGGATTTAACGGAGCTTGATAAGTTTGAAGAGCTTGATACGAAGCGTAGAGAGCTAATCTCCGAAACAGAAAAACTAAAGGCCAAGCGGAATGAAGCTACCAAACAAATTTCTGTATTAAAAAAAGAGAAGAAAGATGCAGAGCCTGCCATTAAAGAAATGCGTAAGGTTGGGGATGAGATTTCTGAACTTGATAAACAGCTGAAAGAAATTGAGGAACAATTGCAACATATGATGCTATCTATTCCAAACATCCCCCATGAAAGTGTGCCGGTTGGAGAAGACGAAGAGGACAATATTGAAGTACGTAATTGGGGTGTAGTGAAGGATTTTGACTTTGATGCACAAGCACACTGGGATATTGCGACAAACTTGGATATACTTGATTTTGAAAGAGCAGGAAAGGTAACTGGAAGCCGTTTCGTATTTTACAAAGGACTAGGCGCCAGATTGGAACGTGCATTATTAAATTTTATGATGGACTTGCATGCAGATGAGCACGGCTATGAAGAAATGCTTCCACCGAAAATTGTGAACCGTACAAGCATGACAGGCACAGGCCAGCTTCCAAAGTTTGAAGAAGATGCATTTAAACTGGAAGAATGGGATTATTTTATGGTTCCAACAGCAGAGGTGCCGGTAACCAACTTCCATCGTGATGAGATTTTTAAACCAGAAGAGCTACCTAAGAAATATGTAGCTTTCAGCAGCTGTTTCCGTTCTGAAGCTGGATCTGCAGGACGCGATACACGTGGATTAATCCGTCAGCATCAGTTCAATAAAGTGGAACTCGTTCACTTTGCAAAACCGGAGGATTCTTATGAAACCTTGGAGACACTTACTGGAAATGCGGAGAAGGTGTTACAGCTATTAAACCTACCTTATCGCGTGATGAGTATGTGTACAGGTGACCTTGGATTTACAGCCGCTAAAAAATACGATATTGAAGTATGGATTCCGAGCCAGAATACGTACAGAGAGATTTCTTCTTGCTCTAACTTTGAAGATTTCCAGGCGAGACGTGCAGGTATTCGTTTTCGAAGAGACGCAAATGGTAAGCCAGAATATGTTCATACATTGAATGGCTCTGGTCTGGCAATTGGCCGCACAGTTGCAGCGATCTTAGAAAATTACCAGCAGGAAGACGGTTCTGTTATTGTACCTACCGCTTTACGTGCTTATATGGGTGGAAAAGAAATAATTAAATAAAAAAATGTTTGACAAATTTTAAAATTGATAGTAAAGTCAATACCATACTAAATTAAATAATAAAAAAACTTCTTATTCAGAGAGGTGGAGGGAATTGGCCCTTTGATACCTCGGCAGCGGACTTTTATAGTACTGTGCCAAATCCAACAAGCAACAGCTTGGTAAATAAGAAGAGTTTTGGTTCGTTATATACAAATCTCTTCTTATTTCATAAGGAGGGATTTTTGTTTTTTTAGAGTAATGTGATGGATGCCCGATGTGTGGTACGCATAGTAAAAAATTAAATAGTTATACTTCTTATCCAGAGAGGTGGAGGGACTGGCCCTTTGATACCTCGGCAACGGACTGATTAAGTACCGTGCCAATTCCAGCAGGCGTATGCCTGAAAGATAAGAAGAGCATGTTCCTAAATGCCTCTTCTTATCTTTCTAAGAAGAGGCATTTTTATATTTTTAGAAGGAGGAAAAAAATGATTACATTTGAACATGTGACAAAAATTTATGATGGTACAGCACAGGAAATTAAGGCATTAGATGATGTCAATTTACATATTGAAAAGGGAGAAATTTACGGAGTTATTGGTTTTAGTGGTGCTGGAAAGAGCTCGCTGATCCGTTGTGTAAACTTATTGGAACGCCCAACTTCAGGAAAGGTAACTGTGAACGGCCAGGACTTACTTTCACTTTCGCCTAAAGAGCTGAGGGAAGCAAAACGGAATATTGGATGATCTTTCAACATTTTAATCTATTAAACTCCAAAACTGTTTTTACCAATGTAGCAATGCCGTTACTTTTATCCAATACACCGAAAGAAGAGGTTAAAAAACGGGTTAGTGAATTATTAGAGTTTGTCGGTTTAGAAGACAAAGCAGAAAGTTATCCAGATCAGCTATCTGGTGGGCAGAAGCAAAGAGTGGGAATTGCAAGAGCCTTAGCAACTCAGCCTTCCGTGCTGTTATGTGATGAAGCTACTTCAGCACTTGATCCGGAAACGACGAATTCGATATTAAAGCTTTTAAAGAAAATTAATCAGGAATATAACATTACCATTTTAATTATTACCCATGAAATGGGCGTTATTCGAGAGATTTGTGACAAAGTAGCTGTACTTGATGGAGGGAAAGTAGTTGAAGCGGGATCCGTCTTTGAGGTATTTTCACAGCCAAAAACCGAAGTAGCTCACAATTTTGTAAGCTCGGTTATGCATGATGATATTCCAGAATCCGTATATCAGCTTATTCGAGCACAGGATGAGTCCCATCAAATCTATCGGATCGTATTCGTTGGTGAAGCTACCGGAGCTCCACTACTATCACAAATAGCAAAGCAATATGATGTAGAGGTAAATGTATTATTCGGTAGTATTACAGAATTACAAGGGACCCCGTTTGGAAATTTAATTGTTAAGTTTGCGGGAGAGGAAAAGGAAATCCAGCGAGTGATTATGCATATTCATCAACAAAAAGTAACTGTAAAGGAAGTGTTGGGTAATGTTAGTTGATTGGCAACAAATCATAGAAGCATTATGGGAAACGGTAGCAATGGTGAGTTTTTCTTTACTTTTCTCTGTCGTTATTGGTTTACCTCTTGGCATTTTACTTGTTATTACTCGAAAAGGCCATCTATGGGAAAATAAGCAATTATTTAATCTATTAAACGCAGTCGTAAATATTTTTAGATCCATCCCTTTCATTATTCTGATGGTAGCTGTTATCCCATTTACCCGTTTAGTTGTAGGCACTTCCATAGGTACTGCTGCTGCAATTGTCCCGATGGTGCTTTATGCAGGGCCATATATAGCCAGGTTAATTGAAAATTCATTGTTGGAGGTTGACCCAGGAGTAATGGAAGCAGCACAGGCAATGGGCGCCACACCTAGACAGATAATCACACGCTTTCTCATTCCGGAAGCCTTAAGCTCGCTATTACTGGGAATCACCATTGCAACCATCGGTCTTGTAGGTGCATCGGCCATGGCTGGAGCTGTTGGTGGTGGCGGTCTCGGAGATTTGGCAATAACGTTTGGTTATCAGCGATTTGATACAACAGTCATGCTGATTACGGTTGGTATTCTTGTCGTTATGGTTCAAGGATTACAGTCATCAGGAAACATTTTATCAAAAAAAATAAGAAGAAGATAAACATAAAAGGAGAGAACAAACATGAAGAAATTTGGTCTATTTTTATTACTTTCATTCGTAACCCTTGTTATTAGCGCTTGCTCAAGCGGCGAGGCTGCTACAAAAGTAAAGGTAGGTATTAGTGGTTCAGATACAACTATTTGGGATTATGTTGCTGAAAAAGCCAAGGAGGAGGGGATAGATGTTGAAATTGTTCGTTTCTCTGATTATGTGCAACCAAACATGGCACTAGCTGAAGGAGAAATTGATGCAAATGCTTTCCAGACCGTTTCCTATTTTGATGCATTTATTAAAGAGCATGAATTGGATTTAACACCTATAGCCACTACGGTTATTGCACCAATGGGATTGTATTCTGAAAAGCATGATAGTGTTGAGAGTATTCCTGAGGGAGGAACGATTGCATTACCAAATGAAGCAACGAACATGGGTCGTGGATTACTGTTATTACAGGATGCAGGTTTAATTAAGTTGGAAGAAGGCTTCGATGGGAATGGCTCCCTTGATAAAATTGTTGAGAATCCTAAAAACTTAAATTTTGAATTGTTGGTTGCAGGGCAAACACCGAGAGTACTACCAGATGTAGACGCTTCTATTATAAACAACGGTATTGCTGTAGATGCAGGTTACAGTCCATTGGAGGATTCCATCTACCATGAGGATGAGACAGCGACACCATACATTAACATTATTGCTGTTCAGGAAAAAGACAAAGATAATAAAACACTTAAAAAACTAGCTGAGATATATCAAACAGAGGATGTAGCAGATTTTATCATTGAAGAGCGTGATGGTAATTCCATTCCAACCTTTGTTCCATTAAGTGAAATCGGACATTAATTTAAAAGAAAAGGTAGAGGTGAAAAAAATGACAGTAATAGCTAAGAGTTTAGAAGAAATCAAAAAACGTATTTCTGAAAATATTGAGGAAAATAAAGAGCGCTATATTCAAACAAGTCATGCCATTCATGATCGGCCTGAAATAGGTAATGAAGAATATTTTGCTTCAGAACAATTAGTTAACATTCTTGTTGAAGAAGGATTTCTGGTTGAAAAAGGTGTAGCTGGTCATGAAACTGCTTTTCTGGCAAGAAAAAAAGGAATACTCGATGGTCTGACAATTGGTTTCCTAGCTGAATATGATGCCTTACCGGAAATAGGGCATGCTTGCGGCCATAATATTATTGGTACAACGAGTGTGGCAGCCGCTGTTGCTTTAAGTAAGGTTATTGATGAAATAGGAGGAGAGCTTGTCGTACTTGGTACACCCGCAGAAGAAGGAGGTCCTAATGGAAGTGCAAAAGGAAGCTTTGTTAAAGCTGGTTTAGTCAAAGACCTGGATGCAGCTATTATGCTCCATCCAGGGGCTGATACAAGTCTGACTGGCCCTACCCTGGCTGTTGATCCATTGGACTTTGAATTCTTTGGGAAACCTGCTCATGCTTCTGCCCACCCGGAAAAAGGGATTAATGCATTAGATGGTGTATTACAGTTGTTTAACGGTATTAATGCACTGCGCCAGCATTTACCATCAGATGTACGCATCCATGGCATTATCACACATGGAGGGGATGCTCCTAATATTGTACCAGCATATGCGAAAGCAAAATTTTATTTGCGGGCAGCCTCCAGACCAGTATTAGATGAAGTAACTAAAAAGGTAAAGGCAATTGCCGAAGGAGCTGCTTTGACTACTGGTGCGACTGTAAAAGTTACGGCCTTTCAAAACGAGGTAGACAACTTTATTCTTAACGATTCTTTCGATCAGGTATTCAAAGAAGTGGTTGAAGGATTAGGGGAAAAGGTTAAATTAGAGAAAAAAACAGCCCTCGGTTCCACAGATGCAGGTAATATAAGTCAAGTTGTTCCGACAATTCATCCTCACATTAAAATTGGTTCTAGTGACTTAATTGGACATACAGTGGAATTTAGGGAAGCTGCACGATCAGAAAAGGGTGATCAAGCTTTAATTACTGGTGCAAAAGCAATTGCGCTGACAATTCTTGAGCTACTTACGAATAAGGAAATCTACCCTAAAATTAAAGAAGAATTTGATAAACGCACGAAGTAAATTAGGCATTAGTTTACAAATAAAGGGATGGAAGTATTCATATTCCATCTCTTTAACTATAAAGAAAATTAAGACTTTCACTTATGAATAAAAAAATCTACAAAAATAATTGACAGTAAAAATGATGCATGATATATTATATCTTGTCGTCACGGAGGTATACCCAAGTCTGGCTGAAGGGATCGGTCTTGAAAACCGACAGGCGGGTCAAACCGCGCGGGGGTTCGAATCCCTCTACCTCCTCCATTTTAACTAAGCGCATAAATTTTGGAGATATGAAAAACCGTTACATTTGTAACGGTTTTTTTAGTGTTTAAATATATATTGTGGTTATTCAGTGATTCGGGAAATACACTTCGCTCCGTTTAGTGTCTTCAGCTCATGCTATTTCGTGGGCTAACAGGACAAGGAAAGCTTCTAAGAGAAACATCGCACGATGAAAAAGTGGTTTTCTTTTTCGAGGACGTTGGTCATGCAATCGTTCCACAGAGGGGGTTGGTGGGGCGAGTAAGCGCAGCCCCAGCCCCAGGACGTTGCGTTCTTAAATTGCCATCTTCCATCCCCATCAATTGGTATATGGTATTAATTGATTAAAGGTATTTAATAATTGGAGAAGTATCTTCTACCTTCAACTATGAAAGAACAAAATACGTTTTACCTCAACATTTGCCATAGATCCTTTTTAGCCAAATAAGAAAAAGGATAGCAATCTTCTATTCCTCTTCCTTTATAAAAGATGTTAATAATCCCATGGGAAGGTGGAAATTTTCGTTGTTCACTTGAAGTACTTGCAGCTCACGTTCTTGTTCTGCTTCTTTAATATGATTTACTTCTTTATGCAACTGTTCCATTCTGTGATCAAGCTCTGAAGCCACCCTTGCTGCATCAACAAGCTCCTTTGTTAATCTTTCTGGTATTTCCTTATTATATTTATAATAAATTTTATGCTCTAAGCTTGCCCAAAAGTCCATGGCCACTGTCCGAATTTGAATCTCTACAAAAACTTCTTCTTTTCGATCAGACATATAGACAGGAATAGAAACAATGATATGCAAGCTTTGATAGCCAGTTGACTTCGGATGCTTTATGTAATCTTTAAATTTGATAAACGTAATATCTTTTTGTTGCTTTAACATTTCACTGATTCTATATATATCAGAAATAAATGAACATACGATTCGTATGCCAACAATATCTTGGATATTCTCTTTAATAGATAGCAGGGTAATCTCTAAGTTTTTTCGGTACATTTTTTTAAAAATACTTTCAGGAGATTTAAGCCTTGTTTTTATATGTTCAATAGGATTGTATTCATGAAAGTGCTGAAATTCTTCCTTCAATATATTCAGCTTCGTATTCATCTCATCCATGCCAAACTTATATGTCATCATAAAACGAGTCATTTCATTTTTGACGTTTATTAGTTGCTGGAGGTTTTGATCACTCATTCGTATTCGCCTCTTCCATTCCATGTTACTTTTCTCCTCTATAGTAGCTTATTTCATCTAAATTTGCATGCATGCTTGACATTTTTAATTACAACGCTTATATTACATACTTATACAAGTAAATAAACAAACGATGATCAGACCAGTAATACATTGTTCGATCGAAAGAGATTGGAATTCATCGGCTGAAAGATTCCATCGATATAGACATGTATGAACCTACCTGGGAGTTGTTAGATTAAACCTAACCACAGTAAGCTGTGTTATCAATAAAAGTCGGGCATGTTTACGCATGCCAAAATAGGTGGTACCGCGGAAATCTTTTCGTCCTTATATTGAGGGATGAAGGGATTTTTTTTATTTTAAAATCAGGAGGGCAAATTATGAAAAAAATAGCATTTATCGGAGCCGGGTCTATGGCAGAAGCTATTATATCTGGTATTGTTAAAGCAAATATATTTAATAAAGAGAATGTAATCGTGACAAACAAAAATAATAAAGAACGCATGGAACGATTAGAAAAAAAATATCAAATCCAAAGTATTGCAGATAAAGAAAGGGTAATTGAGGGGACAGATATCATTATTCTGGCAACCAAACCATATGACTTGGAAGCGGCGGTAGAGTCGATCAGACCTTATATTCAACCAGAGCAAGTCATTATTTCTGTCATTGCCGGCATATCTACGGACTATATTAGTAAATTGGTCGGTAAAAACGCACCGGTAATTCGTGCAATGCCGAATACATCTGCATCTATCGGATTTTCAGCAACTGCAATTGCTGCGGGTAACCATGCTACAGAAAGTCATGTCAAAGAAGCAGAGGCTCTCTTTGCAACGATAGGCACGACAGCAATTGTAAAAGAGGATGAAATGCACATTGTGACAGGTATTTCAGGAAGTGGGCCTGCATATATTTATTTTCTTGTTGAAGCAATGGAAAAAGCTGCAGTAGAGTCGGGATTAGATCCTTCCACTGCTAAAGCGTTAATTACCCAAACTGTTTTAGGAGCAGGAGAAATGTTAAAGTCTTCTGGGGAATCAGCGGAAGTATTGAGAAAGAAAATTACGAGTCCAGCAGGAACGACTCAAGCGGGGATTGAAGCATTACAACGGAATGACTTTCAACGCGCTGTAATGGAATGTGTGAAAAGCGCACATGATCGATCCATTGAGCTGGGGAAAAGTAAATAACGTTAGAGAAAAATAAGATGCTGAAGGTGCAAAGGTAATATGCTTCTAAAAAAATAATCATCTCAGTATAAAAATGTTTTTCATTAAATTATTTGTATTCTCATTCGTAAGTTATACGGAATAATAAGTGCTTTTATTTTCTTTATTTGGGGTATGCTAGTCCTATTAAACCATGATACAATACAAATATAGACTATGCTTATTAGTTAATAATTTTTGGTCTTGTAATGATACGTTTTAATAAGACTGGTCTACTAATGGAGGTGAAAGCAATGGGAATAGGCAGTATAGGTGTTCCTGGCTTGATTCTTATTATTGTTTTGGCTCTCATCATCTTTGGTCCAAAAAAGTTACCAGAGATCGGAAAAGCAGCAGGTCAGACATTGCGTGAGTTTAAAAATTCAGCCAATGACTTAATGAGCGATGACGAGACGAATAGCAAGGAAAAGAAGGATGTTAAAGACGATACTTCAAATTCAAAAGATGATAAATAATAATAGCTGTTTGATGTAACTGGATTTTCCCTGTGCATCAAACAGCTTTTTTATAAGAGATTTTTAGTTTTACTTAGTGGTTCTAATATATATATTGGAGTTGCTCAGTGATTTAGTAATTCGGGAAAAAACGTATGGTAGCTAGTTTGCGAATGTCTCCTACCGATTATCTTGTTCTTCGGCGGATATTCCAGCTCTATTGCTGATTAATCTATTCTTCGGCGGATATTCCAGCTCTGTTGCTGATTAATCTATCCTCCAGCGGATATTCCAGCTCTGCTGCCGATTAATCTATTCTCCGGCGGATATTCTAGCTCTGCTGCCGATTAATCTATTCTTCGGCGGATATTCCAGCTCTACTGCTGATTAATCTATTCTCCGGCGGATATTCCAGCTCTGCTGCTGATTAATTTGTTCTCCGGCGGATATTCCAGCTCTGCTGCTGATTAATCTATCCTCCAGCGGATATTCCAGCTCTATTGCCGATTAATCTATTCTCCGGCAGATTTTCCCCACACTAGTTTGCAGTTTCCTCCAACTACTAAAAATCTACATGCCAATGCCCCATTTTTTATCGTATGCTTTCCCGTGTTTTCCAGCGTCTGGATTGTTGAATAAAATGGCCAATCTTCTCGAGAATTGGTTCTACGGAATTTTTCTCTTTCATTAAATCATAATCAGATATATTTATTCTAAGAATAGGACAGGCATTAAAATTGTCAATCCAATTTTGGTAGCGGGTATACATTTCTTCCCAATACGCTATAGGTGTATTCTTTTCCATTTCCCTTCCGCGCAGTTGAATGCGTTGCATCACTTCATCAAATGAACCCTCTAAATAAATAAGCAGGTCTGGATGCGGGAAGTAGGGTGTCATAACCATCGCGTCAAATAAATTTGTATAGGTCTCATAATCTGTCTGTGACATTGTCCCATTATCATAATGCATCTTAGCAAAGATTCCCGTGTCCTCATAAATGGAACGATCCTGGATAAAGCCGCCCCCATACTCAAATATCTTCTTTTGTTCTTTAAAACGTTCTGCAAGGAAATAGATTTGCAGATGAAAACTCCAACGTTCAAAGTCAGCATAAAACTTCTCCAAATATGGATTAGTTTCAACCTTTTCAAAGGAAGTTTTAAATTGCAATGCATCAGCTAAGGCATTAGTCATCGTTGATTTACCTACACCTACTGTTCCAGCAATGGTGATAATGCTGTCATTTGGAATGAGGTATTTATCTCTCAAATTCATTTTTTGTTCTCCTTTTACTAAAAAATAGGATTAATTAAAATTAGGACGGTCTATTACTATTTCATTTTTTGGGTATTCATTTTGTTCATATTTTTATCAACAAGTGAGATGATTGCCTCGAGGTCATTCTGATTTTGGACAAAATCTATTTCATCTCCATTAATACGAATAACTGGAATGTCGGGGTGGAGAATTTCAAATTCATTCATATAATCCTCATAATCCTGTGCCAGCTGTGCTAAATAGGAAGGCTTAATATTTTGTTCAATATCCCTACCACGCTTATGAATACGGTCCAAAATGGTATCAAGACTTGCATGTAAATAAATCATCATATTTGGAACAGGCATATCATCCGTAAGAATATGATAAATTTGTTCGTATTTATCAATTTTATCAGCTTGAAGCGTTCGTTTTGCAAATATCATATTTTTTGATATATGGTAGTCAGCAATAACTGCCTTATTCTCTTTGAGATACTTTTTCTCTATATCTTCCAATTGTTTAAATCTATTGCATAAAAAGAACATTTCCGTTTGAAAGCTCCACTCATCTATATCTTCATAGAATTTACCGAGAAATGGGTTTTCCTCGACAATTTCTCTTAATAAATGGACATCATAATGAACAGAAAGTTTTTTTGCAAGGGAGGTTTTCCCAATACCTATCGGCCCTTCGATTGCCATAAAGGGAACTCCTGTCATACAGACTCCTCCAATCCAATCCAAAATTAAAAACAGATGTAAATTATTTTAACATATAAAAGTCCTAGATACCATTTGGTAAAGATTACTCTTTTCTTTTATGTCACCTTTTTGTATAATGAATAGTGCTGATAAAATTGCAGCATCCTTCTCTGATTTAATGGACCATCTAATATAAGCCCCCGTAGCTCAGGGGATAGAGCATCGGTTTCCTAAACCGTGTGTCGCAGGTTCGAATCCTGCCGGGGGCGCCAATTCCAATACGTACTTCCAACCAGTTACCCAACCATCCTACCCAATACAAAAGATTTACCTTTCGTTTTTTTAATCTACTAATCTACAAATAGAAAGGATTGCAGCTATGAGTCTAACTAAAAAGATACTAATTGCTCTCGCTTTAGGGGTAATTGTAGGGATCGGTCTAAGCTTTTCTTCTCCAGATCTATTTCACGGAGTAAATAAATATGCACTTGAGCCTGTTGGCCAGATATTCTTAAACCTCATCATGATGATTGTTGTACCTATCGTATTTGTGTCTATTGTTTTAGGTACTGCAGGGCTTGGTGATCCTGCAAAGCTAGGAAGAATAGGTATGCAAACAATTGTATTCTACCTTGTTACCACTGCTATCGCCTTAAGTATTGGCTTAGGAGTAGGTTATTTGCTGGAACCAGGAAAAGCAGGTGTTTTTGACACAAGTAATGCGGATTATTCAGCAGAATCCCCGCCGCCAATTATGGAGACCTTGGTTAATATTATTCCATCGAATCCACTAGAAGCGATGACATCTGGAGATATGCTGCAAATTATTGCATTTGCCATATTCATTGGGGTTGCCCTTGCTGTTCTGGGAGAAAAAACGGCAGGCATTTATCGTTTATTTGAGCAAGCAAATGATATTTTGATTTTCCTTGTTAATGGTATTATGAGAACGGCTCCATATGGTGCGTTTGCGCTTATTGCATCAGCAATTGGTGATGCAGGATTAGATGCACTAGGTTCCATGTTTATGTATATGGTTGCAGTAATTTTGTCCTTGATTATTCACGGTGCAGTTACATACAGCCTGGCAATCAAGGGAATTGGTAAGGCTAGTCCACTAAAGTTTTATAAGGAATTTTTCCCGGCAATGTCTGTTGCCTTTAGTACGTCGAGTTCCAGTGCTACATTGCCTGTATCCATGAAGATGGCCCAAGAACGACTTGGTGTAAAAAAGTCCATTAGTAGCTTTGTTCAGCCACTTGGAGCGACAATTAATATGGATGGCACTGCAATTATGCAGGCAGTTGCTACGGTGTTTATTGCGCAAGTATATGCCATTTCCTTGGGCTTCAATGATATTCTTATGATCATTCTAACTGCAACACTAGCAAGTATCGGAACTGCTGGTGTACCAGGGGTGGGTTTAATTATGCTTTCAATGGTATTAAAGCAAATTGGTCTTCCTGTAGAAGGTATTGCTCTAATTATTGGTGTTGACCGATTATTGGACATGCTGCGAACTTCCTTGAATATAACCGGGGACGCAACCTGTGCTTATATTATCTCAGAGCATGATAAGCGAATAGAAAGTAAAAAGAGTAAATCAAAAATATAAATCAAGAGCCATGCTTCTCTAAGGAGCATGGCTTTTTTAATGTTCTACTATATATGTTTGGGTTACTCATTAATTCGCAAAAGAGATATACTGCGACGTAACTTAGAATATAGAGGCAGCGTAAATCACCGCTACGGGGAAATATTCCGCTTTCCGGGGTCACATCTAGGCCTCTCTTCCCGCAGCACAAGGAAAGCATCGTCAGCAAGGCATCGCACGAAGAAAATGTGTATTTTCATTTTCGAGGAGTCTCCATATTTCCCCTTCGCTACTATTTCCTATTATATCTACGAAGGAAAATTGCGTTCACTTAGTATGCTGTGTACGAATTGATTGGA